>JAJFVE010000016.1 GCA_021371965.1 Planctomycetaceae bacterium
CGGGCATCACAACGATTTCGCATTCAACCTCGTACACAAGATCGGGCAGAACCTGCTCAACGACATGGGCGGGGTGTACACGCGGGGCATTTCGCCGGGCACGACGATCCGCAACAATGTCATCCGCGACGTGATGGGCTACCGCCACGGGGCCGGGGCGGTCTACACTGACCAGGCCACCACCGACGTGGTGATCGAGAACAATCTGCTGGTGGACAATTTCGAGGGCGGCCATCGCCACCACTTCGGCAAGAACATCGTCTTTCGCAACAACATCGTGGCGATGGGCCGACGCGGGCAGATGTTCCACCAGCTCAAGGAAGACTACAAAGCCGTCGAGTACGCGCACAACATCTTCTACTGGAAGGACGCCCCGCTGCTGATCGGCGAATGGGGCGGGCGGCAGGACTTCGACTACAACTGCTACTGGCAGATCGGCGGCGAGCCGAACTTCGCCGGGATGACCTTCGCCCAGTGGCAGGCGGCCGGGCGCGACGCGCATTCCATCATCGCCGACCCGCTGTTCGTCGATGCCGCCAAGGGAGACTTTAACCTGAAGGAGAACTCCCCGGCCCTGAAAATCGGCTTCAAGCCCTTCACGTATTCCGCCGCCGGCCGAACGCGAGGCCGCCGCGGATCAGACCTGCCGCCGGTGACTCCGGCGTACATCGGCCAGCCGCACCAGTGAGTTTACTTCGCCAGCGCGGCTTCGATATCCTTGGCGATTTGGGCCGGCTTGATGCCTGAGCGATACCGCGCAATCATCTGGCCGTCTTTGCCGATTAGGAACTTCTCGAAGTTCCACTTCACCGGGCCCTTGTCGGCCACAGGCACGTTTTCGCCCGTGAGATACTTGTAGAGCGGACTGGCTTTGTCGCCGTTGACGTCGATCTTGTCGAACAGATCGAACTTCACCGCGAACTTGCTTTCGCAGAACTCGCGGATGGTCTTGTTATCGCCGGGCTCCTGGCCGCCGAACTGGTTGCACGGAAAGCCTGCGATCGCCAGGCCCTTGACGGCATACTGCTCGTGCAGCTCCTGCAGCCCCTTGTACTGCCGCGTGAACCCGCACTTGCTGGCGACGTTGACGATCAGCACCACCTTGCCGGCGTACTTGTCCGCCAGCGTCACGTCCTTGCCTTCCATGTCCTTGACGGTAAACGCCAGCGCCGAGGCGGGCTTGGACGCCGCCCCATCGCCACGGCAGACATTCGCCAAGTGCATAACGGCCAGAGCTGCAATAACGCCCGCGCCGACTAAAACGGTCTTAGCTTTTCCAGTCATCATGAGAAATCCTCGTTAGAAAAAGGGCGGGAGCCGCTGTCGACTCCCGCCCCGCATTCTACTTCATCCTGCAACTCTGCCGAACGCACTGCTAGAAATTGTCTGCCGCCATTTCGAAGTAGGCCTGGGGGTGCTTGCAGACCGGGCAGGTCTGGACGGCCTTTTCGCCTTCATGCACGAAGCCGCAGTTGCGGCAGACCCACTTGGTCTTGGCGGGCTTGGCGAAGACCTGGCCGCCCTGGAAATTGGCCAGCAGCTTCTTGTAGCGGGCCTCGTGTTCCTTCTCGATCTTGGCCAGGCCGTCGAACAGGCGGGCGATGTCGTCGAAGCCTTCTTCGCGGGCGATCTTGGCCATGCCCGGGTACATGCTCGTCCACTCATGATTCTCGCCGCCAGCCGCCGCGGCCAGATTCGCCGCCGTGTCGCCGATGCCTTCCAACAGCTTGAAGTGCAACTTGGCGTGCTCTTTTTCGTTCTCGGCGGTTTCCAGGAAGATCGCGGCGATCTGCTCGAGGCCTTCCTTCTTGGCCACTGAAGCGAAATACGTGTACTTATTGCGGGCCTGGCTTTCGCCGGCAAATGCATCCTTCAAGCTCTGTTCGGTCTTGCTGCCTTTCAGTTGCGCCATCGCTCATGTCTCCTTATTTAGTCTCATTAACAGGACCCACGGAAGGTTATGCCAGTCTAGGCTCACTATTTCAAGCTTGCACTGCGTTTGTTGAAAACATCTTCGGCCTGGTAACTGCTGCGGACGAAGGGCCCCGCGGCGACGGCGGCAAAACCCATCGCCTTGGCCCCGGCTTCATAGGCGGCGAACTCGGCGGGCTCGACGTATCGCACCACCGGCAGGTGATGCTTCGACGGGGCGAGATACTGGCCGATGGTGACGATGTCGCAGCCGGCGGCGCGCAGGTCGCGCAGCACCTGCTCGACCTCGCCGGCTGCCTCGCCCAGGCCGACCATCAGGCCGCTCTTGGTCGTCGCGCCGCGACTCTTGGCGTGCGCCAGTACGCCCAGGCTGCGGCGATAACTGGCCTGCGGGCGGACGGTCGCGTACAGGCGCTCAACGGTTTCGACATTGTGATTGAACACGTGCGGGCTCGCCGCCAGGACTGTGTCTATCGCCGCACGATCGCCCTGAAAATCCGGCACGAGCACTTCGATGATCGCTTGAGGAACCGCATCGCGAACAGCCGCGATCGTTCGGGCGAAGTGGCCGGCTCCGCCGTCGGCCAGATCGTCGCGCGTGACGGAGGTGATCACCACATGGCGCAGCGCCAGGCGTTTGCACGCCTCGGCCACGGCCGCGGGCTCATCCTCGCGCGGCGGCGCGGGTGCGGCGCCGCAGGCAGGCACGGCGCAGAAGCGGCAGTTTCGGGTGCAGGTTTCGCCCAGGATCATGAACGTCGCCGTGCGGCGGCTGTAGCACTCGTGGCGATTGGGACAGTGCGCGCCGTCGCAGACGGTGACCAGATGCAGGTCGGCCAGCAAGGCCGCGACCTGCTCGGCATCGCGCGAAGGCCCGAGGCGGCGCGTGAGCCACGGCGGTAGACGATGAGGCGCGTTGTCAGTCATCGCTGGAACTCGTCGAACACTTCATAAAAGCATTCTATCAAAACAGGCTTCACCTCGGCCGTGGTTATCGGCCGGCCAAGGACCGCGGCCATGCTGGTCACCTCGGCATCGGCAATGCCGCAGGGGACAATCAAGTCGAAGTGCGCGAGGTTGGGATCTACATTCAGGGCAAACCCGTGGTACGTGACCCATCGCGAAACCGCCACGCCTATGGCGGCTATCTTGCAGGGACAGTCACCTACCCACACGCCCGTGAGCCCCTTGCGGCGAAACGCTTCGATGTCGAAGCGACCCAGCACGCGGATAAGCGTTTCTTCCAGGCGCCAGACGTAGGCCCGCACGTCGCTGTCCAAGGCGCGCAGATTGACGATCGGGTAACCGACGATCTGCCCCGGACCGTGATACGTTACGTCGCCGCCGCGGGTGACCTGGTGCACTTCGATGCCCGCGGCCGCGAGGGTTGCCTCGTCCGCCACGACATTCTGCGGCTTGGCGGCCTTGCCCAACGTGATGACGGGCGGGTCGTGCTCGACGAGGATGAGATAGGCCTCGCCGCAATCGTCACCGCGGGATTTGATCTGTTCGACCAGGCGCATCTGCAGCGCCAGCGCGTCGGCGTAAGCGCCCCGGCCGAGATTGATGACAGAGATCGAAGGCATTTCTTGCCTCTTGAGGTACGCGCGGCGTGCCCATGGCGACCCGCGCGTCGCCATTCACCCATTCACCGGCTACTGGCTACCGGCTACCGATTACCGCTGCTTCAGCAGCGTCTCTTCGGCCGCCTTGGTCCACTGGCCCTGCGGGTCGAGTTTGGCGGCCACGGCGGGCAGCTTGTTCTTCAACTCGCTCAGCGGCGTCAGGGGCAGGTCGACCAGTTGCGGATAGACGATGATCTTGCCGGCCAGCGTGCGGTTCTCGACGGCCGCAATGCCGTCGATCGCCCCGGCCATTCCGCTGACAGCGTCGACGGAGGCGTTGGTGTCCAACGTGCCGGCTTGCACCTTCTCCAGCACGATCATCATGTCGCGGATGGTCGAGCCGCTGGTGCCGAACATGAAGATGCTCTTGCTGACAACGGCGTCCAGATCGATGGGGTGCTTCACCGTCGCGGCGATGCCGGCAAAGATGTTGATCAGCGCCCCGGGTGTGCTGGCCGCAATGGCCGCAGAGACCAGCGCCGGCACGGGAGCCATGATCGCGTGGTAGCTGTGGGTCCCCGTGTCGCCCTGCTTGTTGGGGTTGATCATTTTCAGCGTCACGCCGTTGGCCGCGGCCAGCGGGGCCACCTTGGCCCCGAGCGTCGCCAGGCGGGCGTCGTCGAAGTCGGTGCCGACGACCGAGAGGTTCTTCTTGCCCGAGCAGACATCGCGGATCACGTGCATCTGACCCATCGGCCCGCCGGCGCCGATCACGATCACACTGTCGTTGTCGCGCACCTCGCCGTCGGCGGGGATCATCTTGTATCCGTCGGCCGCATTGGCGCCGGTGGTGCCCACCCAGCGGCACATGCCGTAATGCACGCGCCCGACGCTGATCTCCACCGCCCGGCCAATGGTCTTGCCGGCCGTGACGATGTTCATGATTCCGCCGGGGGCGAGCTTGTCGTTGAGCAGCTCGATGACGGCCGGGTCGGTCCCGAAGTACACGATGTCGTTCCACACGCCCGGCTCGAGCGTCTTGGGATACTCGATATCGACGACGGTCATGCCCACAGCCGCCCGCAGATCCGCAAGCTGATCCGGCTGAGCGAGCTTGGCCAGCACGACCGCCGGCTTGCCGTCAGGGTTCAGGCTCTCGGCAATGCCCTGGATCTTGTACCCGGCCTCGGCGACGACCAACAGCTTGCCGCCGGCCATCATCCCGCGCCGCTCGGGGGTGACGTACGAATCCTCGACGCATGCCCACGGCTCGACCAAGCAGATCGCCGAGGCGCTGCGCTGGCGGTCGACGGGGATGAGCATGCGTTGGCCGCTCTGCGGGTCGATGATCACGCGCTCGTCCATCAGCACATACTGCTGCAGGCCGCCCTCAAAGTTGTACCCGAACGCGGCGTTGGACTTGTCGGTCTTGAGCCATCGATAGTCGGTCTGCACCAGGCACCGCTCGCCGACCTTGTGACGCTTGACCTTGGGCCCGACCGCCACGATCACGCAGGTGACCTCGTGGCCGGGGACGGTGGGCTTATCACCGGGAACGTAGCTGGGCATCTGCGGCAAGGCGGCCGCGTCGATCCCGCTGACGATGCCGCTCTTGCGCGGATGCTGGTCGAACTGCTTGAGCAGCTTGAGGTCGCTGAAGCATAGCCCCACCGACTCGATGCGCGCCAGCACGCCGTAAGGCCCAACCTCGTGCACTGCCTTGGAGGCGTTGAGCGTGAGCTTATCGGGCCCGACAAGCTGCACGGCGTACTGCGTCGCCGGAAGTTTCTTATGGGGTGCGGCAGCCTTAGCTGCCGCTTTGGAAGCTGTTCCAGAAGCCGCCTTCTTCACAGCGGTCTTCTTGACCGCCACCCTCTTGGCAGTGGGCTTGGTCTTGGCAACCTTGCGGGCCGCCTTTTTTACGACAGTCTTCTTCAGCGGCCTCATCTTGCGAGCAGTCTTCTTGACCGTCTTTTTGGCGGCTTTCTTGACCGGCTTGCGAGTGACTTTCTTGACAGCCTTCGTCTTGGCTTTCGCGCGTGCCATACTGATTCCTTCCGTCGTGTTTATCTCTACTTGAGCATGACCTGCCCGCCCGTAACGGGCAGGGCCTGGCCGGTTTCGTATTGTTGATCGATCAAATAATAGACCGCCGTCATCACGTCGGCGGTGTTGCAGCCGCGGCCCATGGGCACTTTGCCTTCGTAAAACTTCCGCACATCGGCGATGCTCTTGGCCCCGGGCACTTTGCCCGTGCGGAGGTACTGCACGAACAGGCCGTTGTCCGGGTCCGACCACAGCGGGCCGTCCAGAAAATTGCCCGGGCAGATCGCGTTGACCTTGATCCCGTCAGTCACCAGTTCCATCGCGTACGACTGCGTCAGCCCCAGCCCGCCGAACTTGCTGCCGGCGTACGCGCCGTTGCGGTTGGAACCTTCCAGCCCGCTCTTGGAATTGATCTGGATGATGTCGCTGGTGTACCCCGGCCGCGCCTGGTGCTGCACCGCCATGACCGGCGCGACCTTCTGCACGCACAGAAAGAAGCCCTTGTAGTTGACGGCCGTGACGAAATCGAAATCCTTTTCGCTCTGCGTCTTGACGGAACCGGCCTTGAGAACGCCGGCGTTGGAGACCAGGATGTCCAGCCCGCCGAAGGTCCGCACGATCTGGTGAATGGCGGCAGCGACCGACGCGCCATCGGTGACGTTGATCGCCAGGCCCATCGCGCACTGCGGACCGTGCCTGGCCATGAGGCCCTCGGCGGCCTTCTGCGCGCCGGCGGCGTTGATGTCGCCCAGCACCACGCAGGCGCCCTGCTCGGCCAGGTTCTGCGCGATCTCCAGGCCGAAGCCCTGCGCCGCCCCGGTCACCAGGGCGACTTTGCCCGCCACGCGCCCTGCCCCGGCGGCGGGGTGCTCGCACACCGTGAACATACCCAGCCCGTCGACGGCCACCGCTGTGACCTTCTTGCCCTGTGTGCTCATCAGGGTCGAAAGCGCCGCGACGATGGCGGCCGCATTGCCGCCGGCCGGCGGATCGAACGCGACGCCGCCGTGCGTGGTGGCGGTCTCGTCGAATCGCACCAGCTTGAGGCGGTTGTCCTGTGCGGCCAGCGCCCGCATCGCCGGGGCAATCACGTTGATCAGTTCGGTCTTGTCCATTGCAGCGCTGCTCCTCATCGGCCTTGGGCGGACCGGAAATACGTCTCGATGACGGCCGCGCCCAAAGACGCAAACGCCCGGATGCGATCTTCGGCGCCGGCGTAGTCGGCGTTGGGTTTGCCGCCGGCGTCAACATATCCGGCCCGGCCGTGCGAGGCCAGAAATTGATGGGCGGCCATGACGCACGTGCCTTCCCAGAGGATATCGAGCACCTCGGCGGGCATGGCCTTGCCGCCCTTGCAGGTCGGCCACATGCCGATCAGGTCCAGCGTGTTGTGCTCGGTGCCGGCCACGACTGGGATGCCCGCCTTGCGGTAGGCTGTCACGAAGCGGGCGAAGACGTCGGGCTCGTTGCGGATCGGGATCAGCTCGGCCATGTGGATGTTGCGGTCGCGGCAGTTCTGGATGAGCTGTTCGACGGGCTGCTCGTACTGGCAGATGGGGTTGGCCCCGTCGGCCAGCGTCGGGTAGCACGGGATCCCGCCCAGCGCCAGGATCAGGCGGTACGCCTCGGCGAAGCTGACGAAGGTCTCGGTGACGAAGGCGGGCTTGCCGGCCTTCATCAGGTGCGTGCGGATCTCGCCCTGGACGCCGACGGCGTCTTCAGGTTTGGCCTTGCACGCGGCGCCGAAGATCTTCTCCAACAGCGCCGGCCGCTCCTGGGCTTTCGTGCGGGCGAAGAACGCTTCCTGGAACGCCTGGCAGACGTGACGCTCCTGGAGCGTGACGGCCTCGGCTGCGCAGCCGTGGCGTCGCACGACCATGGCGATGACGTCCTGCTCGCCCAGGTGCAGGTCCACGCCGCCGCGGGCGAAGATCGCGTCGATCTTGCCGATCATCTCGCGCATGCGGGCCGTGTCGTTGCCGCGGATGGTATTAATGATGCCACCGGCGACCGGGTCCATCGGGTCGAACTTCGTGATGCCCTTGCCGCAGATGTAGAACCGCCCGGGGTTGCCCGGGTCGTTGACCTTGATGCCTGCCGCGGCCATCGGCTCATCGAGGGCGATGATCTCCAGGCCGAACGTCGGGAAGATGTTCGCCCGCCGGCAGGCGGCCACGAAGTCGCGATAGACGCGGTAGTCGTAGTAGTTGCTCAGCCCCAGCACGCCGACGCCCTGGGCGGCCGCCAGTGAGACGGCCTGCTGGACATCCTTGAACGCCGAGAAGTTCGGCGGCAGGTGAATGTGCGAGTTGCTCTTGGGCGCAGTGGCGGGCCGCAGCCGGCTCGCTGCTGCCTTTTGCATCTCTTCTACGCTGCCCAGGCTTCGAATTGTCTCAAGCGTTTCTGACATTGCGTGCTCCAAATCTCCGGGTGCCATGGCACCCGGGATCACTCCGCCACAATCTGAACCATCTTGCGGGCGGGCAGGTGCAGCGCCATGCCCAGCGCATCTTCCGCCGATTCCCGCAAACTTTCGCTGATGCTCGGGTGAGCGAAGACCGTCTCGGCGAGATCTTTGACACTGGCGCCGGTGCCGATCATGGCACCGGCCGCCCCGATCACTTCCGTCACATTGTGCCCCAGGGCGTGAACGCCCAGCAGTTTGCCGTCGTCGCGCCCGCGAATCACTTTGACAAAGCCCTCGGTGTCGTTGACAGCCTGGGCTTTGCCCAGCACGTTGAGCGGGAACAGCCCGACCGAGACCGGCACGCCGTCGCGCCGCGCCTGCCTGGCTGTCATGCCCACGCCCGCAATCTCCGGGAACGTGTACACCGCCCAGGGAATCGCCGGCGTGATCGTACTCTTGTGTCCCAGCGCGTTTTCAACCGCCACCACGCCGTGTGCGCTGGCCGCGTGCGCCAGCAGGCACCGCCCGTTGGCGTCGCCGATGCAATACACGCCTTTGGCCGAGGTCGCCATCCGCTCGTCCACCCGGATGAATCCGCGGTCGGTCTCGATGCCCACGCTCTCGAGGCCGAGGTTCTCGGTCTTGGGGCGCCGACCGGTCGCGACCAGCACCTTGTCCACCTGCACGCTCAGGCCGCCGGTGATCGTCGCGGTAAGATTGCCCGCGGTGCCCGCGAGGTTCTCGACCTTGACGCCCGTGATGCACGCGATGCCGCGGCGGGTGAAGATCTTCTCGATCGCCCGCCCGAGCTGCGCGTCCATCTCCGGCAGCAGGTTGGGCATCATCTCGACGACCGTGACGGCCACGCCGTACTCTCGCATCATGCAGGCGAACTCACAGCCGATGACGCCGCCGCCGACGATCAGCAGCCGCTTGGGCAGGGCAGTCCAGTGCAGGGCCTCGTCGCTGGTACAGACCAGCTCGGGGTCGGTCGGCCAGCCGGGAATCCGCCGTGGCGCTGAGCCCACAGCCAGAATCACATTGCCCGCCGCCAGCGTGGTCTTGCTGCCGCCGTCGGTAACCAGCACTTGTCCTTTACCGGCCAGCGAGCCGTGGCCCTTGACGATCTGGACGCCGCGTGAGGCGAAGAGCGTCTCGATCCCGCCGCGCAGGCCCTTGAGAATCTTGTCCTTGCGGGCCTGGATCTTCGACCAGTCGAAGCTGATGGGCCCCGAAACATTCACGCCCAGATCGCCGGCATGCTCGATGTGATGCAGCAGTTCAGCCGATGCCAGCAGCGCCTTGGATGGAATGCATCCGAAGTTCAGGCACGTCCCGCCGAGATTCGGCGCCTCTTCAATGATTGCGGTGGAAGCGCCCATTGCCCCGGCCTTGAGTGCCGCCACGTATCCACCTGGACCCGAGCCGATCACGACTACGTCATACTTGTTTGCCATTTGTTACCTCGTGCATCCAAAACTTCTGCCACAATCACAATGACCACAAAGAGAGCTTCTTAGTCGTTTCCCACCTCGTGCTCTTTGTGATCTTTGTGGCAAGGCTGTTGTCTTTTCTGTTTCCCGCTCAGCCGAGCAGCCCTTCCGGCTTTTCGAGCAGTTCTTTGAGCCGGTTCACAAACTCTGCTGCCATCACGCCGTCGATCACGCGGTGGTCGACGCTGAGAATCATGGTCATCACCTGCGCGGCCTTAATCTGGCCGTTCTCGATGACCGCCTCTTCGTGCGCCGCCCCGACGGCCAGGATGGCGGCCTCGGGCGGGTTGATGATCGCCGAGAACTCGCTGATACCGAACATGCCCAGGTTGGTGATGGTGATCGCGCCTTGGCCCATGTTCTCGATCTTGCCGCTGCGGGCTGCCTCGACGATGCGGCGCGTCTGGGCGGCCAGGTCGCGGAAGCTCAACTTGTCTGCCGAGGCGATGACCGGCACCACCAGCCCGCCCTCGACGCCCACGGCCATGCCGACGTTGGCGTTGGGGTACTCCAGCAGATCCGTGCCGTCAACCTGGCTGCGGAAGCTGGGCTTCTCGGCGACAGCCTTGGCCACGGCCGCGACTACGAAGTCATTGATCGTACACTTGAACTCTGCGGCGGCCTTGAGCTGCTTGTACTTGGCCAGCAGGGCGTCGGCCCGCACGGTCTGCTTGATGTAGAAATGCGGGATGGTCTGCTTGGAGGCCTGCAGGTTCCTGGCGATGGCCTTTCGCATGCCGGACATCTTCGTGCGCTTGGGCTCGCCCAGGGCAGGCTTGGCCGGGGCTTTGCCCGCAGCCGGAGCGACCGCGCCGGCCGGAGCGGTTGCGATGTCGGTTGAGAGGATGCGCCCGCCCGGTCCGCTGCCGGCCGGCACGGCTGAGAGGTCTACGCCGCGCTGGGCAGCGAGTTTGCGAGCGGCCGGTGAGGCCTTCACGCGACCGTCACCCGAAACGGGAGCGGCAACGGCTTGACGCACTGGCGCCGCAGCGGCAACTGCAGGTGCGGAAGGTTCAGTGGCACGCATCCCTTGGGGATGCGTGGCACCCGCCGCGGCGGGCGCTGCGCCGCCTTTGAGATAGGCGTCGACCGCCGCGTCGTTTTCGGCCATGTACGCCACGGGCACTTTCACTTCGAGCGTTTCGCCTTCCTGGGCGACGATGCGGGCGACGCGTCCGGCGTCGACGGCTTCGACTTCGATGGTGGCCTTGTCGGTCTCGACGTCGAAGATGATGTCGCCGACCTTGACGCGGTCGCCTTCCTTCACGCGCCAGGCGACGATGGTGCCTTCTTCCATGCTTTGCCCGGCCTGGGGCATCAGGATCGCCGTCACGCCGGCCGGCAGTTCGCCGGCGGGGGCGGCACTGGGCGCCGGGGCTTCAGAGACACGCTCAACGGAGTTGAGCGTGGCACCCGCCGGGGCGGGCGCGCTTGGGGCGCTCTCGCCGCGCAGGAACGCGTCGATAGCCGCGGGGCTCTCGGCCAGATACGCCACGGGCACTTTCACTTCGACGGTCTGGCCCTCAGGCACGACGATGCGGCCGATGCGGCCGGCGTCGACGGCTTCGACTTCGATGGTGGCCTTGTCAGTCTCGACGTCGAAGATGATGTCGCCGACTTTGATCCGGTCGCCTTCCTTCACGCGCCAGGCAACGATGGTTCCCTCTTCCATGCTCTGCCCGGCCTGGGGCATGAGGACAGGCACAACGTTTGGGGTCGCAGCAGGCGCGGCCACGGCAGCAGGAGCGGGGGCAGGCGCCGCGGCGGGTTGTGGAGCACGTACCGGCGCCGGCACAGCCGGAGCCGTGTTAACGCGTGCGGCCGCCACGGCGGGCTTGACTGTCTTGGCGGGGGCAGCCGCGGCGGCCTGGGCGGCGATTTCGGCCATCGCCTTGGCGATATCCTCGCCCGGTTGGCCCAGCAGGGCTACTGGCTCGCCGACGGCCACGACCGTGCCTTCGCCAGCCAGCACCTTGAGCAGTCGGCAGTCGGAGGCAGCCGTGATCTGGTAGATCGCGTCAGGGGCCTCGATCTCGACGATCGTCTCGCCCTTCTTGAGCTTGCCGCCTTCGGCCTTGAACCACTGCCCGACGGTCACTTCCTCGACGGTCTTGGAACGCTGGGGTATCCGCAATGTCAGCATCTATGCACCTCTGTGAACAGAGTATCGCCAGTATCATTTCAAAGATACAGTCAACATTATCCAACATCAAGCAAAAAGTCTGCATTTTTATGTTGATCTTTGTGCATGAATATGATTAACTTGAGTCATAATCAGGTGGCACAGCCTTTCCAGGCTGTGTCACAGGCTGGAAAGCCTGTGCCACGATGAACGCATCATCCCAACAAAGACGCGATAGCATTCTTTCTCAAGCCTATGAGAAAGGGCATGTTAGCGTCAAGGACCTCACCGACGCTCTGGCCGTTTCGTCGGCCACGGTGCGGCGTGACCTGCGAGCATTGGCCGACTCGGGGGAGCTGTCTCTCACGTACGGCGGGGCGAGTCTGGCCCGGAAGATGGACTTCTCCTTCCAGTCCAAGGCCGCCCGCAACACCTACGCCAAGCAGGTCATCGGCAGTCTTGCGGCGGGGCTGATCCCCGACGGAGACCAGCTCTTTCTCGACAGCGGCACGACCTGCTTCGCCACGGCAGCGTTTCTGCGGGGCAAACGCGGATTGTCCATCATCCTCAATTCAGTGCGCCTGGCCGAGGTGCTCGACTCGCCGGCTATCAGCGTGATTCTGCTGGGCGGGCAGTACCGCCCGGCCCGCATGGACACCATCGGGCCAATGGCCACCGCCGCCCTCGAGCAGCTTCGCGGATACGTGGCGATGATCGGCGCCGACGGGTTGGGGATGGACTTCGGCCTCACCGCCGGCGACATCGACTCGGCCGCCCTGTATCGCCTGGCCGTCCGCAACGCGCGGCAGACGATCCTGCTGGCCGACTCGAGCAAGTTCGCCGCCGCGTCGCTGTACAAGATCGTTGACTGGGACGCCGTCAGCCGCGTCGTCACCGAACAGATGCCCGATCAACCCTGGCGTGAGTTCCTCGCGTCGCGCAATATCGAGATTACTTGCCCCGAGACAGCCCAAACGACATAGCCGCACCCAAGGCTTCAGGAGTTAACCGATGCCCAAAAATCTGATGATCATCCCGCAAGAGGTTCGCAAGAGCGGACGGATCGACTTCACCTCGATCCAGGTCAACGCCTACAACAAGACCATCGCCCAGGAACTGTCGCGCTACAGCAAGGCCGACCTGATCGGCATTCAGCGCGACATGCTGCTGCTGCGGACGTTCGAGAACATGCTCAACGAGGTCAAGCTCCGCGGCAACTTCAAGGGCGTCGCCTACGACCACAAGGGCCCGGCGCATCTGTCGATCGGGCAGGAGTCCGAGGCCGTCGGCCAGGCGATGCACCTGGACCTCGACGACCACATCTACGGCAGCCACCGCAGCCACGGCGAGATCCTCGCCAAGGGCCTGTCCGCCATCCGCAAGACCAACGACGCGACGCTGCTGGACATCATGCGAAACTACTTCGGCGGGCAGTGCCTCAAGATCGTCGAGCAAGGCGCCACCGGCTCGGTCAAGGACCTGGCGGTCGACTTCCTGGTCTACGGCGCGTTGGCGGAAATCTTCGGCCGCGAGGCGGGCTTCAACAAGGGCATGGGCGGCTCGATGCACGCGTTCTTCCCGCCCTTTGGCGTGTTCCCCAACAACGCCATCGTCGGCGGTTCGGGCGATATCGCCGTCGGCGCGGCCATGTTCAAACGCATCAACCACAAGCGCGGCATCGTGATCGCCAACATCGGCGACGCATCGCTGGGCTGCGGACCGGTCTGGGAAGGGCTCTGCCTGGCCAATATGGACCAGTACCGCACGCTCTGGGACGGCGACCACAAGGGCGGCCTGCCGCTGATCATGAACTTCGTCAACAACTTCTACGGCATGGGCGGCCAGCCCGTCGGCGAGACGATGGGCTTTGGCATCCTCGCCCGCCTGGGCGCCGGGCTCAACCCCGAGCAGATGCACGCCGAACGCGTCGACGGGTACAACCCCCTGGCCGTCGCCGACGCCATCGCACGCAAGAAAGAAATCCTCGCCCAAGGCCGCGGACCCGTCCTGCTCGACGTCATCACCTACCGCTACAGCGGACACTCCCCCTCCGACCAGTCGAGCTATCGCGAGAAGGCCGAGGTCGAAGCCTGGCAGGCGGTCGATCCGCTCTCGCACTACGCGGCTGACCTGATCGCTGCCGGCGTGTGCTCGCAGACCGACGTCGACGCCCTGGCCGCTGCGGCTGAGGACACGATCTTCCGCGCCTACACCAAGGCCATCGACCTGAAGATCTCGCCCCGCGCCGACCTCAAGGCCAAGGGCTCGCTGCTGGAAGCGACGATGTACTCCAACTGCAAGGTCGAGTCGATGGATACCACCCGCGCGCCCGAAGTGCTGATGGCCAAAGACGCCAACCCGCGCGTGCAGTCGCTGGCCGGCCGCTCGCGATCGGCGTTCGATGAAAAGGGCGCCCGCCTGAAAGACACCCGCTGCATCGGCCTGCGCGACGCGATCTTTGAAGCCGTCCTCGACCAGTTCTACACCGACCCGACGCTGGTGGCCTACGGCGAGGAAAACCGCGATTGGGGCGGGGCCTTCGCTGTCTATCGCGGGCTGACCGAAGCGCTGCCCTACCACCGCCTGTTCAACACGCCCATCAGCGAAGGCGCGATCGTAGGCTCAGCCGTGGGCTACTGCCTCGAAGGCGGGCGAGTGATCGCCGAGCTGATGTACTGCGACTTCATGGGCCGCGCCGGCGACGAGATCTTCAACCAGATGTCCAAGTGGCAGTCGATGTCGGGCGGACTGCTCCGCATGCCGCTGGTGCTCCGCGTATCGGTGGGCAGCAAGTACGGCGCCCAGCACAGCCAAGACTGGACGAGCATGGTCGCCCACATCCCCGGGCTCAAGGTCGTCTTCCCGGCCACGCCGTACGACGCCAAGGGCATGATGTACACCGCCCTGACCGGGACCGACCCGGTGATCTTCTTCGAGAGCCAGCGCCTCTACGGCAACGCCGAGGAGTTCGTCCCCGGCGGCGTGCCCACCGGCCGCTACGAAGTCCCCTTCGGCGAACCGGCCGTGCGCAAGCAGGGCAAGGACCTGACGATCCTCACCATCGGCGCGACGCTCTACCGGGCCCTCGAAGCCGCCAAGCAGCTCGAAGCCCAGTACGGCATGAGCTGCGAGGTGATCGACGCTCGCAGCATCGTGCCCTTCAACTACGAGCCGGTCCTGGCGTCGGTGAAGAAGACGCATAAGATCCTGCTGGCGTCCGACGCCTGCGAGCGTGGCAGCTTCCTGCACACGATGGCCAGCAAGATCACCCAACTGGCCTTCGACGACCTCGACGCCCCGCCGGCCGTCGTCGGCGCCCGCAACTGGATCACCCCCGCCGACGAAGTCGAAGACGCCTTCTTCCCCTTCGCCGTAGACCTGATCGACGCCGTGCACGAGCACATCAAGCCCCTGAGCGGCTACGCGGTAAAACGCGATTGCTCCGCGGCCGAGATCATCCGCTTGAGCCGCGCAGGCATTTAGAAACCGGGAGAGCGGATCACCGGATCGAAAAGATTAAGAGGATAAGAAGAACAGGACTCGGAAGCGCAGCGTTAGCGGCCGAGCTTGCCCGACGGGTTTCTTCCCCGATCCAAGAACCCGCGGAGCAAGCTCCGCCGCTAACATCTTTCTCTTAGTCTTTTCCCATCCCCATAATCTCTTCAATCCCGTAGCCCCGCTCCTCCCGTCTCGGATCATTTTCGCAGCACAGCGACCAGGATCGAGCCCAGGCGAAGGTCGTAGCGGAACTCAGCGGCCGCCAGGCGCTCGGCGAGACGCCAACTCAGGGCGGCGGCCCAGGGGGCGATGAAGCAGTGCGTCATCAGGCGCTCGACTTTGAAGCCGGCGGCGGTGCAGAGTTTCCGCAGGCGGCGGGGGGTGTAGTGCGTGACATGCTGGTGTTCGCGCATCGGCGGGGCCAGATGCAGCAGGTCCATCGTCCGCTCGATGGCCGGCCAGGCGCTGGCGTAGTTGGGCGTCGTGAGCAGGACTTGTCCGCCGGGTGCGAGCAGACCGGCGAAGACGTCGAGCATTTGCCGGCCCTGGCCGGCGTAGAGATGCTCGATCACTTCCAGGCAGTAGATCTTGTCGGCGGGGCGCTCGAGGGCGAATGCTTCGTCGACGAGGCCGCACAGAAACCGCGCGCCGTCGCCTTGCCCGTGGCTGCGGGCAAACTCGATGGCCGCTTCGTTGGCGTCGATCCCCAGCACCGCGGGGCCCTGGTTGGCCAGGAAATGCGAGATGACGCCCGATCCGCAGCCGACGTCGAGGACGAACTCTCCTGAGGCCGGCGGCAGCAACTTCGCGACGGCCAGTTGCTTGCTGTAATGCCAGAACCGCTGGACCGCCGGCCCATGCGTCAGGGCGCGGTGCTGGTAGTCGCCGCCGATAACCGTGGTGTCGCCGATTCGTCGTTTCATGCTTGCTGCGACTATATCGGATATCTCCGCCCTGTCATCTGATTTCAGGAAGAGGTCCTCGCCTCCTCCTCAGGAGTACTTCATGGACGCATGGGCGAGGCTCACATGGGACTCACGGGCAAGATGCCCGTGCTACGGCTCAGAGCCCCGCCAGAGTGCCCAGCATCGCGGCAGAGGCGATCGAGCCGCGGTAGAACTGGTCGAGTTTGAAGTGTTCATTGGGGCTGTGGAGGTTGTCTTCGGGCAGGCCAAAGCCCATCAGCACCGCGTCGAGGCCCAACAGGCGCTGGATCAGTTCCGTCACGGGCACCGAGGCGCCGCAGCGGATCAGGACAGGGCTCTTGCCGAAGGCCTCGGACATGGCGGCCTGGGCGGCCGTCATCGCGGGGCCTTGCGTGGCGAGCATCACCGGGCGAGATGAGGCGTGGAACACCAGTTCGCCGGCCAGGCCCGCCGGCGTGTTGGCGCTGACGAACTCGCTCAGGGCCTGTTCGATCTTCTGCGGGTTCTGGTTGGCCACCAGGCGCATCGAGAACTTGGCCGAGGCCTTGGCGGGGATGATCGTCTTGGAGCCCTTGGTGGTGTAGCCGCCGACGATGCCATTGCAGTCGAGCGTCGGGCGGGCCCAGAGGCGATGCAGGGCGGGCAGGTTCTTCTCGCCGCCGCCGAGTCGGCCGTCGGGCGCGCCGAGGAAGCGGGCCATCGTCGCCTCGTTGTAGGGCAGGGCGTCCCAGGCGCGGCGCTCGGCGTCGGTCAGGGGCAGCACGTCGTCGTAGAAGCCCTTGAGCGTCACGCGGCCATCGGCGTCGTGCAGCGAGGCGATCATCGCCGTCAGGGCGTTGATGGGGTTGGTGGCCGCCCCGCCGTACTCGCCGCTGTGGATGTCGCGGTTGGGTCCGGTGAGGGTGAGTTCTGCGTAGACCAGTCCGCGCAGGGCGTAGGTGATGCTCGGGACGCCGTCGGCGAAGAAGGACGAGTCGCTGATAACGGCGGCGTCGGCGGCCAATTCATCCTTGTGCTCGTGGATGAACGGCTCCAGGTCGGGCGAGCCGACTTCCTCCTCGCCCTCGAGCAGGAGCGTGACGTTGACGGGCAGTCCCAGCGTTCGCTGCCAGGCCTCGATGGCCATCAGATGCGTGAAGAGCTGGCCCTTGTTGTCGTTGGCGCCGCGGGCATAGACGGCCCCGTCGCGCACGGCCGGCTCGAAGGGTGGGCTGGTCCACTGATCGAGCGGGTCGGCCGGCTGGACATCGTAATGGCCGTAGATCAACACGCGCGGCGCGTCGGGACCGGCCGCAGCGGGCGCGTGGGCCAGCACGTTGGGCTTGCCCGTGGTGGGCACCACGCGTGCGGTGCAGCCGGCGGCTTCGAGGCGCCGCGCGAGCCATTGGGCGCAGGGCGCGCAGGCCTCGCCCGGGCCGCTGACGTTGGCGATCGAGGGGAATCGCAGCAGGTCCATCAACTCGGCCAGATGCCGCGAGCGGTTGTTGAGCAGGTAGTCGGCGACGGCGGGGGGGAGCATATCGGCCTCATCATTGGGAGGGTGGTTTGGATTTCCAGAACTGCCACCACGCCCGGCGCGGGGCGGGCGCGGGCGTGTGTTGGCCGGTGCTGGGCAGGCGCGCCAGCAGGGCGCGCAGGTGGTCCTGGGCGAACTGCTCGGGGGCGGCGTGGTAGGGGACGTCGGAGAGGAAGAACGCCGTCGGCGGGGGCAGTTGTTCGTGCGGGGCGTAGAACTTCAGCGCCTCCTGCAGGCATAGGGCGGCCTGGCAGGCGGCCAGGCGGGCCTGGGCGGGCAGGGCGGCCTGGCGAGACTCGATCATCATCAGGTCGCACAGGCTCAGCCACTGGCCCAGGTCGACGATGCGGCTGGGCTGTCGACCGGGATTGATCACGAGGCACTGGCCTTGCTCGCCCTGGAGCGGGGCATCGCAGAAGAACTCCATCGGATGCGCCGCGTTGCAGGACTTGCACCGCGTCTCGATGGCGACGGGCCCACTGCGAGCAGGCGCGACCGCCTCGCCCTGGATTTCCAGCGGGCCTTTGCCGCAGGCGCTGCAGATGCGGACCATCAGGCAGAGACGAATCTCGTTGAAGCTATGTGCGTGCGGGAGGTGGTCCATCGTATATCACGTGCCGGTGCGGCTAAGCTGCCTGCCGAACCGCGCCGCTAAACCGCCTGTCCTCTAGGGTTCGGCCGGGGCCGCCGGGGCCGGCGCCGGGGCGGTGCGCGGAAGATCAAACTCGCCTGTGCCCGTACCGGGGGCTGGGGCAGGAGCAGCGCCGCCCGCCGCGTCAGGGGCTGGCGGGGCCGCTGGAGCGGCAGGCGCTGCGGGGGCGGGCGCCGGCGGCGCCGCATCGGGCAGCGGCGTGGGTTGGCTGGCCGCGGGGACGGGCTCGCTGGCCGGGGCGGTTGTGCTGGCCGGGCGCGTTGTCGCCGGCGCTGTCGTCGCGCTGGGAGGCAGCTCCCCAGCCAGCGCGGGGACAACCTTGCGGCGACTGATCTCGGCGGAGATTTCCGTCTGGTCGGCCGCCAGGCCTGGATCGACGTAGTCATTGACGGTGCTGGCGGGGGTGTCCTTGGCCGGATCGTATTTCTCTGCACGCGGCGGGGGGGTGTCTTCCCGCTTACACCCGGCTATCAGCAGACCCGCCGTCAGCAGCAGTAATGTTGCGTATTTCATCATGAGCGCCTACCTCCCGCGGAAGTATACATCGGCAGCGTTGGGGCTGATCCGTCAGCCTGTGATGATGTTCCAGAATGTCTCGGCCAGCCCGCTGACCAGGGCGAAGTTTGCCGCGGCGGCGGCGATCAACGCCGCCAGCATCGTCAGCACCAGCGCCCGCAACTCGATCTCGTTGACGCCCTCGCCGACGGGGGCCCAGTAGATCGTGACCAGCAGCAGGTACACGCCGCCCTGGACGAACCACAGCCACACGGGCACTTCGGTAAACAGCGACCATTCAAAGAATCGCGGGGCGTTCTTGCTGCTGAAGAAATTGGCCAGTTGCTTGCGGGGCACATCGTCTTTCTGCAGCTCCAGGGCCTGGATCTTCACCACGTACGGCGAGCCCGGCGCGACCAGCGTGTGAATCCGCAGCGCCAGCTCCTGGGCCTGCCGCGCCTCCTGGGCAGCCTGCTCGGTCGCGTTGCGGAACTCCTGCGAGACCACCGGGGCGGTGTTGTAATTCGAGGCGATGTTCCGCATCATCACGGCCGCCAGGTCCGCGATCTTGCGCGCCTGGGAGTCGATCTTCTCCGCCTGCGCCGATAGCGCTACGGCCTCCGACGCCGCAGCCGTGGCGCGTGTGGCGGGCGCTTTCTCCGCTGGGGCAGGGGCGGCCGGCGGGACTGCCGCCAGCAGCTTCTTGGCGGCAGCGACCATCTCCCGCGCTGAACGAGGTTCCTGCTCGAAGACGTCGGCGCCGGAGTACTTCTCCTGCGGACCGGAATATTTCTGGGCCTGCTCGATGCCCTCCTTGAGGGCCTGGTGATTGCGCACGGTAACATAGAGGCTGGAGATGCCCACGAAATAAAGCACCGACAGCACGCCGAAAAAGAGGGCTACCTCTACCATCGACAGCATCGTGTAGCCGACCGATTCGGAAAGCGACTGGGGCTTCTTCAGGATTCCTGCCCGTGCCAGCAGACTCATCGAATGCTCCTCATAAACGGCCTGCACCCATTATTGGCCGGGCAGGCCCCAATGACAAGCCCAAAAGCAGTGGCGAGTTGTGAGCTGTGAGTGGTGAGTTGGAAGCGAGGGCGCCCATCTGCCTTTTCCCAATCCTCTTGATCTTCTCGATCCCGGTAATCCCGCACCTCCTGTCCCAGTCCCCTTCGTGTCTTTGTGGTTAAGCCCCGTCCCCGTCCGCCCCGCCTACACCTGCGTCTCATCCTCCAACTCGCCTGCCACTGTCAGCGAACCGTCGGCGTTCTTGGACAGCAGTTGGATTTTTTTCTCGGCGGCATCGAGGATGGTGCGGCACTGCTGCACCAGTCGCGTGCCCTGGGCGTACATCTCGATGGCCTGTTCGAGGGGCACCTGTCCGGATTCGATCTTCTCGACGATGCCCTCGAGTTGGGCCAGGGCCTGCTCGAAGGTCGGCTTGGCGGTTTCGTTCTGCGGTGTGTTCGGTTGTGTGCTCATGGTTCGTCCTGTCTGGGTTGCGAGGGTTTGTCGTCGAATAGTCCAGGCCCCGAGTCGGGGGAATGTTTCTTGCTTCGCCGCGCCGGGGCGGCCGCCGGCGGCGGTGGGCCGCCTTCGCCGCCGCCCATGACGCGGCTGGCGATGGCCCCGTCGGACACCTGCGTGCTGAGGATTTCCCCGGCCGCCACGGCTGCGGCGCTGCGCACGATTTGCCCGCGGCTGTCGCGGGTGACAGAAAATCCGCGGGCCAGCACGCTGCGATAGCTCATCGCTTCGAGCTGCCGCGCGGCGGCCTCGACTCTCTGGCGGGCCAGCGCCAGGCGGTGTCGCGGCAGAGCCGCCGTCAGGCGCCCCTCGAGTCGCAGCAGCGACTCGCCGCCGCGTTTGGCGCGGGCGCCGAGATTCCATCGCAGCGAGGCCTGCAGGGCATCGACCGCCGCGCGGGCCCGATCGACCAGGCGCACCGGATGCAGGCCCGCCAGGGCTGCCGCCGGGGCCTCCATCGCCCGCCGCGCCTGGGCGACCTGGGCCGCCAGGCCCGACGCCAGGCAGTGCGACAGCTCGTCCACGCGGCGCGTGTGCGTTCGCACCGCCGCCCCGGGGTCGCGAAAGACGCTGCTGCGGAGCAGGCCCGTCAGTTCCGCCCGCGCCGAGCGAACCGTTTCGCCAACGCGGCGCGTCATGCGGCCGGCCAGCGTGGCGACTCCACGCCGAACGGCATCGGCGTCTGGAACGGCCAATTCCGCCGCGGCAGTGGGGGTGGCCGCCCGCACGTCGGCGACCAGGTCGGCGATAGTCACGTCCACTTCGTGCCCGACGCCGCAGACGATCGGCGTGCGCGCAGCGAAGATGGCGCGGGCGACGATCTCTTCGTTGAACGCCCAGAGGTCTTCCAGGCTGCCGCCGCCGCGGGCGACGATCAGCGTGTCGATATTGAGCCGCCCGGCGCCCGCGTCCAGCAGCGCCACCGCCGCGGCGACTTGCCCCGCCGCCTCGGCGCCCTGAACCATGACCGGCAGGAGGTACACGTCGGCCGCCGGCCAGCGGCGCGCCAGCGTGCGGGCGATGTCGCGCACCGCCGCGCCCGTGGGGCTGGTGATCAGGCCGATCGCGCGGGGGTACATGGGCAGGGGTTTCTTGGCGGCCGCATCGAACAGGCCTTCGGCCTGGAGTTTGGCGCGAAGCTGCTGGAAGGCCAGTTCAAGTTCGCCGGCACCCTTGGGCGAGAGGCGGTCGATGCAGATCTGGAGCTGCCCGCGCTGGTCGTACACGTCGATGCGACCTTGGGCGACGACCTCGAGGCCGTCGGCGGGCTCGAACTTGAGCCTGGCCGCGGCCGTGCGGAACATCACCGCGTCGATGGCGGCGTTGGCGTCCTTGAGGCGGAAGTACAGGTGGCCGCTGCTGTGGCGTTTGAAGTTGCTGATCTCGCCGACGACGCTGATGGCCGCGGGGAAGCACTCGCTGAGCGACTCCTTGATGTGCCGCACCAGCAGCGACACCGGCCACGGCGGCGGCGCCTGGGCGGCCGCCTCGTCGCCGCCAACGACCGGCGTGGCGCGCGGGCCCTTGGCTTTGGAGAAATCGAATCCGGGTTGGGTGCTCTTCCTGTCGGCCACGGGGGCATTCTAGCCGCGGCTGCGGAAATCCTAAACAAGAACAAAGACCAAATTCGCGCACCGGGCCCAAAGCACAAAGACGCGAGCGGGCGGTGGTATGGCAGGGACAGCCCGCGAGGGTCTGCCTATGCCGATTTCAATTGGAAATTGGAAATGCTGTTACCCTCGCCATTCGGTCTTGTCGGCGGTGGTCTCGAACTTGTCGACGATCAGGTCGGGAGGATTCTTTTCGTTGGCCACGCCGGCGAGGTCTCTTTCGGTGGGTTTGCCAATGATCAGCAGGCGCTTCATCGGGCATTTGCCCATGAGCGTTTCAAACTCGGCGGCCATTTCCGGATCGTATTTTTCATAGTCGATCCGGGGCAGGTTCTTCTCCATCGAGAACAGGGCGCTGGTTCGGGCGCAGGCGCCGCAGCCGATGCAGCCGACCTTGCAGACGGCCTTGACCGCCTTGCCGAAGTCGTGGTTGCAGCAGGTGACCACGAGCATCCGCTCTCGCTTGAAGGGGACCATCGAGATAATGTGCCTCGGGCACGCCCGCTCGCAGGCGCCGCAGCCGGTGCACTTGTGATAGTCGACCGTCGCGAGGCCGTCGACGACGTGGATGGCGTCGAAATTGCACGACCGCTCGCAATCGCCAAAGGCCAGGCACCCGTACGTGCAGCCCTGCACGCCGGCCACGCCGTTGGCGCCCGAGCAGGTGCCTTCGCCCTGGTAGAGGTGTCGGCCGAACTTGTCGCCGGTGTGGGCACCGCAGTGGACGACGGGTCGGTACGGCCAGCTTTCGGTGACCTCGACGCCGAGGATATTGGCGATCATCTTCTTGCAGCTTTCGCCGCCAACGGAGCACTTGTTGATGGCAGCGCCGTCCTTGACCAGGGCCTCGGCGTAATCGGCGCATCCGATGAACTCGCATCCGCCGCAGTTGGCGCCGGGCAGAATCGACAGGATCGACTCGATGCGTGGGTCGGCCTGGACGTGCAGGGCCTTGTTGGCCCAGCCCAGCACGAATCCGGCAGCCAGCGCCAGGACCAGCATTGTGCCGGCGGCCAGCAGTATCATGATGATTGCCATAGAAGTTCCCTATTGTCCTGCCGCGCGCGTGGCGGGGGCGGACGCGGTAGCGGTAGCGGGGGCCGACGTCGTCGCCGGGGCGGTTTGCCTACTGGCGCCGGACCATGAATCCTGCATCGTGGCAGCGGCGACGGGTTTGGTCAGTGCTTTCTGGAGCCCCTTGTCCACGCCGGCAAAGCCCATGAACGCCATCGAGAGGATTCCGGCCAGGACCATGGTGATGCCCGGGCCGCGCAGGGCCTTGGGGATGTCGGCCTTGTCGAGCTCCTCGCGGATACCGGCCATGATGACGATGGCGATGAGGAATCCAAAACCGGCGAAGAAGGAGTAGATCAGCGTCTTGTCGAGACTCCAGTACTCGGCCCCGCTGGTGCGGTAAGCGTGGCGCATGATCTCCAGGCACGTGAACAGGATCACGCAGTTGGTCGTGATCAGCGGCAGGTATACGCCGAAGGCCTTGTACAGCGGCGGAAAGAACTTGCGGATGTACATCTCGACCAGTTGCACCGCCCAGGCGATCAGAAAAATGTAGACGGCGTAGCTGAGGATCGTCAGGTCGACGGCGTCTTTGTAGCCGGGATTGAACAGCTTGACCACCAGGCCCGTCAGCGGGGCGCTGACGACCGTACCGTTGGGCAACTTGTTCGGCGCCAGGATGTAGTAGGTCACGACCCAGCTTAGCAGGCCCGAGACGGTCGTGACGGCGGTCACGGCGGCGCCCATGCCGAAGGCGGCGTCGACACGTCGCGAGACGCCGATGAAGGGGCAGTTTCCCACGAAGTAGTGGAAAACCATGTTGTTGATCAGCGCCGTCGTGACGGCCATCAACAGGATGGTAATGAGGTAGTCCATCTCAGGCGGGCTCCGCTTGTGCGGCCGCATCCGCCGCCGGTTGATTGACGCTGGGGCGTTTGGCGGCCGCGATAACCCAGTTGACCGCCCCGAGCAGCAGGCCCAGCGTCAGGAAGGCCCCGGGCGGCAGGATCATGATGGACCAGGACTCCCACGTTCCCGGCACGGAGGAGTAGACCGTCCAGCCCAGCCACCGCCCATCGCCGAGGATTTCGCGCACCGACGAGACGGCCAGCAGCGCCACGGCGTTGCCGATGGACTGGCCCAAGGCGTCGCCGATGGCGGGCATGATCCCCTGCTTGGCGGCGCAGACCTCGCAGCGGGCGATGATAATGCAGTTGACGATAATCAGCGGCACGTACGGACCCAGCCGCCGGCTCATGTCGGGAACGAACGCGGCCAGCAGCTTGTCGGCGATGGTCACGAACGTCGCGATGGTGAGCGTAAAGACCAGGATGCGCAGGTGGGGTTTGAGCAGGTTTCGCAGGAGGCTGACGATGATGTTCGAGCAGATCAGCACGAACGCCACCGCCGCGGCCATCGTCATGGCGCCCTTGACGGTGTTGGTCACCGCCAGCGTCGGGCACATGCCCAGGATCTGGCGGAAGATCGGGTTCTCCGCTCCGATTCCGTTGTTGAACCGCTCCAGGGTTGAAGGTCCGCTGTCGGTCATAGGTTAATCTCGCTTCGACTTGCCCGCCAGCAACGGGCGGATGTCCTGTACGGTCTTGTTCACGATGTCGGTAACGCTCTGGGAGGAGATGGTGGCGCCGGAGATGGCCGCGACCTGATTGCCAGCCGAGGCGCTGCCTTTGACCACCACCAGCGGGCGGGCCGAACTCTTGCCGGCGAACTGCCCCGAGAAAGCCTCCTCGCCGATCTTGTTGCCCAGGCCGGGCGTTTCCTTCTGGTCCAGCACGTACATCCCGGTGATGCGATCGGTGTCGTTGTTCAGGCCCACCAGCAGTTCGATGACGTCGGCAAAGCCTAAACCGCTGCCCTTGACGACCCAGCCGACCTGGCGTCCGCTCTTGTCCAAGGCCTGGAACACCGTCTTGCCAGAGATCGTTTCCTGCCGCCCGCCGGCGGCCCCGGGCACCAGTGCGGGAATCTGCTTGAGCGTCAGGTCGAGCTTGTTCTGCTCGATGCGCGACGCCAGGCTCGTCTGCACGAACGCCAGGGCCACGCCGAACACCAGCGCCAGCACGATCACCAGCCAACTCTGCTTGAGGTAGTTTTCCTTCATATCGTTCTCGTCAGGCCTTGACCGGCACCGGTCCGCCGATGGGGGTGGGGATGGTCCAGCGATTGATCAGCGGCACGACCGCGTTCATCAGCAGCACCGCGAACATCACGCCCTCGGGATACCCGCTGAAAACCCGCAGCAGCATCACCAGCGCCCCGCACCCGGCGCCGAAGATCAGCTTGCCCCTGGGCGTCAGCGGGCTGGTCACCGGATCGGTGGCGATATAGACCGCCCCAAACAGCAGCGCTCCGCCGAAGAGGTGATGCAGCAGCAGGAACGGCCCGCCGCCCTGGACAGCGTTCATGATCCCCGCGATCATCGCCGCGGCAGCGACCATGCCCAGCGGGATCTCCCAACTGGCCGTGCGGCGGATGAGCAGGTAGATTCCCCCGAGAATGCACGCGGCCGTGCTGGTCTCGCCCAGCGAGCCGTTGACGTTGCCCCAGAACAACCGCTTGACGTACTGCCAGTTTTGCCAAGGCTGGGGCACCGTTGACGGAGCGGTCGCGGCGGCCTGGGCGTGGGCCTCTTCTCGCTGGGCCGTCATGGGCGTGGCCTGCGTCACCGCGTGGGGCGCGCCGACCAGGTCCGCCGGGGCACGATACGCCGCGGCCCCCATCGCCCCGGCGAAGGCGATCATGACGAACGCGCGGCCGACCATCGCGGGGTTGAACAGGTTCTGGCCCAGGCCTCCGAAGATGACCTTGGCGATTCCGATGGCGACCACCGAACCGACCACGCCCACATACCACGGGGCTGACCAGGGCAGCGACAGGGCCAGGATGGCGCCGGTGACGGCCGCCGAGAGATCGACGATGGTCAGCCCCTTGCCTCGGATTACCGAGAACAACGCCTCGGCGGCCAGGCACGTGATCATGCACAGAGCGATCTGCTTGATGGCGTAGAGACCGAAGACGGCCATCGAGGCCACGATCACCGGGACCAGGGCCAGCAGCACGTCGAGCATCATTCGGCGCGTGGTCTGGGCGATGTTTGCGATGTGCGGCGAGGGGGCGACGATGATCGCCGGCTCGATGGGCGCGGCGGCGGGTTGTTCAGCTTGAGTCATTCGCGTGGGCTCACTTCTTCTTGCGGGGGATTTCGGCCTTGCCCATGCGCATCAACTGCACCAGCGGGATTCCCGAGGGGCAGATGTACGCGCAGCAGCCGCACTCGATGCAGGCGTCGAGGTGGTATCGCCGGGCCAGGTCCCAGTCCTTGAAGCGGCAGGACAGGGCGATCTTGGTGGGCACCAGGCCCACGGGGCAGACGTCGACGCATCGCCCGCAGCGGATGCACTGGAGTTCCTCGGCCTTGCGGGCCTCCTCGCTTGTCAGCACGGTGACGCCGCTGGTGCCTTTAGTGATCGGGGTGTCGAGATTGCCGATGGCCAGGCCCATCATGGGCCCGCCGGCCAGCACGCGGGCGGCCTGGTCGGTCAGCCCGCCGCAGTGTTCGATCAAGGCCCTGTAGCTGACGCCGATGGGCGCCAGCAGGTTTCGCGGACGCACCACGCCCGAGCCGGTGACCGTCACCACGCGGTGCGTCAGCGGTTTGCCGCGCAGCACCGCCCGGGCGATGGCCGCGGCCGTGCCGACGTTCACCACCACCACGCCCACGTCCAGCGGCAGACCGCCGGTGGGCACCACGCGCCCCAGGGCGGCGCGGATCGTCATCTTCTCGCCGCCCATGGGGTAATGCGTGGGCAGCACGACGATCTGCATCTTCGTCCCGCGGACGGCACGCTGCAAAATGTCTACGGCCATCGGCTTGTTGTCTTCGATGGCAATCACGATGCGCTGAGCCCCCGCCGCGTGCGCCGCCAGCAACGCGCCGCAAACAATCGGTCCGGGGACCTGGATCATCATCCGGTGGTCGGCCGTCAGATACGGCTCGCACTCGCAGCCGTTGACCAGCAGCGTGTCGATGGGCTTGGCGTCGTTTCGCACGAGCTTGACGTGCGTGGGAAAGGCCGCACCGCCCTGGCCGACGATTCCGGCGGCCTGGATGGCCTCGAGGATCTGCTGCGGCGCGTGGTCTTCCAGGCGCCGCGTGGGCCACTCGCCGCCGAAGACCGAGTCCCACAGTGCCTGCCCGGCCAAGGTCTGCGTCCCGGCCGTGATGGGGATCACCCCCACGTGCCGGGCGTTGGGCAGCGTCGTCACGTCGGGCACGCCGCACGTGCCGTCGATTGAGGCGTGAACCGGCGCCGAGACGAACCCGCCGGCCTTGCCGATCATCTCGCCCATCGTCACGGCCGTCTTGGGCTTGACGATGCTCTCGCAGGGGGCGCCGATGTGCTGCACCAGCGGGATGCGAACCTCGGTCGGCGTCGGCAGCACGTCGATCGTCGCGTCGGCCGACAGGCTCTTGCGCTGGGGCGGGTGAACCCCGCCGCGAAAATCCATCTTGCCCGTGGCTGTCATGAACGCTCCTTGAGGCCGCCGATGAGGCGGACGGCTCCAATGGCTGATGCAATGCCCGCCAGCAACCCGGCCAGGCAGCCGATCAGCTGCCCGACATGCCCGGACCCGCCGATGACCGCGCCGGCCGTCGCCATCGCCAGCGGCAGCAGAAAGATGGCTGCGGCGCAGGCCGTCATCCGCCGCGCCGACAGAGGCGAAGCCTCCGCTGCGGCGTCGGCAAACTGGCAGGCCCGACCGCACGCCTTGCATCCCCCGCCCGGCGTGCTCGCGCGATCCTGAGGTTGGTGTGTCACGCTTTTCGCCTCGAAACCAAAATAAAAACTGTACCGATCCCGCCTGTGAAAAGCAAATGGCAAATATGCGCCCCGCGATGCCCCAATCGGAACAGCCGGCCGCACAAAGCCATTCTGCGTCCACGCCGCCTTGACAGGCGGCTTCTATCGCGACCCGACAAAGCAAACTCAATGTCGCGCCTTTATCAGGAAAGGACGCCTGAGAATTGAGCCCGCGGCTCTGGAGCAAGTGGTGCCCCTGCTGGCAGAGTTTCTCATACCTCCGACGAAGGCTCTTGCAGAGGCAGAGGCCCTCAATAAGAAGTGGCCCGCGCAGGGACCTTGGCAATGATTCTGCCTATTTCACAGACGACGGAGTTATCCCAAACCCATCGGGTCCAACAACGTCCCAGTTCTGTACCTTCTTCCTCCATGCGTAGTGATCGCAGACTGCCGCGATACCAGGTCTCGGATGTTCCATCTGGTCCGCAGGACGCTCATTTTTCCGCGCCCCTTCTCCTATTGAACCACGTCAGTGTGAAGTCTTTGCGGTTGAACTGGGCTTCGATGCCTTCGCTTAGGTTGTTGGCCACGAGCTTCTGCTTTTCCAGCGGGGTGTTGATGCCCTGCTTGTTGGCGTAGAGCACGTTGCCGGTGATCGTGTGATTCATGTCGGGGATGGGTTTGTCGCCGAGTTTGCGGCCGGTGACGGCGCCGCGGAACCACATGGCCGGCCCCTTGGTGCGGCCGACGAAATTGCCGGTGAAGATCTGGCTGCCGCAGTCATGCTCGTAGAGGCCGGCGCCTTTGGTATTCCAGACCACGTTGCGGTCGACCATGTTGGTCTTGTCCGAGATCTCGACGAAGATGCCGCCGAACATCGTGCTCGTGTCGACGACGACGTTCTCGGTGATGCGCGAGTTGGCGTTGTTGGCGTCGATCCATATGCCGCTGCCGTGCAGCGTGCGCAGCACGCGGTTGCGGCGGATGAGCGTGTCGGTTGTGAAGTGCGTTTTGATCGACGCCGTCTCGAAATACACCTCGACATCATGGAAGGCGTTGCCCTTGAAGAAGTTGTCTTCGATCAGGCAGTTGTACGTGCCCAGCCCCTGCACACCGCAGACGCCGCAGTCGGTGATGATGTTGCCGCGCACGATGTGCCAGGCGGGCTTGATTGCCGGCTGGGGCAGCGTCGGGTGCTGGTTGCCGATATCCAGGGCGATCCCGTTGCACTGGCGGATGATGTTGCCCTCGACGAGCCAGTGGTGCCCGCGCGTCGGCGAAACGGCCCCGTACTGCGGCATCGGGAAGCAGTTGCCCACCTGCTCGATCGTGAACCCGCACACCTGCACGAACCCCAGCCCCATCTCGCGCGGCGCGAGGATCTGCGACTGCGTCGTGATCTCCATCGTGGCCGCATCCGGGCTGCGCCCGCCGAAGGGCCGCACGTACAAACTCCGGCCGCCTTCGCCTACCCAGTATGTGCCGGCGGCCTTGGCGAGTTCCGTTCGCTTGGCAACCTGCACCAGGCGCTTGCCGTTCTGGAACACCAGCCCGCACGGCAGGCTGTACGGCAGCGTGCCGCGATAGCCCTCGGCCCAAGGCATAATGTCGAACTGCTTGCCGGAGATGTTCGGCGTGGTGAACGGGTTGTCGTCCGGAGCGAACCAATCGGCCGGCAATTTGGTGACCCACACGCCGCCGGTGCGCCCAGCTTTCTTCCACGTGCCCTTGACCACGCGCGAGCCCTTGAGCACCACAGCCGCGCCGGGTGCGGCCTGATAACCGATCATCTTGTCGGCGCTCGACCCGCCGCGGGCCGGCACGATGCGCTCGCGGTACACGCCTCGGGCCACCAGCACGCGCTGGCCGGGTTCGAGCAGTTCGGCCGCCCGCGCGACTGTGCGCAGCGGCTGGGCTTCGGTGCCGGCGTTGTCGTCGCTGGCGCTGGCCGAGCGGCCGTCCACGTAGAGCGTCTTTGAGAACTTCAGCACCGGCTGCCAGGTCAGGAAAGGCTTGCCGTTGGGCAGCAGCACCGAAGGGGACAGCGTTTTGGTTTTGGTCTTGGCCACGGGTTATTCCTTATGATGTCTTGTCAGTGGTCGAGCTTGCTCGATGGGTTGTTGATTCAGGAGAGAAACCGCGTCGAGCAAGCTCGACCGCTAACAAATCTATTCCGCAGGCAGCGGGGGAACCGCGTCGGTCGTATCCACTTCCGGCGGGGCGGGCTTGGGGGCGTACTTGGGCACTTCCGGCTCGGGGACGTGCTCGATGAGTTTGCTGACGATGCTCACCGAGTCCAGCCCGGCGCTGGCGGCCGCGAAGTTGCACCCGATGCGGTGGCGCAGGACGGGCACGGCCACGCTTCGGACGTCCTGGATGCTGACGGTGTATCGACCGTCCATGGCGGCGAAGGCTTTGGCGCCGTGGATGAGGTACTGCCCCGCGCGCGGGCCGGCGCCCCAGTCGACCATTTCCTTGACGAAGTCCGGCGCGGTGGGGTTCTTGGGCCGCGTGGCGCGGACGAGGTTGGCGACGTACTTGACGACATATTCGCTGACAGGCACCTTGGCGACGATGCGCTGCATGTTGACGATCTGTCGCGAGTTGAAGACCTTGTTGAGCTCGGGCTTGCTCTCGCCGGTGGTGGAGGTGAGGATCTGCTCTTCCTCGTCCTGGCTGGGATAGTCGACGAAGATGTTGAACATGAAGCGGTCGAGCTGCGCCTCGGGCAGCGGGTAGGTGCCTTCCTGCTCGATGGGGTTCTGCGTGGCGATGACGAAGAATGGGTCGGGCAGCGGGCGCGTCTCCTGGCCGACGGTCACCTGGCGTTCCTGCATGGCCTCGAGCATGGCCGCCTGCGTCTTGGGCGGGGTTCGGTTGATTTCGTCGGCCAGGATGATGTTGGCGAAGACCGGGCCGGGCACGAAGCGGAACTCGCGCCGCCCGCTGTCGAGCTCGTCGATCACGTTGGTGCCGGTGATGTCCGAGGGCATCAAGTCGGGCGTGAACTGCACGCGCTTGAAGGAGAGCTCCATGATCTTCGACAGTGACGAGACGATCAGCGTCTTGGCCAGCCCCGGCACGCCCACCAGCAGGCAATGTCCGCGCGTGATAATGCACGCGAAGATCTGGTTGAGCACGTCGTCCTGGCCGATGATGATCTTGTGCAGCTCGCGGAGCATGATCTCGCGGCTGCGGGAGAATTGGGCGATAATGCTTTCGAACGATTCCTTGGCCATAAGCGCCTCGGGCGTGCGTTTCTTCTAATGCGACCGCCGTAGCGGTACAATACCGTGCCTGCCGCCTGAAAGATGATACTCGTGAAACAACCGCTGAACAAGTGCGTGATGGTGCTGCTGGCGACGCTGCTGGCTGCGCCTGCGGCGCCGGCTGCGGCCGCCGTCTCCAGCGACGACGTCCGCCAGGCCGTGGCGGCGGGGGTGGCCGAACTCAAGCAGACGCTGGCGGGCGGCAACCCACGGCGCGCCCGGGGCGGGCGGCGGGGCGGCGGCGTCGACGGCGGGATCGTCGCCCTGTGCACCCTGGCCGTACTCAACGCCGGCGTGCCGGCCAATGATCCCGTCGTCGCCGACGCGCTGGACGATCTGGCCGCCAGCCCCAATGACCGCACCTATGTCGTCTCGCTCAAGGCCCAGTGCTTCGCCGCGTCGGGGCTGGAGAAGTACAAGCCCGCGCTGCGGGCGGCCGCCCAGTGGCTCATCGCCGCCCAGCTTAACACGGGCATGTGGTCGTACACCCACCAGGGGCGCGGCGACAACTCCAACACCCAATTCGCCTTGCTGGGGCTTCACGAGGCCGCCAAGGCGGGCGTCGCCGTGCCGCAAGGGGTGTGGCAGAAAGCCACCCGCCACTGGACGGTTGCTCAGTCCAACGACGGCGGGTGGGGCTACCAGGCGCGCGAGGGCGGGTACGGGTCGATGACGGCCGCGGGACTGGCCAGCATGTTCATCTGCGGGCAGCGGCTCAACGTCGGCGGGCCGAAAGTCTTCGTCAACGGCGCGTACCCCGACTGCGGGCGCTACCAGCAGAACCAGGCCATCGCGGCCGGGCTGCGGTGGATGCAGCAGAATTTTTCTGTGGCGGGCAATCCCAAGCGCGGCGATGGATGGCATCTGTACTATATGTACGGCATGGAGCGCGTCGGCATGATCTCGGGCCTGCGCAATCTCGGCACGCACGACTGGTATCGCGAGGGCGCGGCCTGGCTGGTCGCGCATCAGAACAAGGGCAACTGGGGCCAGACGTACGATACGGCCTTCGCCGTGCTGTTCCTGGCCAAGGGCAACCGCCCGGTGCTGTTCCAGAAGCTCAAGTGGGACGGACAGTGGAACCGCAATATCCACGACCTGGAGAACCTCACCGGCTTCATCGGCGACAAGCTCGGCAAGGCCGTCACGTGGCAGACGGCGTCGCTGGACATGTCGCTCAAGGAGCTGCTGGTCAGCCCCATCACGGTGATCACCGGCCACGAGTTTCCCAAGTTCACTGATGCGCAGAAGAAGCTGCTGCGCCAATATGTCGAAAACGGCGGAACGCTGCTGTTCGAGGCCTGCTGTGGCTCGAAGGCCTTCGACGCGGGCTTTCGCGAGTTTTCCCACGAGGTGTTCCCGGAGTATCCGCTCAAGCCGCTGGAGGCCTCGCATCCGGTCTTTCGCAGCTACTACGAGCTCAAAGACAAGGACATGTACTCCCTGGAGGGCATCGACGTCGGCTGCCGCACCGGCGTGTTCTATTCGCCCAACGCGCTGAGCTGCCTGTGGGAGATGCAGAGCATCCCCGAGTACAGCCCGCGCGCGTTCCACCTGGGGACCAACATCGCCGCGTATGCCACCGGCCGAGAGGCGCTGGCCGACAAGCTTGACGAAGTCGAACTCGCCGCCGCGGCCAGGAAAGATAAGGCCTTTGAGATCCCGCGCGGGGCGGTGCGAATCGCGCGGCTTCAACACAACGGCGAGTACAATGCCGACGCCAATGCCATCGTGCACCTGACGGCCGCCCTGCGCGACCAGGCCAAGGTCGACGTGGTGTCGCAGGCGCGCCACCTCAAGGCCGACGATCCCAAGCTTTTTGAATACCCCGTAATCTTCATGACCGGGCACTATTCCTTTGAACTGCCCGATCGGGAAATCGAGAACCTCCGCCTCTACCTGACGCGCGGGGGCATCCTGATCGCCGACGCCTGCTGCGGCCAGCCGGCGTTCGACGAGAGCTTCCGCAAGCTCGCGGCCAAGCTCTTCCCGCAGTCCAAGCTCGAGGCCATTGCGGCGGATCATCCCGTCGTCGACGGGCGCATCGGGGCGAAGCTGGGCGAGTTGAAATATCGCAAGCTGTTAGCCGACGAACTCAAGACCCGCGGCACGATGCTGCCGCCGCTTGAAATTCTGCGCGTCGACGGCAAGCCGGCCATCATCTACAGCAAGTACGACTGGTCGTGCGCCCTCGAAGGCGACAAACCCTACAGTTGCCGCGGCTACGACGACGAAAGCGGCAAGAAGCTGGCGATGAACATTTTTCTCTACGCCATCAGCTATTGAAGCAGTTCAAGGCCCCGGGGAAGAAGACTTGCCACAAAGGTCACAAAGACCACAGAGAATGAAACAGAAACATATTCTTTGTTTCTCCTTGTGTTCTTTGTGATCTCTGCGGCAAAACGCTTCTAATGCGATTTGATCATCGCGTGGAAGGCTTCGTGCAGCTTGAGGGTCAGCGCGCCGACGTTGCCGGCGCCGATCAGGTGCGCGTCGATCTTTGTCACGGGGATGATCTCGGCGGCCGAGCCGGTCAGGAAGCATTCGTCGGCCGCATAGAGCCTCGCCGGCAGGATGGATTCCTTCGCCACGGGGATGCCCATGCTCTGCGCCATCTCGATAACCACGCCGCGCGTGATGCCGCACAGGATGCCCGCCTCATCGGGCGGAGTGATGAGACGGCCCTTCTCGATGATGAAAATGTTGTCGCCGGTGCACTCGGACACTTCGCCGTGCTCGTTGAGCATGATGGCCTCGGCCGTGCCGGCGTCAATGGCTTCGATCTTGGCCAGGATGTTGTTGAGGTAGTTGAGCGTCTTGGCGCGCGGGGGCACCATGCGCGGGCTGGTGCGCACGGTCTTGGCGATGATGACTTCCATTCCGTCGCGATACATCTCCGGCGGGTACAGCGCGATCGTGTCGGCGATGATGATCGTGTTAGGCTGGCTGCACTTGAAGGGGCTCAAGCCCAGGTTGCCCGGCCCGCGCGTCACCACCAGGCGGATGTACGCGTCCGTGCGGCCGTTGGCGTGCAACGTGGCGTACATGCCGTCGACGAGCTCCTGCCGCGTGTACGGGATCGCCAGGCGGATGAACTTGCCTGAGGCGAACAGGCGGTCGATGTGCGCGTCGCACTGGAAGATCTTGCCGCCATAGACGCGGATGCCTTCAAACACGCCGTCGCCGTAGAGCAGACCGTGATCGAAGACGCTGACCGTAGCCTGCGACTCGTCCACCAACGTTCCGTTAAGCCAGACCTTCATCGCCGTCTCCAAAATATTACCGCGGATATCATACCGCCACAGCCGCGGAATTCACGTGTTTCTTGCATCGCCCGCAGGAGGCAGGTCTCGATGGCGGGTGCCGTGGCGGGAGGGCGCTAGCCCGACAGCCACGACCGGTTGCGGAGGGGTCGTGGCTCTCCGGGCCTTCGGCCCTGCGCGCCACGGCACCCGACTTTCTGTGTCACCCGACGTTCTTGTCATGCACTCTGCTGCGGCGTAGAATCGGCTGTTCTATGAGCGACACGCTGCGATTGCTGATATTGGGCGACCTGCATTACGCCCGCAAGGACGACCCTTTCACGCGCCCGGCCGACCAGGCCGTGCGGTATCAGGGCTGCGAGATGATCGCCCGCGCCGTCGCGTGCGCCCGCGCACGCGGGGCCATCGACGCCATCCTCCTCACCGGCGACATGGCCGACATGCCCGGGGCCATGACCTTTCAGAGCGAACCGTCTCCCGTCGCACGTGCGGCCCTGCAGGATGTGCGCGGCGCCCTCGAAGCCGCCGCGCCGGGAGTGCCTGTCATCGCCGCGCCGGGCAACCACGATGGGCCCATCGCCGACGCCGGGGCCGTCTTCGGCGCCTGGCCCAGCGTCGCCGAAATCGGCCACTGTCGCATCGGCGCCTTCTGCGACGATCGTCCCGCGCAGCGCTTGCGCAGTAGCGAAGACCTGGCGCTGCTGGAACGCCTGGCATCGGACAAGCGGCCGCTGATTACGCTGCAGCATTACCCGCTGCATCCGCAATCCGGCGACATCTACACGCTGCTCAACCGCGGCGACGTGATGGCCGCCTATGCCCGCGCGGGCGTCCTGCTGGCCATCAGCGGTCACGCGCACGTGGGCCTGGCTCCTCGGCAGCAGGGGGGCGTGACGTACATTACGGCCGCCGGTATGTATGATCCGCCGCACGCGTTTGCCATCGCGACCATCCGCGGGCGGGAGGTCTCAATTGAGACCGTGCCGATGCAATTGAATGCCGCCGACCCGCCCGTGATCGACATGCACGCCCACACCGAGTTTGCGTATTGCGGCAAGGACATCAGCACCGACCTGGTGATCGCCCGCTGCCGCCAGTTCGGCCTGGCGGGGGTGACCTTCGCCGAGCACGCCCCGCAGCTTTACATGCTCAAGGACGACTTCTGGCAGGGGCGGCACATCTACGAACCGCCCCTGTGGCGATCGGTGGTCCAGAATCGCATGGGCGACTACCGCCGCATGATGGACCAGCGCCGCAGCGACTACGTCCGCGCGGGCTTTGAAGTCGAACTCGACAGCAGCGGCGACCTGACGATCTTCGACGAGGATCGGCAGTGGGCGCAGGTTCTCATCGGCGCCGTGCACTGGCTGACCGTGCCCGAGCAGGGCCGCACCGCCGCAGAGGTTGTCAGCACCTTCATGGATGACTGTCGCCATCTTTGCGAGGCCGGCATCGACGTGCTGGCCCACCCGTGGCGGTACTTCCGCCGTTCCAAGAGTCCCGAGCCCAGGGAACTCTACGGCGAACTGGCCGACATCCTGGCCGCCACAGGCACGGCCGCTGAGATCAACTACCACACCAACGACCCCGATCCGGCGTTCTTTGCCGAATGCATCGCGAGGGGTGTGAAAATCGCCCTGGCCAGCGACGGCCACTACATGTGGGAAACCGGCGCCTTCCGCAGCCACCTGGACTGCCTCCGCGCGGCCGCGGGTTCTGATACCGATCTGGCGCCGCTGCTGCTGGCAAGGAAGCGGGGATAGGTGCTGACGGTCGTTTGAGTATTCGTTATAATCCGGTATCACGCGATGGGGAAAGAAAAGGAAAGGTGAACACATGTCATCCAGCGAACCGATGGCCATGCTTCTGAACTTGATTCCAAGGGTTCTCAACTGGCTGGTTTACGCGGCCATCATCGTCGGCGTCATCATTGGAATGAGGCGACGCCCACACTGGTCGTGCGTGCTGATGCTGTGCGGTATGAGCCTGGTTCTCTTGATGTCGCTGGTGTCGGCAGCAGCATTTCAGTGGTACATGCTGCAGAAACACGCGGTTGTGCGCATGTACGGTTTCGTTTCCCCTGCAATTACCTTGCTTTCCGTTCTCGGTCACGCCGCCTTTGCGGCAGGTTTCATCGTGCGAATGGCTATTTCGAGGAAACAGGGCGCATCGGCATTTCCACCTCTGCCATTGCCGGCGGTTTCGGCGGGCAACTAGAGATGCGGATTACTTCTGCCCGTAGTACGCGCCCGGGCCGTGCTTTCGCAAAAAATGCTTGTCCAACAGGGTCTGGCTGATGGGCAGGGGGAACTCGGCGATGCGGAACGTCTCGCTGGCCAGGCGCGCCAGGTGTTCGAGGATCACGGCGTTGTGGACGGCCTTGGCGGCGTCGGCGCCCCAGGCGAAGGGGCCGTGTCCGGCCACCAGGCAGGCCGGCAGTTGCGCCGGGTCCAGCCCGGCCATGCGCTCGGCGATCACCTTGCCGGTGTTGAGCTCGTAGGCTGACGTGATTTCCTCATTCTTCATCACGCGCGTGCAGGGCACGGGGCCGTAGAAATAGTCCGCATGTGTGGTGCCCAAGGCCGGGATCTCGCGGCGGGCCTGCGCCCAGGCCGTGGCATAGATGCTGTGCGTATGCACGACGCCGCCGATCGAAGGCATCGCGCGGTAGAGCTCCAGGTGCGTGGCCGTGTCGCTGCTGGGCTTGAGCGTGCCTTCGAGCACTTTGCCGCTGTCGAGCGAAACCAGCACCATCGTCTCGGCCGAGAGCTGATCGTACGCCACGCCCGAGGGCTTGATGGCCACCACGCCGGCCGCGCGGTCGATCCCGCTGACATTGCCCCAGGTCTCGATCACCAGCCCGCTGTCCATCAGCTTGAGGTTGGCCTTGCAGACATCCTGGCGAAGTTTCTCGTGCATCATCTTGCTCCAACCAAAAAACCAGAACTTGCCACAGAGATCACAAAGAACACAGAGTTGTCTTGTTTCTCCTTCGTGGTCTCTGTGATCTCTGTGGCAAAGTTTTCTTCTTAGGCGTTCCCGCGGGTTTCGCTGCGGATGGCCAGCAGATCCTTCATGATGTTGTGCAGGTTGCCGTTCCAGCTTGTGGTGCCCATTGCGTCGTGCAGCGTCTTGTACATGCGGTAGAGCTTGCGATACACGGCGTTGGCCTGGGCGTCGGGCATGAAGACCTTGGCCTTGATGCCCGTCATGGCCGCCTGGGCTTCGGCGAAGGTGCCATGTCCGCCGCCGGCGGCGCCGGCCGCCACCGCCCCGGCGATGGCCGCACCCAGCGCGCACGTCTGCGACGAGCGGCTGATCTTGATGGGCCGGCCGGTCACGTCAGCGTAGATCTGCATGACGGTCTCGTTCTTCTCGGCGATGCCGCCGCAGGCGATCACCTCGTCGACCTTGACGCCGTTGTCTTCCAGGCGGGCGATGATCGTCAACGCGCCGAACGCAGTCGACTCGATCAAGGCGCGGTAGATTTCCGCCGGCCGAGTGTGCAGCGTCTGGCCGAGGATCAGGCCCGTCAGGCGCTGGTCGCACAGCACGGTGCGGTTGCCGTTGTTCCAGTCCAGCGCCAGCAGGCCGCTCTGGCCTGGCGCCAGGCGGGCGGTTTCCTTCGTCAGCGCCTCGTGCGTGCCGCCCTTGGGCGCGATGACCTCGACGAACCAGTTGAAGATGTCGCCGACGGCCGACTGGCCGGCCTCGAGGCCGATGCAGTCGGGCAGCACGCTGCCGGGCACGATCCCGCACAGGCCCGGGATGTCGCGCAGCGGCTTGTTGAGCGGATGCACCATGATGTCGCACGTGCTGGTGCCGATGATCTTGACCAGCGTGCCGGGCTTGATGCCCGCGCCGATGGCGCCCAGGTGCGCGTCGAAGGCGCCCACCGCCACCGGCGTGCCGGCCTTGAGACCGGTCTTCTTGGCCCACTCGCTCGTCAGGCCGCCCACGCTGCGGTCGACGCTATAAGCCTTTTCCTTCAGACGCGAGGCCAGGCCTTCCAGTCGCTTGTCCAGTCCGGCCAGGAACCGCACGTCGGGATAGCCGCCCCATTCGTCGTTGTACATCGCCTTGTGCCCGGCGGCGCAGATGCCGACGGTGAGCTTGTCGGGGTGCTCGGTGCCGGTGAGCATCGCCGGGATCCAGTCGCAGCACTCGACCCACGCGTAGGCCGCTTCGTAGACCTTGGGCGACGTGCGGGCACAGTGCAGCACCTTGCTGAAGTACCACTCGCTGCTGTACGTGCCGCCGCACTTGTCCAGGAACCGCGGGCGGTTGCGCTTGGCGTAGGCGGTGATCTCCTCGGCCTCGGTCACGGAGGTGTGGTCCTTCCACAGCCAGGCCATGGCCGCCAGGTCTTTAGAAAACGCCGAGTTCAGCGCCAGCGGCTTGCCGTCGCCGTCGACAGGCAGCGGGGTGCTGCCGGTGGTGTCGACGCCGATGCCGATCACGTCGCCCGCGTCAAAGCCTTTGTGCGCCTTCTTGGCCGCTTCCAGAGCCCGCACGAGGACGGTCTCGGTGCCCTTGATGTAGTCCGCCGGGTGCTGACGGGCGAGGTTGGGGTCATCGCTGAGCAAGATGCCGGCGCTGCCGTGTTTGTACGCCCAGACGCTGGTGGCCATCTCGCGGCCGTTAGCCACGTTGACCACCAGAGCGCGGACGCTATTGGTTCCGTAATCCAGTCCGATTGCGTATTTCGCCATGGTGCTGTACCTTCCTGCAGGCCCGGAAGCGGGCGATATAGTTCGTCTGGTAATATGACGGCAAAACCCGGCGATTGCAAGAACGCTGGAACAGTTCGAACTTCGAACTCTCTATAACGCGGGACCAAGAATCATGAAGACATCGCAGTTCGACGTTAAGACGGCAGACCGCAACCACATGCTGGACATCACCGATCGCGTCGCGCGCATCGTGGCGGACTCCGGCGTGACATCCGGCTCGGTGCTGGTCTTCGTGCCGCACACGACCGCCGGCGTGACGATCAACGAGAACGCCGACCCGGACGTCGTGCATGACGTGCTGGCCGCCCTGGACAAGGCCATCCCCTGGCGGCAGGACTTCTACCGCCACGACGAAGGCAACTCCGCCGCCCATGTCAAGAGCTCGCTGGTGGGCTGCTCGGCGACGGTGCCGATCGTCGATGGCCGCATGACCCTGGGCACGTGGCAGGCGATCTACTTCTGCGAGTTCGACGGCCCGCGCACGCGCCGGGTGATCGTCACCGTCGCCGGCGAATGAAAAACTTACCACAGAGGCACAGAGCAGGATGAGGTAAAGCAGGATTCACCAGGCGAGTCTTGTTTTTCACCTCAGTGACCTCTGTGCCTCTGTGGTAAGTTCTTTCCCCGCACTGGCAGCGCGCTAACGCACACGCTATCATGTCGCCACTTGATAGGAGACCATCATGGTCGCTGATTACACGATTGAGAACTCATCGAAAGCCAAACTGCAGGCCACGCCCGAGGGCGTCGCGGCGTATCTGGCCAATCCGTACATCCTCTCAGTGCACTGGGGCCTCTATGCCCTCCAGGGCCGCGGCGAGTGGGTGTACTGGAACGAACGAATCCCGCTCGATGTTTACCGCCGCCGGCTGAGCCAGTTCAACCCCGTGCGGTTCAACGCCGAGGAATGGGCCGACCTGCTCGTCGAGAGCGGCATGCGAGGCCTGCTGATCACCACCAAGCACCACGACGGGTTCTGCATGTGGGACACGCAGATGACCGACTGGAACATCACGCGCAGCGTCTTTAAGCGCGACATCATCGGCGAGCTCGCCCAGGCCCTGCACGACCGCGGCCTCAAGCTGCACTTCTACTATTCGCTGCTGGACTGGACGGCGCCGAGCTATCGCAACGATTGGCCGGCGTACGTGGCGTACTACCAGGGCCATCTCCGCGAGCTGCTGACCCACTACGGCAAGATCGACGGCGTGATCTTCGACGGCTATTGGCCGCGCGCGAAATTCGAGGGCGAGTGGGCCGAGGCCTTCGCCGCCCGCGGCAAGTGGGACCTGGCCGGCACGTACGACCTGATCCATTCGCTGCAGCCGCAGGCCATGGTCTGCAATAACAGCCACGTCCCGCCCCAGCCGGGTGAGGACTACCAGGTGTGGGAGCTGGACTTCCCCGGCGAGAACACCACGGGCTTTAACACCACGGATATCGGCACGCTGCCCAAGGCGGTGTGGTGGAACCTCAACAGCGGCTGGGCGTATAACCCCGGCATCCACAACGTCAAAGACCCCCAGACGATCCTGCAGGCGATGGGCAAGGCCCGCTCGACCAACTCGGTCTTCTACCTCAATGTCGGTCCGCGCCCCTGGGGCGACATCCACCCGCAGGAGCAGCAGACCCTGCGCGAAATCGGCAAGTACGTGCGCGAGTACCGCATGCTCGATAATCGCGCTCCTGCGGCGGCGCCACAGGCTGCGCCGACAACCTGAGAATCGCTAAGGTTGATCTCTCTCGCTTGCGGCGTCGCGCTCTTCAGAACTCAGAAGAAACGCGCGACGCCGCAAGCGGCGGGAATCGCAATTGCCATTCCTGTTGCAGCACGCTAACGTTTTGCGCATGGGATATCCCATCGTCATCGCTCATCACCTGATCTGGACCGTGTACGGGTACTGGTTGCCCAATGACCCCCGCGGAAGCATGTCGCGCACGATCCGCTGCGACGTGTTGCGCGAACTTGGCGAGTTGCATCATGGACGGCGGGCGGTGCAACCTGCGTCGCGAGACATCAAGGCGTTCTATACGCAAGCTGTGCAGCTTCTGCGCCACGAGTTGCTCGTGCTCGACGCGGCGGCGAGGGCGGTTGTTGCCCAGAGCGTTGCGGAAACGATTCGCGACAGGCGGTACACGTGCTGGGCATGCGCCATCATGGACGACCATGTGCACATGCTCCTTCGCAAGCATCGAGACCCTGCGGAGGAAATGATCCGAGCAGTTCAACTGGCGACGCGGGATCGACTCGGGGCACTAGGGCACAGGAAGATCGATCATCCCACCTGGGGTGGGCCCGGGTGGAGTGTGTTCCAGGATTCTCCTGACGATGTTTGGCGGACGATCCGGTACATCGAGAACAATCCCCTCAAACTCGGATGGGCGCGCCAGAACTGGGCGTTTGTGACGCCCTACAACAATTGGCCCCTGCACGCCGGTCATAGCCCCCATTCCCCATACGTCCGGCGAATGGGCGGACATAACGCAAGTGGTTAACCTTTGCTCCCATTGCGCTTGCGGCTTCGCGCGAGTCTGCAAACGATTGGGGCTCTGGCAGGAGTGTAGTTTTCTGAAACCTTGCGTACCTGCAGTGGTGGTCGCCATTGTCTTGGCGATTCGTCGATTCGTCGTCGGCGGAGCAAATCTTCAGCGGATGCGACACAGACTGAGAGAACAACATGAGACAACTGTTCTGCTGGGCGGTTCTGACTCCTGTCTTTGTGATGACGCTGGGCTGTGCCTCAGAACACGATCTGACGTGGTATCGCGATTTCTACTATCAGCACTGCGAAGACATGGCATGGAACTATCGCGAAGGCCACTACGAGCGTGTCAGCCTGTACCACATGGAGAAGTATTTTGAAGACCGCGTGGGCAAGATGACGGTGGCGGAACTGAAAGACTTGATGGGCGTGCCGCGGGTTGTCCCGCCCACCGATGGCTACTACCGGGATGCTCTTGCGTCACTCTATGGACAGGAGATCGAGGACAACGAGGACTGGAAAGGTGGCAACAAGCACGACCTGGTGCTGCACTATGGCGAGGGCGGGCCTCCGCACTCGATACCGGATGAGTCGCTCAATCTCTTCTTTGCGGCCAAGAACGGCGTGATCGTGAGCGTGTGGATGCTGGCGCCGTGAGGTTTCTGGAACACGCCCTCTGGCCAATTCGTCCCAAGGGTGTGTAGAATCCCCCTGCGATCGTAAGGCAGGGATAACGCCAACCATGACAATGCGGACTCACATGCGGAGGCTTTGGTGGATCGCCGGCGGACTGCTGATAACCGCCCTGGCCTTGGTTTTCTTCAAGAGCCTCCCCGGTGACACTTCCGCCACGTCGGCTCCAGTTCTCGCGGCTGGTGATTCGTGCGCGGTTCTGATCGACGGGTCCTGCGTCGGCGGGCTGCCGCTGGGGGACCTGGCGGAGTATTCCAGGCGGATCAAGGTGCCGCCCAACGCGCTGGGCTACGTTCGCATTCGATCCACGCTTTCCTGGGACGCTGACGACAAGTCCAACATGCTGGGCACCGTTCCCTGCGGCACCCTCCTCTGGGCGCAGGGGCCTCTGAAGAATCCCGACTTCGGTAATGCGATCGGATACGCCGTCGCCGTGCGCGACCGCGCCGGCCGCTCGTGCCGCGGCTACGTTTCGTACACCGTCGTCGATGCCGGCGACGGCCAGGGCCCCGGCCGCCTCAGCACCCGAGCGGCGACATCCGCTTCCTCGCACGTCAGCGCCTCGAACCATGCTCCGTGGCCCGCCACGATAGACCAGGCGGTCGAGCGCCTGATGAAGGAACTCACCCCCCGCGGTCGCGGCGCCATCGCGGCGATAAAGGAAGAAGACCTCATCGACATGCACATGGGCCTGGGGCTTTGGGTGCGCAACAACTTTGGTCTCTGGGCAGGCAACGACTCGCTGTTGAAATCCACAGGCAAGACCCACCCCGACGAGGCGTCGCAGGTTATCCTCCACGCCCTGTGGACGCGCCTGCGCAGCAATGCCGTGTCGCAACCCGCCAATTGAACCGCAGAGGTCGCAAAGGTCGCAGAGAAGAGAAGTTGTTTACTTCATTTTCCTCAGCGTACTCAGCGACCTCTGCGGCAAATAATTCCTTCAGGCCTAGATCGACAGATTGACCAGGTAGTCCTGCAGTTTCTTGCGCTGCTGTTCGATCTGCTGGCGCAGCTCGTCGGTCTGCTTGGTCATCGCTTCGAGCTGGTCTTCCTGCTCGGCGAGCTTCTTGATGTACCGCTGGCCGAGTTGCGAATCCTTGCCCACCGAGCCGATGTTCTCGCGCAGGCGCTGCTGGCCGGCTTCGATCTGGCGCTTCTGGTTCTCCAGGTCGTTGAGCTTGCGTTCAAGATTGGCCAACTGATTCTTCATGGCAAGCGCTTCGCTCAGGGCGGCCTTGACGTTCTCGGGCACTTCGCCGCTGCGGACGTAGTACGTCAGCATGTCCGGCGAGCAATCGACCAGGCCGATGCCCTGCGACTCGGTCTGCTGCAGCTTGACGGTGAAATCCTTGGTCGCTTCCTTATCTACATCCACGCGGAAGCGGTAGACGGCCGGGGTCTTCTCTTCGAACTTGTCCGGCTCGATCAGCTTGAGCGCGGCGTTGAAGGGGTGCTCGATAATCAGCGTCCGCTTCACGTCGGCGGTGCTCTTGATGCGATAGGTGTGCTGGTAGGTGTGCAGCCGCGTGATCTGCAGCGTGCCGCGGACGATCTTCACGCTGGTGATCTGGCTGGAGGTGGTCTGCGACGGGTCGACCGTCACGTTGAGGTCCACGGCGTAGCTGATGAGGCGTTTGTCCTTGGGGGCGATGTTGTCGATCCGCGCGTCGCCGGCATACATGCCCTCATCCAGCACGGTGATCGGCCCGCCGAGCATCTTGAGGCCGGTGTCGTTGGTCAGGTACACGCCGTTGAGCGGATAGCGCTGCATGACGGCCTGGTTGTAGATGCTGACCTTTTCGGCCGCGATGGGCGTGTTGAGGATCGGCAGCATCGCCGAGCGGCGGCGCTGGAGCGTGACGGGTTTTTCCAGCGTGAAGTTGAACAATTCGCCGATCTTGCCCGCCGCGGCCATCGCGTTGGCGGCCGACTGTCCCAGCGACATTTCGCCGCTGGCGCCGCCTCCGCCGTAGACGCCGCCGGCCTGCTGGCTGGCGAGCATGCTGGCCTGGTCTTCGTTGATGTTGTCGCGGGCCATGCGGCGTGCGGCATAGGCGCGCGGCGCGGCAGGCATGGCCATGCTCTTGGCGACGGGACCGTCGGCCGGGGCGATCCCGCCCTCATACATCTGCGGGCGCAGGTGCGCGTACATCTCGGGCACGACGGTCGGGCGGGTGAGGTACAGCGGGGTGTAGAGGTCCATGATGAACGAGATCGGCCGTCCGCTGACCAGCGAGAGGTTCACGTCGGTCCAGTCCTGGTCGGAGGTGTTCTCGACGATGGCCCAGCCCTGCAGCAGCGGCTTCTTGGGCGTCAGGTCGAGGCGGTAGGAGACTTTCCACACAGGCGTCTCGGACACGTAGCCGATCTTCACCTTGCTGGGGCCCTTGCCGGAAAAGCGGATGTCGACGGGCTTGCGCTCGGTGTCGTGCGAGGTGATCAGCAACTCCAGCGCCTTGTTCAGATCGCCCTGCAGGCGGGCGTCGGTCAGCTCGAGGCTCTGGACGGTGTCCATCGGCACGGCCTTGAGCTTGCCGCCGGAGAAGACGTTGAGGATGACCTCGGTGACGATAGTCGGCTGGCCGCCGACGATGATCTCTTTCTTGCGCGTCTCGATGGTGAGGATCTTGCCGGTGATCTTGTCGGGGGCCTGGAGCACGACCTCGGCGCCGCGGAGTTGCTTGAGCAGGTCGCCCATCGTCGGGTCGCCGGAAAGATCGACGGCGAAGCTCTTGAGCGCCCGCACGAGCGGGTCGCGGCTGGCGTAGTTCACGCCGGTCACGAAGCCGTTGTCGGCCATCACCAGCATGCTTTTGAGCACGTCGTTGATCTGCTCGGTCTTGAAGTTCAGGCGGATGTCGGCGTCGCCCTGCACCGTGCCGTTGTGCTCGAAGTATCCCACGCCGCTGGAGAACAGCACGACGCGCGTGACGGGCACTTCAGCCTTGGCCGCGGCAGGGGCGGTCTTGGTTTCCTGCGCGAGGGCAGGGGCGGCGAGCATCAGGGCGATCAGAGGGACGGTCAGAAGATGTTTCATAACGGATTCCTTTCGTCAAGAGCATTAGTGCGATACCGCTAAGACGCGCGCGGGGGCAGGAAGTTCCTTTATTTGTGGCATGGGCGTCTCGCCCATGCTCTTGCGTGCCATGGCCGTCTCGGCCATGGTCTTCCCATTCTGCACGGGCGAGACGCCCATGCCACACAGATTGTAGTCGCCTCAAAGCGGCTATGCCAGCAACACGACTTTTGTAGCTTGGCGCGAGGCGATCAGGTCAAAGCCTTTCTGGAACTCGCCCAAGGGCAACTGGTGGCTGACCCAATCCCGCAGGTCTACCTTTCCCTGCTGCACCCATTCGACGAGGCGCTTCTGCGCCCGGCCTTCGCGAGCGCCGACGAAGGCGACATTGGCGCGTTGTGTTTGATCGGGTCGAAACGGCGCCGACTGCGGCGCCACGCCGTACACGCACACGCGCCCCTTCGCCCCGGCCAGGCGCAGGCACGTGTGCAGCGCCTCGGGCGAACCGACGGCCTCGACGGCCAGATCAAACCCGCCGGCGTTGACGATCTTCGAGGCCGCGGGCGGCAGGTCCGCCCCGCTGGCGTAACCATCGATCTTGCTGACCGTGGCGAACCGCTCGGCCGCGGCGGCGCGGCGGCCGAAGGCCCACACCGGACCGGCGCCCAGCAGACGCGCGAACATCGCCAGCGCCTGGGCGACCGGGCCTGAGCCGACGACGGCTACCGACTTACCCGCGCCGGCGCCGCAGGCAGCGATGCAGTCCAGGCATTCCATCAGCGTGACCATGCCTGCCGCCAGCGCGGGCGGCACGTTCATCAGGAGCTTCTGCTGATCGTGGGGCAGATCTTCGCTGCCGTAGGGCACGCCTTGCCGCGCCCATTCATCGCTTACCAGGCCGTACTGGGCAAAGCCGCCCCAGCAGCTTCGCCCGCCGCCGCTAACGTGCTGGTCGCCCAGCCGTTGGCGGAAAACGCGGTCGCCGGCCCTGAAGTTTCGGACGCTGGGGCCGATCTCGACGACGGTGCCGACAACCTCGTGCCCCAGCACGACCGGGAATATTCCAGGGCAGAATTCGTTGTGAAGGAGCTTCTGGTCGGTGGAATTGCAGATGGCGCAGGCGTCCATTCTGACCAGCGCTTCGAACTCGCCCGGCGCGGGGATGTCGATCTCGCCCAAGGCCAGTGTGCCCGGCGCGACGGCCATCACGGCTTTCATGGTTGGGTCCTCCGCGATCCGCCACGCACAACGCCGTTGTGCGTGTCCCTGATCTTCTGATTGGGTGCCATGGCGGCTGGGAAACGACCGCCATAGCGCCCTGCTATCGAGTCAGATGCTTCTTGGCATCGGCCCGCACGCGTTCTACGTCGCGATGCACGCTGTCGGCCAGGGGCGTAGGTTTGTATGCCGCCAGCAAGGCCTCGAGTTTGTCGCGCGTGCGTTTGCGGGCGTCGGGGCGGCCGTTGCTGACCCACGCCGGCCAATAGTCGCGGTCCAGCAGCGTGGGCATCCAGAGCGTCTTGCGGAAGTTTTGCGCGGTGTGCGGTTGATCGATGAACGTCCCGCCGGGTCCGACCTCGTCGATCAGGTCCAGCGCGAGCGCGTCGTCGTCGATCTCGAACCCGCGTGCGATCCGCTCGACGTACTCGATCACTTCGTTCTGCCAGACCAGCATGTCCAGGTCCGTCGCCTGGTCCACGCCGGCGATGCCCATGTGGCCGAAGATGTCCGCCCCCGCCAGCACGCCCATCAGCAGTGTGGCGGCCGGCTCGAGGCCCGCCTGGGCGTCGACAGTCTTGCTGTCGGTCAGGCCAACATTGATGTAGTTGGGCAGGCCGTAGAACTTGCCCATCTCGGTGCACGCCACGGCCATCAGCCCCTGCTCGGGTCCGGAGAAGATGAGCTGCGTCGTGCGCATGTCGAAGGCGTGCGGGATGCCGCCGAAGCACACCGGCGTGCCCGCGCGAATGAGCTGTACCACGCAGACGCCGGCGAGGATCTCGGCCGTCTCCTGCGCGACGGTGGCCGCCAGCGTGGCCGGGGCGCTCAGGCCCGTCTGGGCCATCGGCCCGATCGGCACCGGCAGGGGGATCTTGGCGGTTTCAAATAGCAGATCAATACCGTTAGTATTGAATCTTAAAGGACTTATGGGCTCAAGGAACGGATACGCTGGCGGATACTTGGCCAGGTTCTCTGCCGAGCCGGCATGGGCGGCGAAGACTTCCATCACGAACGCGGCACTGGCGCGATCGTGGAACCAGAACGTGATGGGCTTGGTTGTCGTGGCAAGCTGGGCGGCCGCCACTTCAACCACGCGGTGTCGCACGTCGAGCTCGTGCGGGTCGGCCATCGCCCCGACGACGTTAATCATCGAGAGCATCTCGCCGATCTTCGCCGCCTCGACGACGTCGTCCATGCAGCAGTACCGCCGCTGGCCGGACCTCTCGACCCAATTCGCCTGTCCGGCGTTGGAGTTGTAATTCCGCTGCCCGACGCCGAAGGCCGCTTTCTTGCTGCGGTCGCGCCCGTAGATGGTAAACGTCTTGCCCGCCTGCGCGACGCACTGGTCGACAAGCTCCGGCGGAATTCGCACGCGACCGCTGGCGTGGTCGACGCTCGCGCCGGCCTTTTCGAACAGGCGGCACATCTCTTCATGCGGCACCAGCACGCCCGTGCGGTGCAGGATGCTCTTGGCGGCCGCATCGATCTTGCGGCATCCGTCCGGTCCGAGAATCTCAAGCTTCATCTTTTTATCCATCCTAACGGTGGTCGTGTCACTTACTAATCGTTACGCGATTTTCTCTACCACTGAATCTCGAAATACGGCTTTGAGAACGACGACTAAATCGTCGTCCTGGAGTACAAGTTCGGACAATCTTCCTTCGGTTTGACGGACACTAGCGCGAGCAATTGAAGAATTCAAACAGTCTTGCTTAAACAACTCTCTGCAATCGAGAAGCGTGATCACCAGCTGGGTTCCCATGTAGTCGGTGAAATAGATCTTCGCGGTTCCTTCATGGATCATAGTCCTATTGACTAATCCGTCAGTTAGAACAAGTTCAGAGATTTTCATCGCATGCCTTCGGTAATTGGGGCCCCCTTAGCCAAAAAACTGTCCCAGCATGTCCCGCGAGGCCGCGAGCAGCTCGTCGAGCATGTCCTGGGCCTTGTCGGGGTGAATCGCCATCTCGTCGAGCATCAGCGCCTGCAGGGCGATCTTGCGGTCGCCCGTGACGGCCGCTTCGACCACCAGCTCCTGCCACGCCAGGCGCTTTTCGAGCATGCCCTTGAGCACCAGCGGGCACTCGCCCACGGTGATCCCGCGCACGCCGAGGGTGTCGGTGACGCCCTCGATCTCGACAATCGCATCGGCCGGCAGGTTCCCCACCGCGCCGGCGTTGGGGATGTTGACGATGAAGACTTCGCGCCGCCCGTGCGCGATCGCGCTGATCATCCGCGCGATCCCTTCCTCGCTGACGTGGTCGCGATGGCCGGGGGCCGGCAGCTTCATCATGTCCAGGAACTCCTGGAAGCCCTTGAAGAACGCGCGGCGGGTTTCTTCCGTCGGCTCGCTGCGAACCGGCGCCGGGCGCGACTCGTCGAAGCCGTGACTCTTCGCGTCGTGCGCAAGGCCGTAAGGCAAATCCGCCTGCGAGGGCACCCGCGTGGCCCACGAGTAAAACTCCACCAGGTGCCCCGCGCCAGGATAGCCGACCTTGTATCCGTAGACCGCCGAGAGGCGGTGCGCCAGATTGTCGCTGCCCTTGGCGCCGAGCTTGGCCGCGGCCGCGGCGAGCTTGGCCGTCACGTCCACGCCTTTGTGCGCGGCGCGGAGGATCCAGTAATAGTGATTCGTGCCGATCCACGTGCAGTGCAGCTCGGCCGCGGGTACGCCGAGCATCTCGGCCGCCTGGGCGATGGTGGCCTGTACGCCGTGGCAGATGCCCACGACCTTGACCGACGAGTGCTTGTTCATCGCGCGGCAGAGCACACCCATCGGGTTTGAGTGGCTAAAGAGCACCGCCCGCGGGCAGTGCCGTTCGACCTGGCGGCAGATTTCCAGGTAAGGTCCGATCGACCGCAGACCCATCATCATGCCGGCAGGCCCGGCCGTGTCGCCCACGACCTGGTGAATCCCGTACCGCGCCGGGATGTGCATGTCGGCGGCGTGGTGGTACGAGCTGTAGACGTCCTGACTGATGTCGGCGCCGCTGCCGCCGATGGACGTGATGACGAAGTCGGCCCCGTCCAGCGCCGCGCCCAGATCGCCCGTGGCCGTCACGCGCGTCCCGTGCCCCGCCTCGGCCGTCATGCGCTGCCCCAGCGCGGCCATGCGGGCGGTCTTCTCAGCGTCGAGGTCGTAGAGCGCCAGCTCCGAGCCGGCCAGATCGTCGCGGACGACCAGGTCGCCGACGGCGCGCGGAAAGTACAGGCTCCCCGCCCCCAGGCATGCAACTTTCACACGACTCATCGCTTCTCCATGATGATCACGTCCACTCGCCTGTCGCCGCGCCGCGAGGCCGCCAGAGCCGCCGGCAACACTGCCGTCTGCACAAAGCCCGCTCGCGCAAGCACCGCCGTCTTGGCCGCGCAGGCCGAATCGGCGCAGGCCTCGTAGCGCTGCGCCGGCGGCAAGGGCAGCGCCGCCAGCAGATCGCTGCCGCGGTCCCAGAAGGCGCTGTGGCAGTATACATCAACGAGCACCGTCCCGGGCCAGATCGGGTGCCAATGCCAGGCGGCAAAGCCGGCCATCGCCCCGCCGGCGACGCTCGTCAGCGCCACAGCCGCCGGCGGCTGATGGCTCGCGCGGCGGTCGATCTCCTCCTGCAGCAGTGGCAGAAGCACGCCCTCGGTGAGTTCGCGCCCGATCAGCCGCAGCGGCGCGCATCGCACGACGCAGGGTTGTTCGCTCAGGAACAGCGGCACTGACGAGACCCACTGCTGCCAGCCCAGCGTCTCGACGCGCACCGGCCCCGGCGCGAACCACGCCGCCTCGAACTCCGCCTGCGGCTTGGCGTACCACGCCATGTAGCCTGACGGCGGCTCGATGTCCTCGAACCCGAACGTGCGGTAGATGTGCCACGGCGGCGTGTCGTAGCCGGTCCCCAGGAACATCGCGCGCCCGCCGCGGGCGGCAAAGTCGGCCATCGCCGCTTCCATCAACAGCGAACTGGCCCCCAGCCGCCGCCACTGCGGGTGCGTATACACGTGCCCCAGCAGCCCCACCCCGCCGGCGTCGCAGGTCATGACATTAGCAAACAGCTGACCGTCTTTGCACAGCACAAAGAACCGCGCATTGATGCCCGTCTCGCTGTGCAGCAGCCGCTCATTCTGCCAATTCCACACCCCGCCCTTATGCCCCAGCAGCGGCAATATCTTCTGGGCCCACTGCGCATCCGGCGCAAAAACGACCGCGCGTTCAACAGAGCGCCCGTCCTTGAGCGTCACCTTACCCAGCGATTCAAGCATGGGCGGCATTGTGGCAGAGCCCGCCCATCGCGGCAAGAGCGGTTTTTTGGGGCATGGGCGCCTCGCCCATGTGTTGCCGGAGCGTCCCGCCCCTGCGCCCTGAGCCTCCCTTCCCGGCGGCAGGTGCCCGCGTCGACAGCGATGGTGCGACTGTAGCTGACGGAATCGCACAGCGCGTTGCCTGGTCTTCTGTTGCATCCGGACCGGGCTGGTCGATAGGGTACATGGGGCCGCTCGGAAGCAGGCGGTCGCGGGAAGGACAGACTGATGAACCAGGCTCGCATGCTCAGGAACCTCTGCGCCGTGGGCGGTATGCTTTAGTTGATGAAGCAGCATGACATCGACAACCCGCCGGCGTTCTTCTGCGACGCGATGCTGGGCGGCCTGGCGCGCTGGCTGCGGGCGGCGGGGTACGATGCCGCGTATGAGTACGGCATCGACGACGGCGAACTCATCGCGGCCGCAACGGCGCAGGGGCGGGTGATTCTCAGCAGCGACGGCCCGCTGTTCGAGCGCAACGTCATCCGCAGCGGCAGCGTGGCGGCGTTGTTCGTGCCGCGCCAACTCGACAAGTTCGCGCAGTTGCAGTTCGTGATGCGCACGCTGGCACTGCCGCTGCGCCCGCCGCGGTGCATGGCCTGCGGCGGGGAGCTGGCGGAGATCCCAAAGCACGCTGCGGCCGACGAGGCCCCGCCACTGGCGTACCGCAACTGCGACCGCTTCTGGCGCTGCAGCCGCTGCAGCAGGCTCTTGTGGCACGGGACGCATTGGCAGAAAATCATCCGCAAGCTCAACGAACTGGAAACGGCGGCGAAAGAGGACCCTTAGCGGCGGGGCTTGCCCCGCGCGTCACTTGGCGGGATGATACTCATCATGGAAGACTTGCTGCGACAACAATTGCTCGCCGCATTGCGGCGCGAGTTCGCCGACGATCCGGGCAACGTCGATCACGCCCTGGCCGTGCTGGGATACGCCCAGGCGATCCTGCAGCACGAAAATGCCGACGCCACGGTCGTTGAGGCCGCGGCTATCCTGCACGACATCGGCGTGGCCGAGGCGCGGCGAAAGTTCGGCCGCTGCGACTACCTGCTGCAGGAGTCGGAAGGCCCGCCGCTGGCGAGGCGCATCATGCAGGAGCTGCGGATGGACGAGGACGCCATCGACCACGTCTGCCGCATCGTCGGCTCGCACCACACGGCCAAGGACATCGACACGCCGGAGTTCCGCATCCTCTGGGACGCCGACTGGCTGGTGAACCTGGCCGGAGCGGCCAGGACGATGACCGCCCAAGCGCTGTCGGCCAAGATCGACGAAGTGTTCCGAACGCCCACAGGCAAAGCCCTGGCAAAGCGGCAGTGGCTGTAGAGATACATCGAGGGATATTCGACATCAGCGGCCTGCGAATCGACTCTTACTGAGAGACCCATCATGACCAACGATCTTCCGCAAAACGTTCAGATGCAGTTCATGAGGCCGGGGCAGCTTGAGAAGGCGGCCCGGGCGTTTCCGGTGGTGTACGTGCCGTTCGGGCTCATCGAGTGGCACGGGCGGCATCTGCCGCTGGGCAACGACGCGATCAAGGCCCACGCGTTTCTGGTCAAGACGGCCCAGAAGTTCGGCGGCGTTGTGTATCCGCCGGTGTTCTTCCACGCCGGGTTCGACCAGCAGCACCTTGTGCCGGTGATCGGTCAGCTCTTCGCACAGCTCAAGGCCACGGGCTTTCGCGTGATCATCGGCGTCTCGGGGCACAACATTCCCGAGCAGCTCGCGATGATCGAAAACGCCCTGGCGGACGTGACGGCCGACGGGCAGTGCACCGGCGCGGCGCTGTGGGAGATGACGTTGAGCAAGTGCGCCGAGTCCGACAGCGACCACGCGGCCAAGTGGGAAACGTCCAACATGATGTTCTTCTATCCGCAACTGGTGGACCTGTCCGAGTTGGGCGATGGCGAGATCACGTTCGACATGTCGCCGCCGCACGGGATCAGCGGGCTCGACCCGCGCCGCCATGCCAGTGCGGCTGTCGGACAGCGCAACGCCGAACTGGCCTGCGATGCGATGGGCCGCAAAGCCCGCGAGCTGCTGGCTTCGTTGCCGGAGGATCGGCGCCGGTTCAATCTGCCGGCCCTCGTGCCGGGGCAGTGGTGGATGATCTGACGGCGGCGATGATCGTTGCCCCTGTGCGGAGTTTTGTGGAACCGCCGGCGGGTCTTGGGCGTCGAATGAGGCTGGAGCATCTTGCCCCGGCCGCGGCGGGCGGCCACAATAGCGGCACCGCGCGGGAGCTCAGAAAGGTCTGCCATGAAACGCATGAAGAAACTCGTCACGTCGATTCTGGTTCTGGCTGTTGCAGGGATGTCGCTGGTGACGCTGGAGGCCCAGCAGGCCCAGACGCCCTCCGGCCTGCGCGCCCGTGCGCAGAAGCTCCAGCGCGACGGCAACTGGAAGGAAGCGTACGAGCTGTTCGCCCGTCTGGCGAAGAAGGATTCCAACGACCTTGCCCTGACGGGCGGCGACCTTTCCAATGCCGTGAGCTGTCTGGGCAATATCGGCCGCTATGACCAGGCCGACGAGTTCATCGAAGCCGTCATCAAGGCCCGCGCGACGGAGTGGCGCGTGCTGCAAGCGGCGGCACAGATCTACCTCAACGCCCTGCCGCACTACGGGTACACGATCGCCGGCAAGTTCGAGCGCGGCGACCATCGCGGCGGCGGGCAGTACATCGACTCCTACGAGCGCGACCGTGTCCGCAGCCTGCAGCTCATGCAGCAGGCGATGGAGCAGATCAAGGCCGACGACGCCAAGTACGAGGTCGCATCCTTCTACGATAACCTCTCCCAGATGCTGATGGGCAACCGCGGCTGGATGGAGTCGTGGCGGCTGCAGTACCTGACGAACCTCAAGGAACTGCCCGACTACGGCGAAGGCGCCGACCGCGAGCCCCCGCAAGGCGCGCCGGTCGACGAGCAGGGCAACCCCGTCTATCACACTATCCCCAAGAGCTGGGCCGACGCCACCAGCGACGGCCAGCGATGGCGCTGGGCGCTTTCGGAAGTGGTGCGGTATGCCCCTGACCGCATCTCGCAGGTCGATTACCAATTGGCCCAGTTCTTCCAGGCGCAGTTCGGCGTGCAGACGCTGCAGGAATACCGCTGGTTCTTCGGCCGCTTCGACAGCGACGACGGCGGCAAGAAGAATGAATCGGGCACCTGGGCCCTGCACACCCTGGGCGAGGACGAGACCATCGCGAAGCTGGCCACGGGCATCAAGCGGTTCAACCTGCCCAAGGAGTTCAACTACATCCGCATCTACCAGCGCCTGGCCGACAGCCAGAACGGCTACGCTTCCAGCGCGATGGGCAACCTGTGCCAGGAGTTCGAGAACCGCCGCCAGTACCCCAAGGCCGCCGAACTCTGGCGGGCAAACATCAAGCGATTCGGCGACGATAGCAACCAGTCCAAGCAGAAGCGGCTGACGCAAGTCGTGGGCAACTGGGGGCTCTTCGAGCCGATCATGACGCAGCCCTCGGGCAAGGGCGCCACCGTCGAGTACCGCTATCGCAACGGCAAGAAGGTCTCCTTCGAGGCCTTCGAGATCAAGATCCCGGCGCTGCTGGAGGACGTGAAGGCCTACATCAAGCGCAACCCGCGGCGGATGGAATATCAAAAGATCAACATCGCCGACATCGGCTACCGCCTGGTCTATGAAAACGAGGCCCAGTACATCGGGGCCAAGGTGGCGGGGTGGGACCTGGACCTGATGCCGCGGGCGGCGCACTTCGACAAGCGCATCACCGTCGCCACGCCGCTGCAAAAGGCCGGGGCGTATCTGCTGACGGCCAAGATGGAAGACGGCAACGTCAGCCGCATTATCATCTGGATCGCCGACACGGCGATCGTCAACAAGCCCCTCGATAAGAAGACCTACTACTACATCTGCGACGCGGCCGACGGCTCGCCGATTGCCAAGGCCAACGTCGAGTTCTTCGGCTATCGGCAGCGATATGTCCAGGAAGGCCGCGGGCAGGGCTACAGCGTCTTCGACCACAAGCAGTTTGCCGAGCTGACCGACGAGCAGGGGCAGCTCATCCTCGGCCCCGACCAGTTGACGCAAAGCTGGAACTGGCTGATCACGGCCACCACGCCGCAGGGACGCTTGGCGTACATGGGCTTTCAGGGCATGTGGTATCCCTCGTGGTACGACCAGGAATACAACGCTACCAAGACGTTCGCGATCACGGACCGGCCGGTGTACCGCCCGCTGCAGAACGTCAAGTTCAAGTTCTGGGTCAACAACGCCAAGTACGACCAGGAAGGCAAGAGTGCCTTCGCCGGCCACAGCTTCACCGTGCAGGTGAACAACCCCAAGGGCGAGAAGATCTTTGAAAAGACGCTGACGGCCGACGAGTACGGCGGCATGGACGGCGAGTTGACGCTGCCCAAGGAAGCGGCCCTGGGCGTCTACGGCATTTTCGTCATGGGCCAGGGCGGCGGGTCGTTCCGCGTCGAGGAGTATAAGAAGCCTGAGTTCGAGGTGAAGGTCGACGCGCCGACCGATCCCATCATGCTCGGCGAGAAGATCGAGGCCAAGATCACGGCCAAGTATTACTTTGGCGCCCCCGTCACCAAGGCCAAGGTCAAGTACAAGGTCCTGCGCACGACGCACGAGTCGCGATGGTATCCGATCTGCCGCTGGGACTGGTTCTACGGCAGCGGCTATTGGTGGTACGCATACGACTACACCTGGTACCCCGGCTGGTACAAGTGGGGCTGCCCCGCGCCGCTGTGGAGCTGGTGGCCGATGTGGCGGGCGCCCCAGCAGCCCGAGCTGGTCAGCCAGGCCACCGTGCCGGTGGGGCCTGACGGCGTGGTGAAGGTGCAGATCGACACGGCCGTCGCCAAGGCCATCCACGGCGATAAGGACCATCGCTACGAGATCACAGCTGAGGTGACGGACGAGTCGCGCCGCACGATCACCGGCACCGGCGCGGTGCTGGTGGCGCGCGAGCCGTTCAAGGTCTACACGTGGGTGGGGCGCGGGCACTACCGCGTGGGCGACAGCGTCGAGGTCGGCCTGCGCGGGCAGCGCCTCGATGGCAAGGGGGTCAAGGGCGCCGGCAAGCTCAAGCTGCTGGCGATCAAGTACGAAAAGGCCAAGCCCGTCGAGACGGTTGTGCAGCAGTGGGATGTGAACACCGACGACGAAGGCAACGCCAAACACAAGTTCGACGCCAGCCGCGCCGGACAGTACCGCCTGGCGTACGCGCTGACCGACAGCAAGGGTCACAGCATCGAGGGCGGGTACGTGTTCACGGTGATCGGCGAAGGAACCGACGGCCGCGACTTCCGCTTCAACCAGATCGAACTGGTAACCGACAAGCAGGAATACAAGCCCGGCGAGAAGGTCGCCCTCCAGGTCAACACCGAACAGCCGGATTCGACGGTGCTGCTGTTCGTGCGGGCGGCCAACAGCGTCTACCAGCCGCCCAAGATCATCCGCCTCAAGGGCAAGACCGTTCAGGAGACCGTCGAGGTCGTCAAGAAGGACATGCCCAACTTCTTCATCGAGGCCGTGACCGTCAGCGGCGGCAAGATGCACAACACGGTGCGCGAAGTCGTCGTGCCGCCCGAGAAGCGCGTGCTGGACGTGAAGGTCACGCCCTCGGCGGAAAAGTACAAGCCCGGTCAGAAGGCCTCCGTCACCGTGAAACTCACCGAGCCCAACGGCGAACCGTACAGCGGCTCGACGGTGATCGCGATGTACGACAAGGCCGTCGAGTACATCTCCGGCGGCTCCAACGTGCCGGACATCAAGGAGTTCTTCTGGAAGTGGCGGCGGCACCACCAGAGCCAGGGCATGACCAGCTTGAGCAAAGGCAGCGGCAATCTGCTCAAGCGGGATGAGATCGGCATGAGCTTCCTGGGCATCTTCGGATACCTCGTCGTCGAAGAGGTGGCCGAGGGCGAGGAAGGGCAGACCCGCACGGAAGGCGAAACGCCCGACAGCGGGTTTGGCTATGGCAGGGGCAAAGGCGATGGCAGGCCCATGCCTATGGCAGCCAAGTCCATGCGCATGCGAGCAGCCGATGGTCCGGCGATGGAAGCGGCCGCTCCAGCCGCTGCGATGGCGGATATGGCGATGAACGGGATGGCCGATAAGAAGGCCGAGGCTGGCCTTGGCGGCGGACAGGCTGCCCCCATGGTCCAGCCGACCGTGCGGACGAACTTTGCCGACACCGCCTTCTGGGCGGCTGCCGTGCAGACGGGCAAGGACGGCACGGCCAAGATCGAGCTGACCATGCCCGAGAACCTCACCACCTGGAAGACCAAGGTCTGGGCCATGGGCGAGGGCACCAAGTGCGGCGAGGGATTCGCTGAAGTCATCACGACCAAGGACCTGATCGTCCGCCTGCAGGCCCCGCGATTCTTCGTCCAGAAGGACGAGGTGGTCCTGTCGGCGAATGTGCACAACTACCTCAAGAGCGCCAAGAAGGTGAAGGTTGCTCTGGAGATCGACGAACTTGGCGGCGCGGGCACTACCTCACTGGATGCCAAGATCGAGCGCAAGGGCGCAGACCTGCGTGCGAGCAAGAAACCCGGTTGGGAACTCGATAAGACAGTTGAAGTTCCCGCCGGCGGCGAGACGCGCGTCGATTGGCGCATCCGTGTGGATGCCCCTGGCGAGATTGCTATCCGAATGAAGGCCCTGACGGATGAAGAGTCCGACGCCATGGAGCAGAAGTTCCCGGTGTACGTACACGGGATGCTCAAGACTGAAAGCTTCTCGGGGGCGCTGCGCCCCGAGGACAAGAAGGGCGTGATCGATATCACGGTGCCCGCCGAGCGGCGGCCGGACGAGAGCCGGCTGGAGATTCGCTATTCGCCCACGCTGGCCGGGGCGATGGTCGACGCCCTGCCGTACCTGATGGAGTATCCCTACGGCTGCACCGAGCAGACGCTCAACCGCTTCCTGCCGACGGTCATCACGCGCAAGGTGCTCATCGGCATGGGCCTGGACCTCAAGGCCATCAAGGAAAAGCGGTCCAACCTCAACGCCCAGGAGATCGGCAACGACGTCGAGCGGGCCAAGCAGTGGCAGCGCCAGTTCGCGCCGGTCTTCGACGACGCAGTCGCGGCCGACATGGCCAAGGCCGGCGTCGAGAAGCTCCTGAGCATGCAGTGCTCCGACGGCGGGTGGGGCTGGTTCAGCGGCTGGGGCGAGCACTCGTGGCCGCACACGACGGCCGTCGTCGTGCACGGCCTGCGGATCGCGCAGGATAACGACTTGGCCGTGCCGCCGGCGGCGTTTGCCCGCGGCGTCGAATGGCTGAAGAACTACCAGGCCCAGCAGGTGCGGGAGCTCAAGAACGCAAAGACCAAGACGCACCCGTGGAAGGAGACGGCCGACAACCTCGACGCCTTCGTCTACATGGTGCTGGTGGATGAAAAGTCCGACAACAAGGACATGCGCGAGTTCCTGTACCGCGACCGCAATCACCTGTCGGTCTACGCCAAGGCGATGTTCGCCCTGGCGTGCCACAAGGTCAAGGACATCGAGAAGCGCGACATGCTGCGCCAGAACATCGAGCAGTTCCTCATCCAGGACGACGAGAACCAAACCGCGTACCTGCGACTGGGCAACGAGGGCTACTGGTGGTGCTGGTACGGCAGCGAGTACGAGGCTCAGGGCTACTACCTCAAGCTGCTGGCCGCGGCCGACCCCAAGGGCAAGACCGCAAGCCGCCTGGTGAAGTACCTGCTCAATAACCGCAAGCACGCGACGTACTGGAACTCGACGCGCGACACGGCGATTATCGTCGAGGCCTTCGGCGACTACATCCGTGCCAGCGGCGAGGACAAGCCCGACCTGACGGTGCAGATCCTCATC
>JAJFVE010000021.1 GCA_021371965.1 Planctomycetaceae bacterium
GGCGGCCTCGGGACCGTAGGCGGGCATGTCGGCGGTGATGAACCCGACGCTGACGCCCAGCAGATTCATGATCGGCGTGGCGAACTCGGCGCCGACGCGGACGAGGTAGTCGTTATGCGTGACGAGGTGGACCTTGAGCCCTTCGAGCACGGCCATGTACATCGCCGGGTAGCAGGCGATGGTTTTGCCTTCGCCGGTGGCCTCTTCGGCGATGGCGCCCTCGTCGAGGACCATGCCGGCCACAAGCTGCACGTCGAACTGGCGGTGGTTCTGGGCGCGGCGGCTGGCCTCGCGGATGACGGCGAAGGCCTCGGGCTTGATCCGCTCGCGCGACTCGCCGGCGGCGAAACGCTGCTTGAACTCGTCGGTCTTGGCCCGCAGCGCCTCGGGGCTCAGCGCGCGGATCTGCTCCTCCAGCGGATTGATCCGCTGACGCACGTAGTGCAGCCGCGATCGCACGAGGCGCTCGTTGCGAGTCCCGCCGATAAGCTTGATGAAGATTTTGCCGAAGGTCTTGATCATCAACCACTGCCCAAATCAGAGGCAAGGAATACTACTCCGGGCAATCGTCCGACCGATAACCCTTATCCCGCACCCAGCCCGGTATAAGATTCTTAGTATCGCACGGGGAAGGACGGGTAGTCAAGCTAGCAGAGACGAGGGAGAGACGCTCAGGGGAGGGGATGGATGGATGGATGGATGATTGGACAACGCAGAGTTCCCATCCATCCATTCATGCGCCATCCCGTATTCAGGAGAGTCAGCAATGGCCAGTAACGATCGCATCACCTGGGGACTCATCGGTTGCGGGGGGTTCGGGCAGTTTACTCTCGATGCGCTGACCTCTCTGCCGCAGGTGCAACTGGCGGGCGTGGCCGACGTGCTTGAGCCGGCCGCCGACGCGGCAGCCAAACGCTTCGGTCTGCGGGCCTATGACAGCCCGCAGGCCCTGCTGGCCGACGACGACATCCAGATGGTGCATATCGCCTCCCCCCCATCGAGTCATTACGAATTGGCCCTGGCGGCTGCCAATGCCGGAAAACACATTTTGTGCGAGAAGCCTCTGGCCCTGAACACCGATCAGGCCGACCGGATCCTTCGTGCAGCCGCCGGGGCCAACGTCATCTGCCCGGTCAATTTCGTCATGCGCTACGTGCCGGTGACCGAGGCGGTCAAGGCCGTCATCGACAGCGGCCGCCTGGGCAAGGTCCTCTCGGCGCGGCTGACTAACTGCGCCTCCGACAGCAATCTGCCCCGCGAGCACTGGTTCTGGAAGCGAGAGATCTCCGGCGGCATCTTCATCGAGCACGGGGTGCACTTCTTCGACCTCTACGACTATTGGCTGGGCAAGGGGCAGATCGTCTACGCCCATGCCGAAACGCGCGACCATACCGACCAGCAGGACCGCGTCACGTGCGTGGCCGTGCACGACAACGGCGCCATCGCCAGCCATTACCACGGCTTCGACCAGATCGGCCCGCTCGACCGAACCGACCATCGCCTCGTGATGGAGACCGGCGACATCCGCGTCGAGGGCTGGATCCCGCTGAAGCTGACAATCGACGCGGCCGTCGACGATGCGGGCGTCGATGACCTGGTCCGCTGCTGCGGCGGCAAGGCCCAGGTACGCTTGACCGAGGAACTGGAAGGCAAAGACTTCGTCGGCCGCGGCAAACGCCATCGTCTGACGCGCCGCATCAGGCTGGAATACGAACCTTTTGCCGACAAATCCGCTCTTTACGCCCAGGCGGTGCGCGACCTGGTAAGTGACCAGATCGCCTTCATCAACGGCAGCGGGCAGCGACGCATCAGCGAACACAACGGCCGCCAGGCCGTGGCGATGGCCCAGGCAGCGACTCAGGCGGAGAGCAAACACCTCTTTCTTGAGGAAAAAGTGGAGACTTTTTGAAGAGCGAATGAGAGGTTTTCAGCTTGTTTTAAGGCAAATCCGCGATGTTTGCAAAGTGATGCATTACCGTCAAAACGCCAAAAAAAGAACCCGTGGTATATTGCCTCCATCAGTTGATCGAAAAGGGTTGCGGAAGCTAAGCGGCCCTTGCCGATAAGAAACTGACGCTTGACAACCAAAGACCTCTGCTCAGGAGTCGTCGGTTCCTCCACCGATTACTCCAGAAAATGGTAGCCGGCCCCTCCTCCGGTTGCCAACCTAAGTGGTAGCGGGCCCCTCCTCCCGCTGCCAGACAAGGTAGCCGCCTCCTCCTAGCGGTTACCTGGTTTCCTCTAAGGGCGGTCGGCTCCTTCTCCGAT
>JAJFVE010000026.1 GCA_021371965.1 Planctomycetaceae bacterium
CAAGGAGTCGTCCGTCACGTACGTGCGCGAGGACTTCGATGTGCAGTACGAGGTCTACGGCATGAAGTGGGCCTCCGCCACCGACAACCCCACCGACGCCGAGCTGGCCACCGCGGCCAACTGGGATGAGGACTACCAGGACCACCGCCAGTTGAAGGTCGTCAAGGGCATCTTCAACGCGACGGTCTAGTCCGAAAGGAAATTCGAAACGACAAAAACGAAATTCGAAACAAACGGCAAAGAAACAACACAGCAAATCGGAAGAAACCCCGCAGTGCGGACCTTTGTGCTTTTTTCTTCTTGTTGTTTGTTTCTTGCTTCGAATTTCGGATTTGTCGTTTCGGATTTGTTGTTTGCTATGGAACGAACTGCCCCCATCGCTGGGACGGCCGTGATCGTCGGCAACGGTTCGTCGGTCGACTCGGCGCCGGAGAGTTTCTGGCGCCGCTGTATCGCCGGCGGGACGATGCTGATCGGCACCAATCGCGTGCTCTGCTCCAGGACGCTGGCCCACCTGCCCTGGGACGCCCTGGTCATTCGCGACACGTACCGCAATCTCTGGCACGACCAGCGATGGGGCGCCAAATATCACCAGGAACTCTGGAAGCCCTGCCCGGCATGGAAGGTCGGCCCGGCCTGCTCGAGGGTCACGCACTGCGACCAGTTCCTGCGCTTTGAAGACGGCTGGCAGGCCGAGGCGGTCTTCGACTGCAACGGCGAGGCCGCCGTCATGACGAACCCCTCGGTGGTCCTGATGGCCGCCAACTGGGCGTGGCTGCAAGGGGCGAGGCGGATCGTGCTGGCCGGCGTCGACTACGGCGGCGGGCACCTGGACATGATCGAGCCGTACAACGTCTCGACAGGCCTGGAAGGCCGCTACGACGCGCCGCGCCCCAGCGCGTGTATCGAAGGCGCCTTCGCCCGCGCGGCCGCGGCCGTTGCGGGCCTGGGCGGAACTCTTATCAGCGTATCGCACGGTACGCGGCTTCAAGCAGTCGAGGTGGTCTCATGGGACGACGCGTTGGAATCGTAGCATCGCCGCGGCAATGGCGGCAAAGCGGCGAGGGCATGCCTCATCGCCACCTGTTCAAGGCCCTGATGCGTCTGGGCATCGAACCGTGCGTGGCCGTGCCGGGGGCGGGCAAGTTGTTCCACCGGCCGGTCGAAGCGGTGTTCCTCTGGAACGGCCGCAAGGGCGGCGTGGGGCAATGCGCCCAGAGGCTGCTGCAAGAAGGCGTCACGGTTTTCACGATGGAACGCGGATGGTTCGACCGCATGAACTACGTGCAGATCGACCGCGCGGGCTTCAGCCATCGGGCGTCCTGGGCGACGGCGGAGTTCTTCGCCCGCCCGTGTCCGCCCCAGGGGCGCCAGCGATTCCTGAAAGCCTGGGGCCAGGAGCCCAAGGCGATCCGCTCGCGCAAGGGCGGCATCGTCGTGCTGGCGCAGGTCACCGGCGACGCACAACTGTACGACAGCGAGATCGACGCGCCCGAGCCGCTGATCGCCGCAGTCGAGAATGCCGCGCCGAAAAGCTGCGCCATCCGCGTGCGTCCGCATCCGCTGCAGCCGCTGGCGGGCCGGTGGCGGCGCGCGAAGCTGCAGCAGGGCACGCTGGCGCAGGCGCTGGCCAAGGCCGCCTTCTGCGTGACCATCAACAGCACTGCCGGCGTCGAGTCGCTGGCGCTGGGCTGCCCGGTCCTCTGCCTGGGCCCGGCAGTTTACGCGGCCGCCGGCGTGGCGAGGCAAACGTCGCTTGCGAAACTCCGCGCCGGCGTGGCGGAGATGATCGGCGGCTGGTGCCCGCCGCAATCGGCCGTCGAGAACTTCCTCTTTCACCTGGCCTGCCGCCAGTGGTCGCGTGAGGAACTGATCGACGGCTCCTGCCTGGACTGTCTGCTGAACAAGTAGCATGGGCATCTTGCCCATGCCACACAGAAAGAAGCATGGGCGAGACGCCCATGCCACAGGAAAGAGCAACCATGAGCTTCGACTATTGCATCGCCTACGAAGACCGCTCGTGCCTGCGAACATCGCGCTGGGCCCTGAGCGGGGTCGACACGCGGTCGCCCGGCAACACCAAGGACGGCTGGCTGTGGCTGAACTGCACCCGGTCCGGCCAGATCGTGACGGCCGCCCTGTTCAAAGACCCCGCCTGCGCCTCGCAGGACAAGGTGGCCGAGGGCACGGCCGATGTCAGCAGCATCGACGCGGCGCCGGTGCTGTGCACCTTGTCGGCTTCAAACCAGAGCGGGCTGACCGGCACGCTGTACTTCGAGAGCTACATCGCCGACGACGCGGCCGTGCCGGTGCTGGCGAGCCTCTGCACCGACACGGACCTGGCCGACGAGTACCATCACCTGGCTGATCTTCCCGCCACCGTCTATAGCGCCACAGCCGGCATGGCGCGATACTGCGCGGCCGCCACCCGCAAGGTGCTGCTGCTGGCCGGGCAGATGTACGCAGCCGCGCTGGGCGGGTTCGGTGCGCCGGAAAGCCGCTACAGCGCGTCGGCCTCGCGGGCCGTGCCCGACTATCGCCGCCTGGCCGCGCCCGACCAGCTCAAGGAAGCGGCCGTGCACTGGGCGCTGGTGCTGGCCTTTGGCAGTTGCCACGAGCGGGCGTGCAACACGATGTTCTCGAAGCTTCGCGACTATCACGACGGGTGCCGCCGCGAGGCCATCTCGGCGTGGAACCTGACCTTTAACACCAACCCCGATCTCGACCAGGACGCCGACGCCCTCAAGGCCCCCGGCATGGTGCGCGTGACGCGGCTCTAGGAGCTATCTGTGAGTGCGATAACCGTCTCTAACGTGGACTGGAGCATCATCGCGGCAGTCAAGGCTGCCCTGGCGGCGGCGCAAGTCGATGCCCAGGCAGTATTCAAGGCCGTGACCGTGACGGCCAGCCGCCAGCAGGCACAGGAATGCCAGTTCGTCGGGCCGGCGCCGCGGGTCGTCGTGCGATATGTGACGACGGCTGAGCGCACGAGCCCGCAGGACGTCCGCGGCTGCTACGTGGCGCTGGAGCTGATCGTCTCGGCACAGGTCAGCCCTGCGGCCGATGAGTCGCAGCGCGTGCAGGAAATCCTCCGCCTGGCCAACGCCGCCAAGAACGCCGTCGAGTGCTCGCCGCCGCAGCAGGCATCAGCCTGGGGCGACAGCGCCTACTACCATGACGCCGTTCGCTGGGGCGACGTGGACCTGGACGTGCAGGCCGAGTCGCCGTGGATCGTCTGCCACTTGCCCGTCACGATCGGGTTCGCCCTGGAAACGGGCACCCAGCACTGAATACGCGCGTCAGCGGTTGAGGCGGCTCGGCGGGGTTGTCGAAGCTGAGTGCTGCCTCTGAGTCGCGGTTGGAGCAGACGGGCGATCCGCCTGGCGGATACCGAGCGTGTGCATTACATCGTCCGGAAGGAAGGCGGCTGACAAAAGAGTGGCAATGAGTCCAAGAATGCAGGTGAACCGGGTGAACTGTGCCTTCTTGCCGCGATAACGATCCACCAAACCGCGAATGAACAGAAATGCAGGCAGAATGCCCATGGCAAAAGAAATGAAAACCATCCCATACCAACTCAGTATGCGGTTGGCGGTTGATGACAAACGATCGTCCGTCTGAACCATGTGAGGAAAGAGCCAATCCACCCGTGCGATCAGAATCCCCGCGGCGATCAGGGCCATGAATAATGCGGAGACTATCGCGCTGCTTGGGCGAGTGGTTCTTGCGCCTATCAACGTTGCGAAGGCAGGCGGGAATAGGTACGGGATGAATGCTACGAGTGTGCCGCGCAGAGAGACCAATTGCACCACGGCGGCCAGGAATACCGCCATATCCCATGCCATCAAGAGGTCCATGGGATCCAGATCGTGAAGTCTTTCCTTGAGGTCGCGCAGTGTCATCTCACACAACTGAGTAGGCAGTGGGATAAGTGGCAATTAGTCAGCCGGATTGTAGGTGTTTGCCCCAGGTCTGGCAACATGCAGTTGCGTCACGAGGATAAGACATGGCTATCAGCTACCAGGTATTCGACGACGTCAGCGGCGTTGCGCTGGCGGGCGCGGCAATCAGCGGAGTGGGGGCAATCGCCCTGAGCAAGACGCGACGGGTGATCAGCGCGCGGGGCGATGGCGAAGTCTTCGATAGCGTCGCGGCCGCCGGGGCCTGCAGCGTCGCGGGAACCATCGTCATGACCGACGCCGCGGCGGCGCTGGCGCTGGAGGGCAAGGCCGGCACACTGACGTTCGCCTGGAAGCCGGCAGGTCTATCCACCACCCGCCCCGTGAGTATCGGCGGCGTCAGCATCGTCGGCATAGAGACGCGCGTCGGCAAAGGGCGGGCCTCGGAAGTCAAAATCAACTTTACGGCTGCCAGTTCTGACGGCCTGAGCGATCCGGTCCAAGTCGGTTAGCAAGCTTCACTGTGGCCGGGTCGTTTTGTGGCACGGGCGTCTCGCCCGTGCACTGGCGGGCGTCTCGCCCGCCAGGGGGAGAAGAAAGAACGGGGAGCATGGGCGAGACGCCCATGCCACAAAACATGGCGAAGGAGCCTCGCAATGTCCGCACCGACGTTTAACAATCAGCCACTGTGCACACACGCGGCCAAGGAATCTCTCGGCGCTGCGGCCGTTCGTGTGTATGCCGAAACCATGCCCGGTCTGGACGGCGAGTTCATCCAATGCCACGGCCGCGGCGGGCGGGATATTCAAGTGACCGGCGTGCTTGAGATGGCCGGCGCCACGCCACAGGCAGCCCACCAGGCCCTCAAGCACGCGCTGCGGGACTTGCAGGCGCTGGCGGACGGAATGACCGTCGCCACATACGTCGGCGCCGACGGCTGCGAGTATGACGACTGCATCATGCGGGCGTACGCACCGGCCGAGGCCATCCAGGTCTGCAGCAATCCGGGTGGGTTCCACCGCGCGCTGGTGTGCATCGAGGCGACCATTCACCAGGCGAGGCCGTGATGAGTTACTCCACCGCATCGATTTCGTACCTGGATAATTACGTCGCCGACCTGACCCGCATCGTGCGGGCCGCGTGCCGCGACAGCGACACCGTCGTCCAGTGCTACGTGTCGGGGCAACTGGTTGACTGGCGAACGCCGGCCGGCGGGGTGGTTGAGTTCGTCCTGCCCGACATGGGGCCCAGCGACGTCGTGCTCCTGCTGGCAGTCAGTGATGACCAGGTCCAGACGAACCTCTGGGCAGAGGCGATGGCGCCCTCGGCCGGCAGCAGCCGCCTGTCTGTCGCCGTGCCGCTGACGATGTCGCTGGGCGTGGACTCCGTCGTGCGGATCCTGCTGGGGACGATCGGCTCAGAGACGGCCGTAGAAGTGGTCTTCGAGCAGGCGGCATTTCCGGCAGGCCGCGGGGCCGGAGGGTTCGGCCTGGGGCTCCTTGGCGAAGGCGGTTTCGGATGGGACGGCGCCGGCGCCGCCGGCTGGGGATACGGCTGCGGCGTGGGCGAGTACGGCTTCGACTGCCAGCTCCTGCGGTGGACAAGCGAGCCGCTGCCGCCGGGGACATATCCCATCGCCGTGATCGTGGAAGACGAACAAGGCAGCGAGATCGCTCGACATGAGGCGCTGCAGCAACTCGACGCACCGGCCAGGCCGGCATCGGACCTGAGGGTGCAACTGTATGACGCAATCAACGACGCACTGACATTAGCGTGGACCCAGTCGCCGGACATCGGCTGACGCAGCACGAGAGAGAACGACAATGGCTAACCCTGTGGAAGCAGCTTTGACGACCGACGCCGCCAACGCCCTCAGCGGCACGACGGACCCCGCGACGGGGGCGGTCTACAACACCATCGGCCAGTCGCCGTACTACACGGCCGCCTACCAGAAAGAGGCGATCTGGAACCGCATCCTGGCCCTGCCCAACGCCCTGCGCGTCGTGAAGGATGGCGAAACCACGTTCGGCGTGATGGCCGGGACGTTCTGCCGGCACGGGCAGGCCGTCGCCTACGCCGGCAGTACGGGCAACGCCCTGACCAGCAATGCCACAAACTACATCTCTCTCAGCGAAGCCGGCGCTTTGCAGGTCAACACCACCGGCTTCCCCGACGCCTCGCACGTGCCGCTGGCGGCGGTGACCGTCGGCGCGGGTTCGTATCTGCACAGCAACATCGCCGATTGCCGCGGCAGGGCAATGTTCCACGTAGTTCGGCAGCGCGAACTCCAGCCGCTGCCGATCAGCCTGACGGCCCAGTGCCGCAACGCCGACGGGACCGCCCTCGATGCGACCGGAGCGGCCACAAGGTTCAAGACGGTCTGCGGCGGCTGGGGATCGGGCACGGTCGTGCTCCAGGGCCAGAGCGCCCAGGGCAGCACACAGACTGATACGCTGGGGTTTGTGCAAGCACTGCCGCCGGGTTATGTCGCCGGGGCCGACGTCAAGATCAACGTCCAGGCCAAGTACGCCGGGTCCGGCACGGCAGGGGCTGTCAAAACCCTCGATATCGAGTGCTACAAACTGACCGCCGCCGGCGCTGTCGGGGCAGACCTCTGCGCCACAGCCGCCGTCACGCTCACCAGTACCTTTGCCGACGCGACGTTCACCATCACGGCCGCGGACCTGGCCGCGGGCGACCGGCTCATGGTGCTGGTGCAAACGGCGCTGCAGGAAGATGGCGGAGCGTCGGCCTTGTACGCGCAGATCGGCAGCATCACTCTGCAATATGACCGGGCAATGGATGCATAAAGACGCTGCCGCTGGAGAGGATGGAAACCGATGGCAACGAGCGAATACCGTCTATATCGCGGCAGGGGCGGCCTGGCCAACGTGGACTTCTCAACGCCTGCAGGCACTGCGGGAGCCGATGCCGCCGAGGTCACGCTTGAGGGTTCGGCGCTGGCGCCGCTGGCACGCTACACGTACGTGCTGCGCCCGGCGCGCACCGGCGCGGCAGGGCAGTGGCTGGAAACGCCCGACTTCTCATGCGTGCTGGAGATTGAGACGGACGCTGCGGGTCATGCCATTGCCGGCCGTCCGCGTGGCCTGGGCAGCATTTGGGCACAGGCCAGAGCCGCCGGCTTGTGGGCGTGGTGGCAGTATCAGACGCCTTACGGCGCCTCCAAACCGGCGGGCTTTGCAGTCTACAGCGGACCGGCGAGCGACGCGGTGACGATGTTGCAGCTCTGGCAGCCGTACGCCGGCGACGGGCTTTGCTGCGCCGCGATTGATCTGCCGCCGGGCACGCACTGGCTCGCCGTCACGGTCTGCGGCGAAGACTCCGCGGAGTCATTCTCATCGCCGCCTTCGGGGCCGTATGTGATTACCAACGCCGCGGCGGGGCAGCTAACCGTTCTTCTGGAAGAGACGAAATGAGCACACTCCAAGTGTACAAGCCGGCATCGCGCGGCTGCATGCTGCGCCCCCCGATAATGCGTGTGTATCACGCTCGAGTCGTCGCCGGCGGCGCGCCGCAGTGGCGTCGGGAACAGGTTCGTCCATACTGGACGCCGCTTCACCTGCATTGGCAGGCGGACGGTCAGCCGGCCCAGTTGGACGTGTCCGTTGTGCTGGGACACAGTGCGCAGAAGCCCCGCCGGCGGCCCGAAGATGATCACTGCTGCCCCGGCGACCGGATCCGATTGGTCCAGGTGCTGGCCGGCAGCGGCGGCAGCGGCATCGAGATCGAATGGTTCTGCGGCGTGGTGACGGGGCAGACGCTGGCCGTCGGGTCCGGGCCGGACGTGGAATCTCTCACGCTGACGGCGCAGGGGCCCGAGCTGCTGCTGAGCCAGAAGATCATCACGGGTCAGTGGTGGCCGACAGCCGAACTGGACGCCCTGGAAATGCAGGGCGATCTCACACTGGCCCAGGCGTCGCGCGACGGCGTATGGGAGGCCCGGCTGCCGGTGGTGCTCAACGGCGGCGGGCTGGGCAACGCCTCCGGCAGCGACTGGCGATTGTCGAACGGGCCGTCGGAAGCGAACAAGTGCAAGGTCTTCGCTGCGCCCTCGCGCACAGCCGGAAGCGCGCGGAGCGTCCATTGGACGCCGTATTCGGCGCTGCGCTCGGTGGTGGAATGGGTCGACGGCGGAGCGATCATCTCAAGTGCGGCGACGAACTGGACCGCAATCGAAGCACTGCTGGGCCAGGCCCCGTTGGGCACGCTGGACTTGACGGGCATGAATCTCGTGCAGGCCATGCGGGCAATTCTCGATCCGCTGGGCTACGGCTTCGCGGTCGAACCATGGCGGGCCGACCGCCAAGGGCACCGGCTGCTCGTATTCCCCCGCAGCGATCCGGCACGGCAGGCGCAGGTGTGCATGGCCGCGGCGGCGGGGGGCGTGTCTATCGCCTCTGCGCAGGGGCAGCGCTCGCAGGTGCAGGCCATGCGCATCGTGCGCGACGCGCAGCACGTGCGAAACCGGATCATCGCGGCCGGCGACATCAAGCGAACCCAGCGGACGCTGACGTTTCATCACGAGCCGGCCACGCGGGATCTGCACCCGTTCTGGGACGCGGCCGCGCACGATTTGGCGAGTTACGCCCGGGACAATGTCATCGGGCCTAATAACATGGCCGGTACGAGCAGCCTGGTTACGTGGCAGCAGCGTTACAGCGGCGCCGACGAGCAGTACCGCCATGTCTTCCGCACGTTCGTGTGGAACGAGGACGGAGGGCTGTCGGAGATCGTAGCCGACGACGAAGGCGCCGCCCGCATGCCGGATCTGGCTTCGCTAGGGCGCGACGGCAAGTTTGCCCGCCGCCCTCGACCGATCGGTCCGCGATTTGAGTTCGCCGACAGCGGAAGCCAGAATCAAAGTGCATTCGCCGCGGCTGGCGGGGCATTCAAGGCGCCGCTGGTTGAACTGGGCCTGGCGCGACATGCGGGCGGGCTGTACGTTGAAGATGCCGACGCGTGGATCGCCTTGCCCCCTCGCCAGGCAACGGTGCGGCCGGATCGCGCCGGCGTTTCGATTATCGTGCCGGACCTGCTGGCGTGGCGGCCTTGGATGGCTAACCGCAAGATCTCCGGCGGACAGTCGCTGCACTATCGCTACGGGCACCTCAACTACGCCACGCTGCTGCACAACGCAATGCGGGCAGCCGACGACGGCAGCATGATGCTGCGCCTGCGGGTCACCGGCTCGGTGGAGATGGACGACTGCGTCAGCCATGAGGCCGCGCGGTCGAGCGAGTCCGCGTGGCCGTTCGATTCGGCCGCGATGCTGCGCGCGGGCGAACGGTTCAAGTACCGCAGCGTCGGCGATACGGTCAGCGCGTCGCTGCCGGCGACGGTGGATGATTCGCCTGCGCTGCAGGCGCTGGCCCAGCGTGCGCGGGTGGCCGCCCAGGACGCCCTCACGCATGGCTCGGTCACGCTGCGGGGCCTGCAGAGGGCGTACTCGCCTGGGATGGCGCTGGCTCGCCTGCAGGGGCGAAACATCGAGCTGTCTGCCCGCCGGGCGGTCAACGGCGCCGGCGAGTGCGGTGTGCCGGCCATCGTGGCGGTGCGATGGGATTTTCAAAACGGGGCCGGCAAGACTGAACTGAACGTCGATTCACGCTGAGGCAATCACCATGCACGATAGCGACATTATGATGACGGCCGATGCCCCCGCCTGCGCCGCCGATCCGGCGGTTCTCGCACAAGGCTACGCGCGGATCACCGCAAACGATGGCGGCGGGGCGTACCACGTGACGGAACTGGCCTGGACGGGACAGGCCGACGCCGACGGGCAGGCGCCGGGGCAACTGGCGGCAGCGCCCGCGCGGGATTTCCAGAACCGCGACAGCGGCCGCAGCGGCGACGTGGTGGTCTGGTGGCAGCAGTATCGCCAGGATGGCGCCGTCGAGACGCTCATCGATGTTGGCAGCGCGCACGCACTGCCGCAGCCGGCCGGCAGCGGTGGGAGCCTTGTCGTCGTCAATTCCGGCGGCACCGGCTATGCGCCACTGCCCGGCGCCGCCGGACAGGTGCCGTATTTCAGCGGAGGAGCGTGGACCGCTGCGCCATTAACAAGCCTGGCCGGCGAGATGTGCGTGGCGCGCCGGCTCAAGCTCATGCCCAACAGTGCCGACGGCACGTGCGTGTTCGACAACCGCGACTGGCGCGGCCGGCTGTTGCTGCCGGTGTTCTACGTGGTCTGGCAGGACGAGCCCAACGACTTCGCCGGCTCGGGCAATGTGCAGAGCCTCACGCAGACGCCGCCGGCGTTTGAGGGTCTTCTCGGGGGACCGGGCTGGGATGTGCTGGCCGGCGACTCCAGCGGCGGAGCGTACGTCAAGGTCGAGATGGAACTCGATACCGGCAATCTGCGCTGGAACTGGAGCGGCCTGGGCAACATCGCCACCTACTCGATCGCGGCCTTTGCCATGCTGTCGCTAGGTCGCGTCATCACTAACGACGACGTAACCCCGTAGCACGGGCGTCTCGCCCATGCGTCCCCGACGCTACACCAGGAAAGAACCACCATGACCGACCAATGCACCGAACACATGCGCTCCGATTGCGCCCGCGAGTTGGGGCAACTGACCAGCGAACTGTCGAACCTCAAGAGCACACAGGATTGCCAAAGCCGCAAGCTGGACGAAATCCACCAAGCCCTCGTTGGCAACGGCCGAGTCGGCTTGGTCACGCGAGTGACGCTGCTGGAGCAGTCCGCCGTCGCGGCCGACAAACGCGGCGACAAGTTCTGGAAGGTCTTCGCCGTCATCGTGGCGCTGACTTCCGTCCTGGTGGCCGTCGTGAAGTAGTAGCCAGTAGCCAGTAAACGTGAGTTCTTCACGGGCTACTGGCTACCGGCTACCAACAACCCCTGATAACAAAGGAGCGTAAGGTGAAGCGAATCATTCTGTCAGTAATCGCGTGCGGGCTACTTGTTTCTGGCTGCAGCGGGGCGGGCGCAACTAACAGTCTCAAGAACGTCTCGCCCAAGGTCAAGGCGTACGAGGGGCCGCTCAACGGCGAGATCGTCGCGTACATCTCGGGCGAGCGGCCGGCGGCTTCGACTCAGCCGACGAGTTCGCTAGGCATGGGGCGGTTCACGATCTACGACGGCGGGCTGACGGAAGGCCGCAAGGAGTTCGCTGGCTTTCGCGGCCTGAGCCCCTTTGACGATTCGCCCAACGACGTGGTCAGCCACGCCAAGGGCAGCGTCTTCGAGATCGACGGCAAGAGCAAGATCGACGTGGCGCCCGACGGCGTCAAGAGCAAGACGGCCGTCGACGCCCAGGCCGCCGACAAGGGCGGGCGGCTGGGCTGGATTGACGAGATGCTCAACACGGCTTTCAAGATCGGCGGCGTGACGGTCCTGCTGGTGATCGTGCTGCTGGTCTTCCCCGGCACGCGAGAGTTCCTCTTGACCTGGCTGGCCCGTGCAGCCGTCGCCAAAGCAGCGGTAGACGTGGTCAAAGCGGCCACGATGAAAGATGACGATCAGACCGAGAAACCCCTAACGCAGGAGACACAGCAATGAAGAGCATTCTGGAGTGGTTTGAAGGCAAGAAGACGTACATCACAGCCGCGGTGACATTCGCCCTGGGCGGTCTGCAGGCCTGCGGCGTGGAAGTGCCCGCGTGGATCTACGCCGTCCTGGCGTCGCTGGGCATCACGTTCCTGCGCAGCGGCGTGGAAAAGTCGGGATCGTAGCGCGCCGGCGCGAGGTTCAGAGACACGCACAACGGAGTTGTGCGTGGCACCTGCGCGGTTCATCGGCGCATAAAAACGACCAGCCCGCCAATCGTGGCGGGCTGGTCGGCCGATGACCCCAAGGGGAATCGAACCCCTGTTACCGGGATGAAAACCCGGTGTCCTAGGCCTCTAGACGATGGGGCCGCTGGGTCCCATCCGGAATCGCTCC
>JAJFVE010000143.1 GCA_021371965.1 Planctomycetaceae bacterium
AAGCCGCAATTCGAGCAGCGGACCTCTTTGACGAACCCATCGGAAACCTGTTTGGTTCTTTCTAGGATTCTGCCGTAGCAGTTGCGGCACAGGTGATCGGTGATTTCCCATCCTGCCACCTGACGGATGCGGGGCTGCTTCGGAGCCTTGTTCATTCCCGTGTTCCTTCCTTCAAGGCCTGCGCGAATTGCTGCAGGTCCGCATTCCATGCCCCGTACCGCCGTGCAACCGCGGAGAACTCTTCAACGTCGTGCCCGACGATCCGATACACCGGGCGTCCGGTGTCCTCGTTGTATTTCGGATCGCCGTCCTTGTCCTCGGCGTGCGCGATGTGGCTCAGCTCGTGATAGACCAGGATTTCCCGCTCAAGCGGCGTGGCCTGAGCCCAATAGACCGCGTCGAGCAGGATGATGAAATCCGGGTCCGACCCGTGCATGGTCTTCAGCAGCCAGAAGAACAGGCCGTTCAGCTTCCCCTGCACCTTGGGCTCATGCACCATGCCCAACACCTGCCGGCCCTTCTCGGACAGGCCGGCGACGCTCTCGATCCAGCAGATGTCCACTTCCCCTTCCGCCAGGTGGGAGAACTCGGGGCAGTCCTTGAGAAGGCGAGCGCAGTAAGCCCGCGGGTCCAGCCCCTCGGCCCGTGACGGCAGCCGAATGTCTTCGATCAGTTCTTCTTCCATCCCGTCACCAGAGCCTCAGCTGAACCACAGCGCCGACGACGGGCGCCTTCGGGTGGAAGCCGAAACGAACCTCCCCGCTTGTCTTGCGCAGCACCTGCAGGGCGGCCTCGGCTTCGTCGACCGCATACGGCACCTGGACGGAATGCAGCCGGCCATTCACCACAGCCGCCACCACCACCGGCCGCACCTTCGGGAGGTTCTTCGGCTCCTTGCCGCGCCCATCCCGGCCCTTCAACACCTCGAGCTCCCGGTTGTAGCAGGACACGCACACCCGGCCGCCGATCATCCGGGCCGATGGCCGGTCGCACCGCGGGCACCGCTTGCGCATGTAGTAGGGATTCACCACGGCCAGGCTGTCGCAGCCGGCATTCTTCGCCCCGATCGGGCAGCGGGTGCAGTAATGGAATTTCATCCGCTTGTCCGGATCGCTGCCGTTGCCGTCCTTCCACGACTTGGCGCACGCCTCGGGCATCAGCCACAGCTTGCCCGGTATCCTTGGGCACTCGAACGTCACCGGCACGCCATCCATGATCAACCTCGCTTCTTCGAGAAGAGATCCAGGCTGCAGCGGGCATTCTTCTCGCCTGACGGCCCGCGATCATAGTGCGTGATATGCCAGCCACGGCAGATCTCGCAGTGGTAGTGGTAGATCTTCGAGCCCTCATAGATGCCTTCCTGCTGCATCCCCATGGCGATCGCCGTAGGCTGATCGCTGTACCGGTTCTTGCTTGTGCAGCTGGTGACGATCTTCTCGCGAGGCCGGCCGTGGTCTTTGTGCGGGGCCGTCATCGCTCAGTACCTCGCCACCATTTCGACGGCCTGATCCAGATCCATGCGCGTCATCTGCGGCACGATCCACCGGAGCACGCCGCGGATGGCGTTCTCGTAGAACTCATCGAAGACGGCCTGATCCATCTTCTCGAAGCTGATCGACTTGGGGCGCGGCACGAGCTCACCGGTCTGCGGGTGGGGAATCCAATCCACGTGGCCGGCGGCCAGCTTGATCGCGTCAAGGGCCATCTCCTCGTTCTCATAGACCTCGGAGTTCTCGACCACGGCACGCACCAGGCTGAACAGCTTGCGGTGATGCTTCACGTTGCGCGGCTGCTTGAAGCTCAGGATCATGCTGTCGCCAGGGCGCAGCGTCCGCATCTTGGTACGCATCTTCTCGAGGCGCTGCTGATCGGCCGCCGTCCAGCCGACAATGTGGCCGTCAGGGGTCTTCGTCACGCCGATCTGAATCCCGCTCACGCCGACGCCCTCGTCCGGTAGGTGCAGATGTCGCGGACGGTGCTTTCGCCGCAGCCGAACTCCTTGGCCAGGGCCGCATACCCGAAACCGCGCTTGTTCGGTTTGTGCTTGGAGCGGATGGCCCGGACCTGTTCGTCGGTCAAGGCCGCGTGCTGATGGTCTTCGCCCACACGATGCCCGGTGTGATTGCGACGTATCGTTTTCATGGACATAGCTCCTCAGCAGCCTTCCTAACCCTGCCCCCTGCTGTCTTCAAAAACCACAGCTTTGAACATCCGCATGAAGACGTGTTTCCGCCACGCAGATCTTTTCCTCTGGCTTCGACCATCCCGCCGCATTTGCATACACATTGCCACCTGGAACCCTGCGAAGTAGATTCCAACTGGTTTACTACCGTCAGAAGACCATAAACATCTCCGACCTTCACGCTTGTTTTAGGACCATCATGAATCATGGTTTTGCCGCGCATGCAGCCGCACGACTTTGTGTGACCGTGGCGAAGCGCTGTGCCGCGCGCCACATGAACTTTTCCGCAATCGCACTGGCAGGCCCAATACGCGCTGCCTTTCGATTCGACCTTGTTCAACACAACGAGAAATCCAAATCGCTTACCCACCATCCCTTCGCCACCAGCCAAGGTGAGACCGATGTCTTCTTTGAGGCACCCGCAAGACCTGATAGAACCCTGACGAAGACCTGATCCAGATGCGATGTGCTCTGCGCCGCAGTCGCACTTGCAGCGCCAGTACCATGATTTTTTCGGCCCCGCACGATGTGACTTTTCAATCACCACCAGACGACCGTAACGATCACCTGTCATTTCTTTGAAGCTGCTCACGGCTTGCTCTCCAGTCCCATCAAAACCATCCGGGCCATGCCGCCCTTGTCCCGGGCTGCGGCGGGGCTCCACCAGTTGATGCGCGGACCGACGTTGCGCACCTCTCGCCGCCAGTTCGCCGGCTCGGCGTAGAACGCCAGGGCCTCGCGAAGAGCCGCGTTCTCGGCTTCGACGCGCTGGGCCGCGGCGACCAAGTCGGCAACCGCAGTCACGCCCGGCCCCCGTACAGCTTCTCGATCGTGTCGGCCAGGCACTGCAGCTCGTTCTTTTTCATCACGTTCCACATGTGGCGCTGGCCATGGATGCCGTTCCCGGAACCTTGGTGGCAGTCTTTGCACAGCGGGATCGTCAGCGCGTTCGGCGCCTTCCGGCCCGGCGTGCGGCCCTCGAGGATGTGATGCGCGTCGGACGGTCCGGACTGCCCGCAAACGGCGCACGGCAGCTCCTTGACGCGGCCTATGTGCTCGCGCTCGAAACGCTCAGACATGACCATTACCTCCATTCAGAAGGCGACCCTTGCAGCGCGCGCACACCGCCGGCAGCAGGCCGGCACGCGCATCGCCCGACATCACCTCAACGTGTCCGCAGGCCGCATAGGCTGGCTGCGAGCCCTTGCCAGCCTGGCCGGCGACGAAGTGCTGCCGACCGTCCCGGAATTCCACCCAGCGCCCGTTCATCGCAGGCCCTCCTTGATGCTCCAGCCCTGGCCGTCTTTCTTGACGATCAAGAAGCGGAACGGGAACATCTCCTGAGCGACCTTGAACTTCACCGCCGCGTCGTCTTCCATGTGGCCCTTGACCTCGTGAATCTCGATTTCGCCGGTCGGCAGCGTCACCATGAAATCGGTGTCGTAGAACGTGGCCTTTGCCAAGCGCAGCTTGAGCGCGTGGAATTTCCAGTCCGCTACCTCGCCAGCCGCCCTGCGCAGCTCGAGCACCCTGGAGTAAGCCTCCTCGGTCGCGTTCATGCCGTCCTGAGACTGCTGCCGGCGAGCGTGGGCGCGGGCCGTCGCGCGAGCGGGCTGGGCCGCGGCTGGCCGGCGGGCCTTCAAGGCCTCGAATGCCTCGGCTGTCATGCGCAGGCCCTTAGTCACCGTCGCCACCGTACCGCTTGCCGCCGCCAGAACGGCTGCTGGATGCCTGTGGCTGCCAGCCATGCTCGGCATTCTCGAAACGGGTGTATTCGCCGGTGTAGGCCAGCCCCACGTGACCTCCGGCGCGGCCGGCGCGGCACTTCCCGATGATCACCTCGGCCATCCCAGCATCAGGGCTGTCCGGGTTATAGACCTCGTCTCGGTAGATGAAGAAGATCGCATCCGCGTCCTGCTCAATGGCGCCGGAGTCGCGCAAATCCGACATCTGCGGGCGCTTGTTCGGCCGGCGCTCGAGCTCGCGGTTGAGCTGGGAGAGGGCGATCACCGGAATGTCGAGTTCCTTCGCCAGCGACTTCAAGCCGCGGCTGATCTTCTCGATTTCGGCGTTGCGGTTCTCGCTCGCCCCGGCCTTGCCGTCACCGATCATCAGCTGCAGGTAGTCGACAACCAGCAGGTCGAGGCCGCCGGCCATGCGCTTCACTTGCCGGGACTTGTTGCGCACGTCCAGCAGACGGAGCGACGGCTGCTCATCTAAGTAAAGCGGCGCCGTGTGCAGCTTGCCGGCGGCGAACGACAAGCGCTCCCAATCGTCTTCGTTCATCTCGTTGCGCGCAAATCGCCCGAGATCCACACGGCCGATCACGCCAACCGCGCGGCTCGCCAACTGCTCGTTCGGCATCTCCTGGCTGCAGAACAGGGTCGGCCTCTCAAGCTCGCAGGCCACATGCCCAGCAATCTGCAGCGCCATCGCCGATTTGCCCATGCCAGGGCGTGCCGCAACGATGATCAGATCGCCGCCGCGCATGCCGCCGTTCATCCGAGCGTCCAGATCGGCAAACCCGGTCGACGTAACGGGCTTTGCCATCCCGCCGCCTTCCATGCGCTGGATCACCGCCGCCAGGACAGCCGAGGCCAGCACCGGTTCATGCTGCTTAGCCTTGGCATCCGACAGCGCCAGTACCTTGGACTGGGCGAAGTCGATCTTCTCCTCAACGCTCGCGCCAGGCTCCATCGCCACGTCAGAGATTTCCGCCGTGGCGGCCAGCAGGCGGCGCAGCATGGCCCGATCGCGAATGATTTCGGCGTAGCGGACGGCGTTCGCCGCGGACAACGTAGCGTTGGCGATCTCGCCCAGGTAGCCAAGGCCGCCGATTTGCTCGAGGTCACCCGCATGCTCGGCCGCGTCCATCACGGTCAGCACATCCACCGCCTTGCCGGCGCCCGCCAACGCCGAGATGTGCCGGAAGATTCGGCGATGAGCGTCGCCGTAAAAGTCGTCTTCGGACAACCGGTCGGCCAGGCGGTCGAAGCTGTCGGGATCAATCAGCAGGCCGCCCAGCAGGGACTGCTCGGCTTCTATCGAGAACGTGTCGATTTGCTGCAGGCTGCTCATGCGGCCCTCCGGTGCTCGAGATCGGCTTGAATGCCTTGGTTCGACAGGACATATCGCCCATCAGGATCGACGCGCCAGAGGTGGAACCAGTCCGCCTTGATGCAGTTGAGGAAGGCCGCGCGCCAATCCCGATAGGTCTTCCGCTTGCCCTTCTCGCCGTTCGTGTAGCGGTCCTTGAAAACCTGGAAGGCCAGCATGACGAAATCCTCGGGCAGGCTCACCTTCTTGGCGTACTCCCAGACCGGCGCGTAATCGCTGATGAACTTTTCGCCTTTGGCTCGGACCTCTTCGCACCACTTGGCGAACGTGGTCGCCGCCCGCCCGCCCGGGGCCTTCTTCGGCTTCGCGGGCTCAACAAGGTAGGGGGCAGAGGCCGCCGGGGCAGCCAGCCCCATGTCGGGCATTTCAGGCCCAGGATCAGGGCTTTGATGCGGCTTGGCAGCCGGCCGACCGCCCTTCTTGCCGTTCTCCCGGGAAGCCTCTGCGCGAGCCGCAAGCCGCCCGATTTCCTTTTCCGCGCGGGCCTGCTTCCAGCCGTCGTCGGTCAGGGTGAAAAACTCGCGGAGCACCGATTCAACGGCAGCGCATTCTTCCGGGGTATGGGCCCGGCACAGCCGGCACGCCGATTCGATGTCGGCCGGGATAGGCCGCTCTTTGGCGTAGTAGATGTCAAGAAGCCGGTTGTAGACGCCCTCTTCCAGGAGGGTGAGGTGCGCGCAGGAGGGGATAAACGCCGTCAGGTCTTTGCGGTACTGCTTCATGCCGCCAACCCCCGGGCCTTCTCCATGCGCCGAATCTGCTCGGGCGAGCGCGCCAGGATTTCGGAACGCATCGCCAGCCAGATTGCAGCGCGATCAGGAGCAGCCGCTTTCTCCAGGCGCTTGCGGAGCCGGGCAATCTTGCGCTCCCGGGCAGCATCCGCCGCCTCGGGCGTTTGCGCATTTGCGCATTTGCGCTTTTGATTCCGGTCCATGTCCCTTGCAACCTCTCAGAGTCCCTTGCTTGCGTGTAGGTTCGACAGCGGGCGGCGTGGCAAGGGACAGGAAGCACGCCTCGGGCTGGCCGGCCCGCCGCTGTCGAGTTGATCGTCAGGCGGCCTTGGCCGTCTCCGCCAGCTTCTGAACGCGGTAGGCGAACCACGGGCCAAAAAGGTCGGTGGGGATCATCTCTTCCACCGCAACTCCGGTCTTCAGCTCGAGCTTGATCGCGTCCGGCATCGGCATGTGACCGGCCTTGACGCGGTGGCAAACGGTGCTGGGGGCGACGCCCATCAGCCGGGAACAGGCATGGACGCCGCCAGCCAGGCGCACCGCCTTAGCGATCGGCGTTTCGTCAGCGCTGTTTTCGATGGTGCTCATGGTCGTTTGCCGTTCGTTTTGTTCATCTCGTTCAGATTCTAGCCCAAGCAAACGAAACGATCAACACCAATCAACAGTCGATGAACAAAATCCAGACCGACCAGCATGTCTCGCCGTGAGGGAGAGAGGGGGGACTATAGGGGGGAGAGAGGGATCGTTTTTCAATACTTCAACCTATGTATACCCTCCAGTAAACATAGGAAAGGGGGTATGGGGGAAAACCATTCTTAGCTGCAAAACCTATCAGGTTTCAGATTGAAAAATCGAAAATCGTAGGCACATCAAAACCTTGCGACGGTTGCGCGGCTTGATGGAAGCCATCCGACACAGCAGTTTTGGGCCAAAAAACCGACTAGGTTATTTTTGAAAACCAACTAGGAACCTACTAGGTTAAACGTAGGTTTGAACAGTAAAATCCATGTGAAATCATAGCCTTGAAAAACTTCAAGGCTTGCATGTTTCAGTAGCTGCGCTATGATTGAAAACCAGAACAAAACCACCCAAAAATGGAACAAGGAAGCCTCACCATGGAACAAGAAAACTTGTTTTGTTGAACAGACGTTCATTTTCAAAACTTCTTGTTCCTTTTTGTTGATCTATGTTCTACAATATGAACACAGATCAACAAGGGAGCAGAAATGTCCAACACCACCGCAACCGTCAGAGCCTCCTCGTGGGGCCGCCTGTTCGATTGCGCCCATTCGTGGGAAGCGCAGCACCTGCTGGGCATGTTCCGCCCGGCCGGCATGCCTGCCTTGCTGGGGACTTCCATTCACGCCGGATCGGCGGCATTCGACACGGCCAAGCTAGAAGGCCACCTGATCAAGCCGGCCGACGCTGTCGAGGTCATGGTGGACGCACTTCGCCACCCAGACCAGGAATACGACCTTTCGGGCTCCGACATGACGCTCGACAAGGCCGCCAAGGTCGGCGCCATCGCGCTGGTGAACTACTGCGTCGAAATTAGCCCGCGCTACACCTTCCTGGCCGTGGAGCGGAAGCTCACCCCGATGGACATCACCATCGGCGACGTGACGATCCGCCTCACCGGCTCCATGGATCGCGCCCGCACCATCGCCTCCGGCTCCGGCAAAGGCATCTGCGACGTAAAGACCGGCCTGCGCTCCGTCGTGGATGGCCAGGCCGTCACCAAGAAGCACAAAGCGCAGCTCGGCACCTACGAGCTTCTGGAAGAGAACGAGACAGGCGAGGCCTGCACGCTCCCCGCCGAGATCATCGCGCTCCCCACCGGTGGAGACTACAAGCCCGCCGTAGGCACTGTGACCGGCGCCCGCGCGGCGATGGTCGGCGAGCCTGGTTCGCCTGGCCTCCTCCACTACGCCGCCGAGATGTTCCGCTCCGGCCTGTTTCCCCCCAACCCGCAGTCGTCCCTGTGCTCGCCGAAATTCTGCGCGCGTTGGGACTCCTGCAAATTCCGCTGACCCACCCACGCAAGAGGACACCCACCATGACCGACATTGCAACCCTGCAAAATCAGAACGTGCAGCGCGCCGAGACGCCGCGCCTGATCACGATGCTAGCCGCACCTTCCATGAAAAAGAAACTGGAAGCGGCCGCCGGCAATCTGATGAACCCTGACCGTATGCTGGCCCTTGTCGCCCGCAGCGTCAGGTCCACCCCCCGACTTCTGCAATGCAGCCCCGAGTCCGTGATCGGCGCCATGCTGGCGTCGGCATCGCTTGGGCTGGAGCCGAACACGCCTCAGCAGCAGGCCTTCCTGATCCCCTACAAAGCCCGCAAGCAGATCGACGGCCAGTGGCAAGACGTTTATGAATGCCAGTTCCAGATCGGTGCGCGTGGCTACATCACGCTGGCCTATCGCTCGGGCTACGTCGAATCCATCCAGGCCTCGGCCATCCACGAACACGACGTTTTCGAGCACATGATGGGCTCCGAGTCCTTCCTGAAATTCGCCAAGACCCTTCGCGACCCTGGCCAGATCATCGGCGCCTTCTGCTTCACCCGCCTCAAAGGCGGCGGCGAAGCTGCAACCGTTCTGCCGATTGCTGAAATCTACAAGGCTCGCGATCGCTCCGAAACCTTCAAAGCTCTGGTTCGTGGCGTTCAAGAAGCCAAAAACGACAAAGATCGCGCCAAAGCACAGGCCAAGCTCGACGAAACCCCGTGGGTGATGTTTGAAGACGACATGGCAACCAAGACGGTAATCAAGAAGCACGCCAAGCAGCTGCCGATTCAGGCCGGTGATCGCCTCGCCGCAGCCGTCGCAATGGACGAGAACCGCAATACCGCCGCTTTCTCTGACGTGGATGTGCTGCGCACCACCATCGAAACCGGCATGGAGCCGGAAGACATCCCAGCCACTCAAGACGCGGACCTGCAAGACCAGCCCGCCCAGCTCGACCCCCCTCGCGCCGCGGCAATGGAAATCCCCGCCGGCCAGCACCAGCAAGGCGAGCTCATCCAGCAAGACCAACACAACGCCACTCAACAGCAGCGCAAACGCTACAACGCCGATTAATCCACCCACCTGGAGCCCATCATGCCCACCATCCAAATCACCCACATCGCCATCCGCAACCTGTGCGGGGCTCGCAACGTGGAAATCCCGTTCAACGCCGCCCGGACCATCATCGCGGGCGGCAACGCCGAGGGGAAGACCTCCCTGCGTGATGCGATCGCCCTGGCGCTCACCAAGGCTCCGAGCCGCGTGGAGCCCAAGAAAAAAGCCATGGCCGCGCTGATCAGCGAAGGCGCCAAGGCCGCGACTGTCAGCGTCGGCATCACCCAGGACGGCGAGCCGATGGCAGCCACTTTCAAGCTGCCCAGCCTGGAAGGCATTTCCCCGCGCCTCGAGGAGCCGCAAGCCTCGTGCCTGCCGCTGGTGATCAACCCGCCCGCCTTCGCCAGCCTGACCGCTGATGCCCGCCGCCACATCATCCAGGCCCTGTTCGGGATTGGCGCCGGCCCCACCATCCCGAAGCGGCTCGCAGAGGAAGGCCTGCCGGCCGACAAGATCGACCTGCTATCCGGCCTGCTCGCCTCCGGATTCGACGCCGCCGTCACTTTCTCCAACGGCAAGGCCACCGAAGCCCGCGCCGCGTGGAAAGCCATCGCTGGCGAAAACTACGGCAGCATCAAGGCCGAAGGCTGGGCCGCACCGAAGCCCGAGGTCGACACCGCGGCCTTGGCCGAAGCTGTCACCGCCCGGGCCCAACTCGAAGCCAAGGCGTCCGAGCTGCGCGGCCAACTTGCCGTGATCAAGGATCGCAATCAGAGCGCCGAGAAGCAGGAAGCGCGCCGCCTCCATCTGCAGACCCTGACCAACGACATCGAACACCGCCAGCAGCTGCTTGATCTGGCAATTTCAGAGCTCGAAGATTTCCGCCCGAAGGTTGATGAACTTCGCCGTCGCGCCGAAGCCCGTCGGCCCGTGCTGCCCGAGATCGCTCACCGCCTGGCCGTTGATCTTCGCGATTCACTTCTGACCACCGGCGCCAACTCCGAAGCCCTGGCCGAATACGACGACATGATGAACGTGACGGTCGACATCGAAGCACAGGCCCGCCTGCCGGAAAACGAGAAGGGGCTGGCCGTCCTCGAGCGGATGTTCACCACCCGCACCGCCGCGCTCGACGAAGCCAAGAATGCCCGCGTGATCCTGTCCGAACTCCCGCCCCCGGGCACCAGCGAGGACACGACGGCGCTCGACGCCCAAGTAAAGGAGCTTGAGGCGCAAATCGGCGACCTCAACCGCACGATTTCGGCTCAGGAGGCCAAGCAATCTTTGTTCTCCATTGCCGACGAGAACACAGCCAAGGCGGCCAACTACCACGCCGACGTGAAGGCCTGGACCAAGGCTGCCGAGCTGCTGGGCCCAGACGGCATCCCCGCCGAGTACATGGCCAAGGCCCTGCAGAAGATCAATCACGGCATGGCCGGCCACGCGATGACCATGCGCGAGTACGATCTGAAGTGGCCGACCGTGACCATCGCGCCGGACATGGATGTGCTGGGCAACGGCCGCCCGTATGGCCTCCTGAGCGAGTCCGAGAAGTGGCGCTGCGACTTTCTCCTTGCCTACGCCATCGCAGCGATCTCCGGCCTGAAATTCATGCTCGCCGACCGCATGGACGTGCTCGAGGTGTCTGCCCGTGACGCCGTGATCAACTGGATGGACGTGACCGCGAACTCCGGCGTCCAGGTGATCGCCCTCGGCACCTTCAAGCAGGCGCTCCGTGGCCTGCCTCATACCATCGAAACCTACTGGATTCAGGACGGCGAGCTTGTCGCCGAACCGCAAGCCCAGGCCGCGTAAAAGGAAATTCCGCTATGTTCTTCAAAAACGCCACCTACTATGCCCTCGCCTCGTTGGGCATCACCACCGAGCAGCTTCACGAGAAGCTCGCCGCTCGACCGTTCATGCCCTGCGGCGCCAGCGACATGGAAACCCGCGGCTGGGTTTCCCCGACCGGCGACGACCGCATGGCCCTCGATGTGAATGGCCACGTCCTGATCTGCCTCATGATCGAGCGCAAACTGCTGCCGGGGCCTGTGGTCAATGAACAGGCCGCCGAGAAGGCCAAACTGATCGAGCAGCAGCAAGGCTACAAGGTCGGCCGCAAGCAGCTGAAGGAGATCAAGGAGTTTGTCGCGGTGGAACTGATGGCCAAGGCCTTCACCCGCAAGCGCAAGCTGTTCGCCTGGATCGACACGAACAACCTGCGCTTGGTAATCGACACCCCGAGCGACCGACATGCCGAAGACGTGTTGAACACGCTACGCGACTCGCTCGACGTTTTCCCCGTCAAGATGCTGCGCACCGCACTGAGCCCGGTTTCGGTGATGACGGCCTGGCTCGCCGCCGGTGAAGCCTCGGGCGCCTTCACTATCGACCGTGACTGCAAGCTGTCTGCAGTGACCGACGAGCGGGCAACGGTTCGCTACGCCCACCACGCGCTCGACGGCAAAGACGTGCAAGACCACCTCGCCGCCGGAAAGTTGCCGGAAACGCTGGGCCTGACGTTTGACGACCGCGTCAGCTTCGTGCTGACCGAGAAAGGCAAGCTGAATCGCCTCGCCTTCCTGGATGCGATCAAGGAAGAGGCCGCGCAGAAGGCCGAGAGCCAAGACATGCAGGCCGAAGCAGATTTCGCGATCATGTCCGGCGAGCTCTCCAGGGTTCTGGATGGCGTAATCGCAGCTCTCGGCGGCATCCAGCACGATCCGATTTTTTAAGCGCATTCACGCAAACACGCAAATGACCACAAGCCCCGTGATCCTTTCCGGCCACGAAAAGGCCCGCGTGCTTCTCCTCGAGGCGTCCGGCCTAGCCCAGGCCGCCGCCACCGAAGAGATAGCCGCCTGCCTTCCGACCCTGCGCCGCGCTATGAAAGCCCTGGAAGACGCTGAGCGTCTCATCCTCAACATTCCGACCATCCCGGCCTTCCACTCCCCCTGCACGCCCTATGACGTGCAGACCGAATTCACCGACACCGAGGTTTAAAAATGACCACGATGGAAACTCCGCGCGACAAGGTTGTCGCGCACCTGAAAGCCGCGACGACTCTCCAGAGCGCCGACGAAATCGCGACGGCAACTAAGCTCGGCGAGGGCCGCGTTGCGAACATCCTCAACGCCCTGCGCACCGACAAGCAGATCGACAGCCGCAAAGTCGGCGACGGCAAGAAAAAAACCGTCATGAAATACTGGTTCACCGGAGAAGGGCTTACCCCGCCCTGCGCTGATCGTCCGGCTATGAAGACCGTCAAGCCTGCCATCCAGCCGCGCGCCCTCACAAACGAGCTGCTTGCGCTGATGCAGAAGCACCCTCCCAAAACGGAATTCCGCGCCGAAGCCTTGACGGCAATGCTGAACGCGGAGAACCCGGGCCAGCCGCTCACCAGCCAGGTTGTGTCGCAGCGCCTCAAGAGCATGACCGGCCGGCATACGGGCACCACCAAGCACATCATCGCCGATGGCGACCAGAAACGCCCCGGGGGCCGCGACTACTACCTCACCTACTACCTGCTGAACCACCCGGCAGAGAATGCGGCCGCGGGCCTGGAAGACGGCGCCCGCGAGGCCGACGAGGTCGTCATCCCGCCGCCGCCGGAGTATGACCCGGCCAGCGTGGCGTTTCAGCCATCGGAGCCCACCAGTGAAATGGGCATCCCGCTTTCGTGCGGCGGGCCGCTGTGCTCACCTGGCGATCATCACCCGCTGTGCAGGCTCTATTTCTCCGATGTCGGCGACAGCGAGGGCGGCGAGACGGATGCTCCTGCCCCGATGATCGTAGCCATGACTTCAAGCGGTGGCCCGACTGACCCGCTCGACGACATCCGGCATGTCCTATCTCTGCCCGACGACCTGCCGGCCGACAAGGTCGCCGAGGCCATCCGACTCCGGGTTGCTGGCCTCACGCGGAGCGTCCAGGACTTGCAGAACCAGCTTGCAGCGATCTCGATCGCCCTGCAGCAATCCGGGATCGACCTCGAGAACCAGAGCCCGGTCGAAAGCATCCAGGCCCTCAACGGCGCTATCAAGCTCTTGAAAGACGAGCTCGACCGCGAGTCGCAGCCCGTCCTTGTCCCCATCAAGAACGTGACCGACGAATCCCTCGCCGACAAGGCCCTTCACGACCTGCGAGCCACTATCGCCGGAACGGGCGCCACCCTGACGATTCGCGAACAATCCGACATGGTCGGCGTGATCTACCACCGCAACCGCCTGGCCGTCGCCCGCCCCGGTCGCGAGCTGATCGAAGTCGTCGAAGCCATCCGCACCCTCAACCAGCACACGCCGCGCCAGGAGGCCGCATAACATGAGCAACGCACAAACCGGCCTGGAACTGCCCAGCCACGTCCTGAAGAACCAGATCACCGAGATCCCCAGCCTCTCGAGCCTGCTGCATGCCCTTGGCGAATCTCCGACCAACGCCCTGCACGTCGCCATCTTCGCCCCGGGCGCCACCGAGCCGCTTTTCATGGTCAGCGTGTCGCGTGGCCAGGACGC
>JAJFVE010000053.1 GCA_021371965.1 Planctomycetaceae bacterium
GCGGCGCACATCGCGCACTTCGGGCGGGCTGTTTCGCTGGCCGCTGCCGACGGGGCGGGCTGGGCCGACGAGACGATTCTTGACGCCCGCGACGGCGGAGTGCTGGGCGTGCTTCGGGCGGGGCGATCGCTGCGGCGGGGAAAGTTCGACGCGGCGCTGCTGCTGCCCAATAGCTTTCGCGCAGCCCTGGCGGCGCGCCTGGGCAGGATCAAGACCCGCGTGGGCTATGCCCGCGACGGGCGCGGATGGCTGCTCAGCCATGCGATGCTGCCCTTCCGCGATGACAGGGGGCGTCTCGTGCCCGTGCCGACCATCGAGTACTACGTCCGCCTGGCCGCGATGCTTGCCATCGAGCCGGCCTCGCGGGCCATGTCGCTGGGCGTGCGGGACGAGGACGACCGCGCGGCCGCGGAATTGCTCGCGCAGGCCGGCGCCGACGAATCGCGCCCGCTGGTCCTGATGAATCCCGGCGCCTCGTTCGGGCCCAGCAAGATGTGGGAACTGGACCGGTTCGCGGCAGTGGCTGATGCGCTGATCGAGCGGCGCGGGGCTCAAATCGTCATCAACGCCTCGCCGGCCGAGCGGGGCATCGCGGCGCAGGTTGCGCTGGCGATGCGGCACGAGCCGCTGGTGAACTTCGCCGATCGCGACAATTCGCTGGGCCTGCTCAAAGGCCTGGTCAAGCGGTGCCGCCTGGTCGTCACCGGCGATACGGGCGTGCGGCATATCGCCGCGGCGATGGGCGCCGGCGTCGTGACGCTGTTTGGCAGCACCGATCCGGTCTGGGCGCAGATCGACTACCCGCGCGAGCGCATCCTGCGCGTGGACGTGCCCTGCTCGCCCTGCCAGCGCAAAATGTGCGACCGACCGCCCGGCCCGATATACCACCAGTGCATGGCCGCCATCAGCCCTGAGATGGTGCTCGAACAGGCCCTGGCCCTGCTGGACGAACCCCCTGGCGCCACGCACAACTCCGCTGTGCGCGCCCCTGACCTCCAATCGGAGCAGGACCACCCATGATCGCCTGCGAGACATGCGATGCTTCGGTGCTCGACGCCCTGCGGGCCCAGGGCCTCGACAGCGTTCAGGGGGCATTCGCCTGGCAGGGCGGCAGCGACCTGAACAAGCCGCTGCTGGGCCATCGCCGGCGCACGCGGCTGGAGCTGGCCTGCGGCGACGAGCGTCTCGTCACGCTTTACCTCAAGCGGTACGGTCCCGAGTCGCTCTGGCACGCCGCAAAGCGCGTGTTGCGCGGGCGGCCTTGCGCAGGCATGTCCGAGGCGGCGAACATCGCAGCCGCCCGCAGCGCCTCGGTGCCCACGATGCAGGCCTTGGCCTGGGGGCAGGAGAAGGGCCTGCTGCCGCGGCGGAGCTACATCGTCGTGACGGCTGTGCCCGGCGATGCGATGGAGCGGTGCTTTGACGACTTCCTCGCCCGTTCGTCCCCGGAGATGATCGAGGCCGTGACCGTGGAGCTGGCGAGCGTCGTCGGCCGCCTGCATGGGGCGGGGTACGTGCACCGCGACCTGTACGCCGCGCACGTGTTCCTGCATGAGGGCGACGGCGGGTGCGACCTGTACCTGATCGATCTGGCGCGGATGTTCCGCCCGGCCTCGTGGCGGATGCGGCGGTGGATCGTCAAGGACCTCGGCCAGCTCAAGTACTCGATGCCGCCGGCGTGGGCAGGGCGATGGTGGCCGGTGTTTATGGAACACTACGCCCTCGGCCGCAGCGCGGCGGAGCGGGCGGCGCTGGATGCGGCGGTGGAAGCGAAGGCGGCCGGCATCGCCCGCCAACAGCAGCGGCGTCATGAACGAAAGGCTCGGCAGAAGAACGCATGAAGATCGCCCTGGTCATTGAACGCATGGATATTTTTCGCGGTGGGCGCGAGACCTCGACGGCCCAGACGGCGGCCGCCCTGGCCGCGCGCGGACACGAGGTCACCATCCTCTGCCAGAGCGGCTCGTGGGCGCACCCGGGCGTTCGCCTCAAGGCCTTCGGGCGCCGCGGACCGCTGAGCGTCTCGCTGCTGGGCAACTTCGTGACCGACGTACAGCACGAGGCAGCCGCCGGCGGGTACGACATCGTCCACTCGACGCTGCCCGTGCCCGGGGCGCACGTGTATCAGCCGCGCGGCGGCACCGTGCCGGGCCAGGCGGCCGCCAGCCGCCGCCGGCACGGATTCATCAGCGCCATGGTGGGCGACATGCTGCGCGAGATCAGCCCGCTGCGACGCAAGATGACCGACCTCGAGCGGCAGGTGGTGGCCGACCCGAAAACCCTGTGCCTGCCCGTCAGCGCGATGGTGGCCGCCGAGTTCGAGCAGTACTACCACCGCAGTGAAGGGGTGAAGATCGTCTACAACGCGGTGGACATTCCCGCCGCCGACGAGCAGCAGCGGGCCGACTGGCGCCAGCGCCTGCGATACTCGCTGGGCGCCACGTCGTCGGACGTGGTCTTTCTGACGGTGGCGAAGAACCTGGCCCTCAAGGGCGTCGACAAGCTGATCGAGGCCTTCGCCTGGTGGTATCACAAGAAATCGCCGCGCGCGGTGCGGCTGGTCGTTGTCGGGCAGGAGATGCATGAGGGCTACCAGCGCCACGCGGGCCTGCGCGACGTGGGGCGGCTGGTCTCCTTCCTGCCATGGACGGCCGACGTCGCGCAGTGGTACGCCGCGGCCGACGCCTGCACGCTACTGAGCTGGTACGACCCGTGCAGCCGCGTCGTGCTTGAGGCTGTCCGTTGGGGCCTGCCGTCCATCACCACGGCATACAACGGGGCGGCCGAGCTGTTGGCCGGCGGGGCGGGAATCGTCGTGCCCTCGCCGCGAGATCGCGCGGCCATCGGTGCGGCGTTCGAGGCCATGATGGACCCGCAAACGCGGGCGCGGTGCAGCCAGGCCTGCGCAGCCGCGGCCGAAACCGTGACCATGGACCGCCACGTGAGCGAGCTTCTGGCGGCGTACGAGGGGGCGCGGCGATGACGGGCGCGGATGTTTTGCAGATGGTGCTGCTGTCGCTGGGGGCGTACGTGCTGGGCTCGACGCCGACGGGCGTGATCATCGCGCGGTCCAAGGGCGTGGACCTTCGCAAGAGCGGCAGCGGCAACGTCGGGGCCACCAACGTCGGGCGCGTGCTCGGGCGGCGGTGGGGGTATCTCTGCTTCGCGCTGGACGTGGGCAAGGGCTTCGCGGCCGCCTTCGCCGCCGTGCTGATCTGCCACGACGGCGCGGGCATGCCCTCGTCCGGGACGCAGTTATGCTGGTTGCTGACGGGCGCGGGGGCGGTGCTGGGGCACGTGTTCAGCTTCTGGCTGAAGTTCCGCGGCGGCAAGGGCGTCGCCACGGCGCTGGGCGTAGTGCTGGGGATCTATCCGTACATGACCTTTGCCGGCTTGGCCGCCCTGGCGGTGTGGGTGCTCGTGACGCTGGTCAGCCGCTACGTCTCGATGGGCAGCGTGATCGCCTCGGCCGCCTTCGTGCCCCTGATGACCGCCATCGCGATGCTGCGGGGCTGGCCCCTGGCGGAGCTGTGGCCGCTGGTGACCTTCTCGACAGCGATGATCGCCCTGATCATCATCCGCCACGGCGGCAACATCGCCCGCCTCGTCCGCGGCACGGAAAGCAAGATAAGGCAGTGATCGGATACCAGTGATCAGGGACACGCCCAACGGAGTTGTGCGTGGCACCCGGGTACGGGCTACCGGCTACTGCTCCAGGGGCAGCCTTGCCAATAGTCGCTCGATGTACTCTTTGACGTTGGGGTCTTGTGGACGGGCTTTGAGGGCGACGGCTCGGGCCTGGTCGTAGAGGCCGAGTTGTTCGAGCAGCGTGGCGTGGTAGTAGCACTCGGCATGGGGAGGCTCGGGGGCGGCGGTCAGGGCGGACAGCGCCTCGTGGGCGGACCAGAGGCGGCCTTCGACCCAGTCGCAGAGGATCAGGCGCAGGCGGAGCGGGCTGCGCGTGCCGATGACCTTGGCGGCACGCTCGTAGGCGGTGCGGGCTTGTGCGGGCTGGCCCTTTCGCAAGCGCAGGTCTCCCAGTGTGCGGGCGGCGTCGGCGTCGTCGGGCGGGGCGGTCTCGGCGGCCGCAATAGCCTGGTCGATGAGGCCGTACGCCGGTGCGGCCATGACGGCCGCGGCGCGGCTGGGGGGCAGCGAGTCCAGGTGCTCATTTTCAGCCAGGCTGCCGCGCGAGCGGTTCAGGGCGTCGTTCATCGCATTTCGCAGGGCGGCGTACCAGTCCGGCGGGTTGACTCGTTCGCGCGGCGGGAAGAACCGGAGCAGTTCGGTCACGGCCACGGCGGCGCCATCGAACTGCCGGGCCTCGCTCATGGCGCGGATGCGTTGGGGGCCGAACTGCCCGAGGTCGTGGGGCGACAGCGCGGCCAGGGGCAGGCGGCTGTAAAGGTAGAGCGAGCGGGCGGAGTTGATGTCGGCCGGCAGAAGCGCCGAGGGCTCGATGTGGTCGTAGATCGCCCGCACTTGCAGGGCCTGGGCGAGCATGCCGTCGGTGATCTCGGGTCGCTGGACGTCCTCGACGGCCGCGGCCGAGAGGAATCGCACGCCCAGCAGGTTGCAGTGCTCCTGCACAGGGCTGGGCGGCGGGAGAATCTGCAGCGGCGAGGCGCGGTCGGGCTGGCGGCCCAGCCACATGAGCATCTGGCCGACGCGGTACATCATGGGCGTGGGGTTCTGGCGATACCACCGCCGCCGCGCCATCGGCCAACCCTCGATGCCGCCGTCGGGCGTCATGGGGTGGTCGAACTGACGGCGCAGGTTCGATCCCTGCGGCGGCAGCGGGCCCGGGGCGGTCCAGTCGGTGCGGACGAAGCACGCCCCGGCCGGGCTGACGCACAGCAGTCTCATGCGGTCGGACTGGGTGAAGATCGAGAGCCGCAACCCGTCGCCCTGCCCGACGAAATAGAACCGCACGCTATCGGGCAGTTGGCGGCTGGCGTCGAGGGCGGCGACGCTGGCGAAATCGTGGTTGGCCAGATCGTGATATCGCTGGAATCGCTCCTGCGAATGGGCCTCGAGGCGGCCGTCCATCCAGATCAACCGCTGCGGCCAGGCGTGGTAGATGAACGCGCTGGCGTCGCCGAAGTTGAGGCTGGCGACATCGCCCTTGGCGGGCAGGGCCTTGAGAAGCTCCGCCTGGGCGATGGGAAAGTTCTCCACCTGCCGCCCCGCGCCGAACCGCTGCGAACTGCCCGCGGCTCGGAGCGTCCACTCGGTGGCGTACCCGGCGGCTGCGGCAAGTGCCGCTATTGCGACGACGCCGGCGGCCGCGGCGCTGATCCAGGCGGGCGGTCGCAGTCGATTGCCGATGCGGGAGACGATCTCGCCGCCGTGCCACGCCAGCAGGTACGCGCAGGCCGGCCAGAGCAGGCCGATGTTCCGCAGCGCCATCGCCGCCAGGGCGGCGAACATCGCCAGCCAGAGCCAGTGGACCACGGCAGTGCGCCGGCGGTTGACGATCATCGCCAGCAGCGTCAGGCCCAGCAGCGTCAGGGCGGCCGGTTGGTTCAGCGGCGCCTGCCAGGTCGGGCTCAGCTCGCTGACGAAGTACGTGTAGACGGCATTCTCGCCGGAGATGCGCGTCAGCAGCAGGAAGGGCTGGCTCAGCGCCTCGACGGGCCAGGGGCTGACGAGGCAGCCGGCGGTGGCGGCCAGCGCGGCGACGAGGCTTTCCTGGCCGACGAGGTTGCCGCCGGGGCGGTGGAGGAGGAAGCGCTCGAGGGCCGCGGCGGCCATCGCCGCCCACAGCACGCCCAGGCCCAGGATGAACAGGCCCTGCATGTTGACCCAGACGATCATCATCGGCGTCAGCAGCCACAGCCACCGCGCGGAGCTGCCGCGCCGCACGGCCTCCAGGGCGATCAACATCAGCGTGAGGTACAGCATGGTGAAGGGCTCGGGGCGCACGCGGACGCGCGACAGGGCGACGTACATCGTCAGGCCGCACGCGATGGCCAGCCACCACATCGGCACGTGCCGCCGCAGCGCCAGCAGCAGCGAGAGCATCATGCCCGCCGCCAAGGCCGACTTGAGGACCGACAGCGCCTCCCATCCGCCGACGCCGTGCAGCGCCGCGATCACCACCTGGAAGAGCCACTGGATGTTGAGCCAACGGTCCTGGTCGGGCACACTGAAGGGATCGGTGCCCAGCACGCGGCCGTGCTCGAGCATCCACTTGCCGCAGGCCAGATGAAAATGCGTGTCGTGGTCCCAGACAAACGTCAGCCCCCCGCACGCCGTCGCCAGCACCAACGCAGCGATAGCGGCGGCGGGCATCGCCCGCACCCACCAGGCGGCAGGGGCCGGTCCAGACTCGCAAGGCTCAGTCGGCATAAGACGATGCTACCGGTTGCTGGCGACACGATCAAGCAGGCAGCCCCGGTGTTCTTGACGGCTGGGGGCCAGCAACAATCCTGCAGTCAGGAAGTTATGCCAAGGATCTATCGGAAAGTCCTTTGACAGCGGGGTAGTGGCGAAGTAGTGTCTTGGCAACAAGTCCGGTCACCGTGGCCGGGATCGATGCCCCTTATTGCGAGAACACCTATGGACGATACAACAACAGTTCAAACTGGCGGTGGATTGCTGGCCCTGCTGTGCGGGTGCGTCATGTGGTTGCTCTACATTGCAGTCCTTGTGGTTGTCATCATGGGCATGTGGAAGGCCTTCGCCAAGGCCAAGAAGCCCGGATGGGCTGCGATCATCCCGATTTACAACATCATCGTTATGCTGGAGATGGTCGGGCGTCCGGTGTGGTGGGTGGTTTTGTTCCTGATTCCCTGCATCAATATCGTCATGCTGTTTATCGTGAGTATTGATGTGGCCAAGAGCTTCGCTCAGAGCGCAGGCTTTGGCGTCGGCTTGGCCCTGCTGGGTCCGATCTTCTGGCCGATCCTTGGCTTCGGCAAGGCTCAGTACGTGGGTCCGGCCGTCCCGCCGACGGCGCCGCCGGCAGTCTAGCGGCAGTTTCCTGAAGACGTGTGCGTTGAGTCCCGCGCGCCGCATCCTCTGAGATGCGGCGCGCGGGTATTACTGTTCGCAGAGCCTCGCGATGAGACTTGCATGGGTCAAAGCCCAGCGCATCCCGCGCCACAACAGAGCGGCCGTTGTCGTCGTCGCCGTCTGGGGTATCGTGATGCTCGCGATGGAGTTCATCGCAAGAGCCTTTCACATCAATACCACCACTTGCCTGCTCAAGCGGTTGACGGGGTTACCGTGCCCCGCCTGCGGCGGCACGCGGTCCTTCGTGTGCCTGCTCCATGGCGATATCCTGGCGGCTGTTGCGTTCAATCCACTGGCCGCGATCATCTGCTTGCTCGCCGCGGCCGCCCTGGTGGTGCGGATGTTGCTGCGGCGACAGGTGCAAGTGCAGCTTGGGCCGCGTGAACGCGTGGCTGCAATGTCCATCTTTGTTGCGGCTGTCCTGGTCAACTGGGCGTATCTGATACAATGCGGTCCTTGAGGCTTGGACTGCTGCGACACCGGCAATTGCCGTCGGGGTTGAAGAGTGGGGCACGCACAACGGAGTTGTGCGTGGCGCCATCATGCCTGTACAGGAGTTTGTATCATGATCAGATTCGTCTGCGTCGCGTTGATGATCGCTCTGGTGGTCTGCCCCGTCCTGGCCGAGGCGCCGGCGGCTGTCAGCGGAAAGGTCACCCTCGATTCCAAGCCCTTGGCCGGCGTGCGAGTCACCGACGGCGTAGCCTTCGCCGTCACCACGGCTGACGGGTCGTACAGCCTGACCATCGCCGACGATTACATGATCCCGTACCGCCCCGCGCGGACCGTCAGCGTCTGCTGGCCGAGCAACACGTGGCCGGCGGGCAAATGGTGGTACCGCCTGAGCGAAGTGACCGACGCCAAGGGCGTGGACTTCAAGCTGCGAACTGACGAGCAGAAGCTGCCCTTCGTTTTCCTGCACGCCAGCGACGACCACGGCAGCGGCAAGATGTACGGCGAGCACTACACGCATGACGCCGCGGCCGCCAAGCCCATGGCCAAATTCATCTTCAACACCGGCGACATGGGCTACGCCACCCACAAAGGCGCCGAGGAGATGTTCCGGAGCATCGACGGCCAAGCCAAAGCCTTCCCGGTGCCGATGTTCTTCTCGCCGGGCAATCACGATTTCGTGGGCGAAGAGGGCGGAGCGAAGATGGACTCCGACCCGCTGGTGGGGTGGGGGGCCTTCACGAAGCACTGCGGGCCGGTGCGCTGGTCGTTCGACTACGCCGGCATACACTTCGTCTCGATCGACTACATGGAGAAGGTTGCGCCGCCCAAGAACTACACCGACATGATCCCGAAGATCGGCGTGCAGTTCCTCGAGAAGGACCTGGCGGCGATGCCCAAGGACCATCGCGTCGTCCTGCTGGTGCATTGCTACGACGCTCCGGCCGAGTTCTTCAGGGCCCTGCACAAGTACCGCGTCGACCAGGTCTGCTCTGGGCACACGCACGTGCCGCTGTTCGCCAAGTTGGCGGGCGTTCCGGCGTTCACCAATTACGGCATCGCCAACGGCATCGTGACCGAGACCGCCATCGACATGGTCGAGCGGCGGCCGATGACCTACGGCAACAGCTCGCTGCTGGGATACTTCAAGAGCGTGACCATCCCCGCGATGGAAAAACGCCGCCTCAAACAGCATACACTGACAGACAAGACGCTCAGCGCCTCGCTGGCCGTGTCGGCCGCGGTGGCGACCGAGTCCGTCGAGATCATCGCCGAGATCGACCCCGGGGCCAGCAAGAAAGTCGGCCTGCGAATCGGCAAGAAGGACGCCATTGAGATCACGTTCGACGGCGCGGCCGTCAACGTGGCCGGAGCGCCGGTGCCGTTCTCGTTCGCCGCGGCCTCCAAACTGCCGACGCCGAAGATACCCGTCGGCACGACAATCAAGTGGCATATCCTGATCGACAAGGACCGCCTGAGCATTCTGGGCAACGACCTCTACCGCATGACCAAGGCTGTCAAGGTCGATCAGCCCGGCGCGGTCTCGGCGCTCGCCGAGGGCGGGGCGGCCACCTTCAAGAAGGTCGATGTCTGGGAGCTCAAGACCATCAGCAACCCAGCCAGCCGCGGCCTGCACCACTTCGCACCGCCGGCATGGACCTGGGGCACCAGTCAGCACACGCAGGCCGCCCTGGACGACAAGTCCCCTACGGCTGCCGAAATCCTCAAACGCTACAACGAAGAAGGGGTCGTGAATTACGACGCCGAGTGATGACAACCGTAGCCGGTAGCCAGTAGTCGGTAGCCGGTAGAGCCCCTTGGAGTGCCGCGGCAACGACGCCGCCCTTGGATGTTGTTCGACCAGGATCGGGTCCTACGGTACGTATTCCACGATATGGCAGTACATCACGCCCTGGGCGTCGAGGGCGATCATCGTGTGGAACCCGCCCTCGTCGATGTTACCGGTAGTGATGCTGTAGAAGACCACGCCCTGGGCCGAAATGGCGGTATTCCATCGGGGCAGATCAGCCAGCACCCCAGCATCGGCCTGCATGCCGGATGCGTCGCCCTCGCGCGGCAGAGCTCGATCGAGCTGCGCCTTGAACTCCAGTGGGGTCTGAACCGCGATACTGATGTCGGACCACCAGCCGAAGTAGTCGCGTCCGCCGAGATACTTGGCCTGAGCAGGCAGTTCCAGGCCTGTGCCCATCGTGAACCAACAGCGGGCATTGGATTCGTTTCCCGCCTTCGCTTCTTTGAGCGTGTTGAACAAGTCATCGGCGGTGCCGGCGTCTATCAACCACTTCACCGCGCCCATGAAAGCGGACCGCGCAGCCGACGCGATCGCCGAATCTGCCTTCGATTTGGCAGCAGATCCGGCCGACTTCGTTGCGCGACAACTCTGGCGCATCTTGGCGCGAGCAGTGTCAGCCGCCGACTTCAGGTCCCGATATCCCTGTCGGACGCCTACCCCAGCGCCCAGTCCGGCCGCTGCCACGGACGCGACCAGGATCCACGCTGCCAGCCTGCCAAGTCGTTTGTTCTTGCGCACGATCGCAATGAAGAGAACGATGAACGCTGCCAGCCCGGCCAACGCCCCTGCGGCCACCAGCCCCAAAGCGACGAGGTAATTGCCCATGTGCGTATTGTAACTCCCACGCATCACCTTTGGCAAAGGGGGGCTAGTTGAAGCCCTCCTATTGCGATGCCGATGTCGCCCATGGAGATTTGGAGATTCTAACGATCATGGGAAAGGGCCTCTTGATGGACTGTCATAACTGCGGCGGAACCTGCGGCACCTGCGCATTCTGGCGGGGGCAGCGATGATTGGCGAGCGTGCGGACTTCAAAGTGAATTCGCCCTCGCACTGAGCCGATATGCCTGATGGGTGGGAAAGGGAAATCTATGGGCGAGCAAACCTGCAGCGGCAACACCTGCGGCACCTGCGCATTCTGGCGCGGGCACCGGGCATTCAAGAACACGGGCGAGATCACGGCTGTAGCTGACAGTGCCGCCGGTACATGCACCGAACGCTGGAGGGGCTTTGCCCGCCGCCGCAGCGACACCTGCTCGCAGTGGCAGCAGTGGAATGCCCCGGCGGAACAGCGCGCGGCTTGATGCGGGCGACGATAAGACCCCGGCGCGCTAGCGGGAATACTTTTTGTAGACCTTCTTGAATCGCCCGCCGTCGTAGTATCCACCAACGAGGCCGCTGTTCTCGGGATTGCTCCACCAGAGTCGGAGCTTGCGGATCTGCTCTTTGCGCTGCTCCGGCAGGGCGTCGGGGCGGTAGTTAAGCTCGATGCGCAGGATTTTGGCGGCCGCCCCTGCCGCGGCACGGCGGACGGCGGCATCCGGGTCGTCCATCGCCCCAAAGAGATCTTCCATCGTTCGCCACGTCCGGGTGTGTCCCAGGGTGGTGGCGGCAGAGGCTCGCACGACGGGGGCCTGGTCGTGATGCAGGGCGTTCACCAGCGCCTGGATGGCCGGGTCCTTGAGGTCCTTGGGTTGGTCGGCGGGGATGGTCGTGTTCAAAGCGGTCGCGCTCCAGGCCCGCACCTCGTCGCGAGGTTCGACGGTCGGGTCCAGCAGGCGCGTCAGCACCGGCGCCGCCTGGGCGCCAAGCTGGCGCCCCAATGACCGCACGTAGCTCCGGGCATCGCTCGTCGGCCGATCGCGGACGATCCGAACGACCGTATCGTAGTCTTTTCGCTGGATGGCGCGGCGAGCGTCGCTCAGGTCGGCTTGGGCGGGTCCACCGGCATTGAAGAGGCGCCATCCACCCGCGGCCGCGCACAGGGCGACGCCGATGACCGCGATGATTTTGGTGCGTCTCGTCAGAGCCATGGGATCTCTCAGGGCATCCAGAAGCGGTTGCGCAGGTCTTCGTACTGGGGGTCGATGTCAGCCGGCGCCATCGACCGCACCGAACCGTCCACCAGCAGCGCGTTGACGCGCCCGCGGTGGCGGGCAAAGTCCACCTGTCCGTCGCCGTCGGCGTCCCACGTCGGGGCCGTCCAGTTATCTTCCTCAGGCTTGACGACCGTGTCGCCGTAGTCCATCGCGAAGATCTGCTCCAGGCGAGACATCGATCCGGCCTGCGAGTTCATGCCGTAGTTGGTGCAGTTGAACCCGCTTTGCGCGCTGCCGTCGGCGCCGCCCGAGCCTTCATCCCCGCCCGAGCCGCCGCCAAGGACGATCCAGTCGTCGCGGCCGTTGCAGGGGCTCTCCCAGTGCGGGTAGTTCGGGCACAACTGGCTCATCTGGCACTTGGCGTTGATCAGCAGCGGGCCCGGACCGCACGTCAGGTCGCCGATGGTCTGGCCGGGCTGGGGCACCGGATATATCCGCGTCTCGCTGACCCACAGGCCGTGGAGCATGCTCATCGAGAACGCCGCGCCCGAAATCAACCGCGTCGGGCCCTTGTTGGTGACGACCGTCTCGCTGGCCTGGCTGATCAGTGTCAGCAGATGCCCCGGCGCCGAGGCGGCTTCCCAGTGCGTCCAGAGTCTCTCGCCTCCGGCGGCGGGCTCGGTCTTCATGAAGTAGCTGCAGTATCGACCGGCGAACCAGCCGACGTTGAGGGCCCAGTACGATACGCCCGTGCCGTCGGGTTCGTAGATGTAGGAGGGAGGCCCCCAGCGGTTCAGATCGGTGTACCAGACGAACCAGAACGCTTCCGGGTCGCCCAGGTATCGCCGCGGAGTCTGCCCGCCGTAGCTGTCGCCCGCCGTAATCGTGTCGCGCTGGTGCTGCGAGAAGTGGATGATCCACGGGCTGTCGTCATCCAGCGGCACCCCGCCGATGGGCCAGCCGGCGTAGTCGCTCGAATACCACACGCCCCAGCCGCCGAAAACCTTGCACAGCACGTATTGTGCGGCGATGCCCGGACCGCCCGGCACCGGGGCGCTGGGAGGATCTTCCTCGCTGCTTTCGGACACTGGCACCGGACCGTCGGGGCACAGGAACACCTTGGCCGCGTTGTCGACCTTGGGAAACAGCGTGACCTGCCAGTTGACCGTGCTGATCTTGCCGTTGGCCTTGCCCTCCTGCTGCGCCAGGGCGGCCGCGCTGCCGATGGCGCGAAGTTGACCAGCGCAGGTCGTCTCGTTGACGCGCCCGAGGAGGCTGGAGGCGGCCGGGATTAACAGCGTCGCCAGAATCGCCATCACGGCGATAACGATCAGCAACTCCGTTAATGTAAAGGCCCTGCTTCTCATTCTGCCTTGCCCTGGAGACTCCTTGACAACAGTTGCTGCGATGGTATGAGAGGCCGAAAGTCCATGCCATCTTATCCAGGAATTATTACCACAGTCGTCTGGCAAAACAAGGCGGACCTTCGCCCATCGGCCATTGAGGCCGGCTGCAATGGAAACGGGCGGCCGCTCCCCAGGCACGCCGCCCGTTGCCGCATCGACAGGCCGTCCTTGAGCGGACGGTCGCTTAGTTGTTGCGACGTCTCTTCATCAGCGCCGCCAGAGAGCCCAGCGCCAGCAGGCTCATCGTTGCCGGTTCGGGGATGGGCGAGATATCCAGGCGGACGTTGTCAAAGTGGTATCCGGCCGAGGGGTATCCGTTTAACCCGTCGTTGTCGTGGAGGACGACGATCAGGTTCTTGCCGATCAGCGAGGGGTCGAGGCCGGTCGGGTCGACGACAAGCGTCGTGTCGACGAACGTGCCTGCGGGAACGCTGGAGGGAGTGATCCACTGCGTCCCCAGACGCGTGCTGTTGGCGTCGTTGCCGGCAGAGAGGTAGATGTCCCACTGCGTCAGGTCGAACGGCAGATTGGCCGGACGCCCGGTCGCCACCGTCAGGGTGTAGATCATGTCGGCCTGCACGGTCACGGC
>JAJFVE010000057.1 GCA_021371965.1 Planctomycetaceae bacterium
TCCTTTCTTGTCTGTTTTGCGCGTAATTCAAACAACGAGTGTATTATAAGCACAGCAATGATAAGTATTTAGGTCAATATGGCCATTGTCCGCCGCTGGAGCCAGACAATCAGGAACTTCCAATTTACGATCTTCAGTTTCCATAGTCCGGGGACACCATACAGGTTTTATGGTTGCGGCGGTGGGAGTGGCGGGTAGGGTTGCGGGCATGGCCAGATTAGCACGCGTCGTCGTTCCCGAACTGCCGAAAGACCAAGAAGACAAAATGAGGACACGAAAACCTGTATGATGTCCCCGTTGTCCCGGCAGGGAGCATCAGTTTTGCCCAGCTCGGCGGGGCTAAAGAATCCTCGCTCTAAAGCATCTTCTGTGTTGACAGGTCCGCTCCGTTTATATACACTTGTCTAGTCTGTTACGGAGGTGTCTGCTGCTTTTGTCTATGGCGGCAGTTCAAACCAGAGGTCACTCCCCCGACAGGGTTTTGGAAGATATCCGGGTGACACCTGATCCTTACCTGTGTCACCAAGGAGTGCAGAGATGAAACGTCTGACATTGTTCGCAGCAGTTGTAGTCGCAATGGCGCTGAGTAGTGAAACGATCTGCTCCGCTGCGACATTCTCCGACGGCTTCGAGAGCTACAACCTCGGGGCCTTGGACAAGAACCTATCGGGCGGCCCCAACGCGGCTCCCAACGGGGCAGGCAACCCCTGGTTTGGGCCTGCTCCTCCCAACGGCCAGGTGGTTGGCATCGACAACGGCGTCTCCCCGTTCAGTGGAAATCAGATGCTTCGCGGAGCAAACGTGAGCGGAGCGGACCTGGACCAGAACTGGTATAACCTGGCCTATCGCTTGAACGGCGGGGCCCCCTACACCGGGGGCATCAGTCTGCAATGGTACTTCTACGACCCTTGGGGTCCGGGCGGAACAAACTTCAGGGACTACGCGGCGTTGGGGTTCTACAATACGGCCCCTTCGGCAACCGACTACCCCGGCACGGGCAGCCTCAATTCATCCACGCAGATTCAGCGGCTGTCCTTGGGTGCCCCGTATAACGCCTCGGCAGGATTCGACAGCAGCAAGTATCAAGCACGCGTGATCGGAGCCACGGATGGGTATTCCGGCACGTCATATTTCAACACCAACACCACCCGGACGATGGGTTGGCACCAGGGCCGGATCGTGGTCGGGTCGGCACTGGCAGACGGCACCAACACCGTGGACTTCTACATCGACGGGGTTCTGACCTTCTCGCACAATTCCATGACGACGTACGGATACAACATAATCGAACTGGACACCAAGTTCGGCTCGCAGACGGGCTATTTCGACGACGTTTCTTTTACCGACGTGCCCGAACCCGCCACGGTGACTTTGCTGGCCTTGGGCGGCCTGGGCCTGCTACGTCGCAAGCGGAATTAGCCTCGCTGCCGCTGGAGTCCGTAGATGTGAACAAGGCCCGCCGATAACGGCGGACCGCTGAATGAAAGGAAGGTACAGAAGTGAGGAGTACTGTAATAGGTCTGCTGAGCGTGCTGGTCTTCGCGCTGCCGGGGGTGGCCGCGAGTGTCTCCATCTACCCTTCCGCAGATGCCAGTGTGAGCTTGAGCGACCCCAATACCAATGATGGGGCAAGTCAACTCTTGGCGACAGGGGATAGCTTTCGCACCTTCATGGCATTCGATGTGACCGGAGCCGTGCCGGCAGGCAGCACCCTCAAATCCGCCACCCTGTGGGTTTATGCCTCAGGCGCCGGAGAAACCCCCACCATCGGCATCCACAGGGTGACCGGGTCGTGGAGCGAAGCCGACGTCACGTGGAATAACCAGCCTGCTTACGATCCGAGTCCCGTGTCCGCGCAGATAGTGGGCCCCGTCTACGCTTCTGGTGATATATACAGTTGGGATGTGACCGCGGCTTGGCCGGGCACTGGCACACTCAACCTTGCCATGTGTATTGAGCCCGATAGTACCGGGGTCCTCAGTTTCTTTAGCCGGGAGGGCGATGCCGTTATGGAACAATATGACTGGCGTCCCCATCTTCAGGTCGAGACGACACCGGTTCCTGAACCGGCCACTCTGGCTGTTCTGGGATTGGGTTTGGCGGGATTGATTACCCGCCGGGGCAGGAAGGGATATCCAGCGGTCAGTGGATCTAAGTAAAACTGGCGAAGCAGTGAGTTAACGTCCCACGCTTCTGTGGGATTACAGGGAGAGAAACAATGCGACTTGTTGCGTGTATCTTGGCGGTGGCCGTGAGTTCTGTGTCGGCGTTCGGGGCAACGCAGGTGATCTACAGCAGTTTTGGCCCCGGCGACTCGTTCTCAAACGACGGCGCGGCGGGCATTGGCGGGACCGCTTCTTTTCGGGGCTTCCAGTCTGTGGCCAATGCATTTACCGTCTCCGGTGGTGATTTCCAACTGGGCAAGATCGAGGTCGCGACCGTCTGGGATAGCGGGACCAATTCGCTCGTCGTGTCGGTTGCAGCCGATAATGCCGGCATCCCTGGAACGACCATCGAGTCGTTTTCTCTGTCGGGCCTGATGACGGGGGAGCCCGGCAGTATCGTATCCATGACTTCCACGCTGCACCCGCTTCTCTCGAACGGATCGTCCTACTGGGTGGTCCTAGAGGCCGGTGCAGAAGATGCCTCCGCCGCCTGGTGCGACTCTCTGCTGTCCGTTGAGGGAACCCACGCATGGGATGAAGGTAATGGATGGCAGTCAGTTACCAGCAAGCCGCAGGCATTTCGGGTAACTGCTGTTCCCGAGCCGGCGACCATGTCCCTACTGGCGTTGGGCGGCTTGGCGGCGTTGATCCGGCGGCGCAAAGCATAAGCTCATTTGCAGTGCAGACAGTTTGGGACCGGGCGGAGACCAAGGACTCCGCCCGGTTCTTTTGTATCGCTTTCAAAGAATGCGGTTCTCTTCCCTGAGATACTCGATAAACCCCTGCTGCTGGCCGAGTCGCTACGGTTCATCGTCGCCATCCCCTTCATCCAGGTCCCGGTCGCGCTGCTTGAGCCGCCAGGCAACGAAGCTGTTGGGCTCGATGCGGCGGCCCTTGCGAGCTACAAAACGCGCGGAGCATCTCCCTTCGCCAAGGCTACGGCGCGACAAAGAGCTCCGCCGCTAATATCGCCTCGACCTACGTATAATCACGTATAACAGGTTCACGTATCAATGGTAATGGCTTACCTTCCCAAAAATGCGCTGTGAAAAGTACAACAAAGTGCAAGGAACGTACAATTGTGGTGTTGCCCGTACCGTTTTAGGGGGGCGGCCCGCTGCCCGCACCCGGCCATGCCACAAGGCGGGGAGCATGGGCGAGACGCCCATGCCACAAAGGGGGAGCATGGGCGGGCTCAGGATGAAACGCCAATGCCACAAAGCTCGATAGCTGCGCCAATGGGTTGAATTGATGGGCGCAGGGGCACTAAAATCCCCCGGGAGTTTCTTATGGACGATGACCAGACCGCCGTCGTGAATAACCAGCAGCGCATGATCCGCTTCTTCGGAACGGTACAGGGGGTCGGGTTCCGCTGGATGGCTACCCGCGTGGCCAAGTCGTATGACATCAGTGGATACGTTCGCAACTGCCCCGATGGCACGGTGGAATGCGTGGCCGAAGGTCCGGGCGATCAGATCGACGCGTTCATCGCCGACATGCAGGAGCGCATGTCGGGCTACATCCGCAAGATTCAGCAGCAGACGGCTCCGGCCAGCGGGCAGTTCGAGAGCTTTACGGTGCGGTACTGACGGCACGGGTGGCCGCGGGGCGCGTCGCTGGCGACGGCGGGCGTCGCTGTGCCTCGTGATAGGGGTTGCTCTCCAGAAGGCTTCGGCCGTCCATGTCCGGCGGGATGGGCTTTCCCAGCAGTTGCAGGATGGTGGGAACGAGATCGACGCTGCGTACGGTCGAGGCCTTGCGGTGGGGGATCCCCCCTCCGGCGGCCATGATGGGGATGTAGGTTTCGCACGCCCGCAAGCCTCCGTGTCCGCTGTGCAGGGTCGTGCTGAAGTCGCGCAGGGGCGCGGCGAAGACGACGATATCGGGGCGGCGGTTCTTTTCGCCCATAAACGCCAGCAGCGAGCTGACAAACGCCGGGAAGGGCGTGTGCTCGGTCTCATCTAGCCACGTTAGCGGTCCGGCCGGCGTGCCATCGAGCATGTCCTGGCGGACCTTTCCGTTCCACATAAAAGGGTCGCTGCCGCTGACAAGGCGGTAAGAAATATCCGCTCGCGGGCCGCCCGGCTGGGCGAACTCCGCCTCGCCGCCACGCGTGCGCACGCGGATGCGGTTTTCGCCGACGCTGTAGGCAATGGCGTCGACGCAGGGATCGCTCATCATCGCGCTGAAGAGATCGATCCTGCCGCGGGGCGTCGGGTAGGCGGCCATATCGGCTGCACTGGGACGCAGCCGCCATTCGTCGAAGGCGATCTCCTGGCCCGAGGCGAAGCGCGGTCTGCGCAGCCAGAGGCCCATGTAGCGATCGCCCGTGCGGTCGATGATGGCGTTATATTTGTCGTAGTAGGCCTTGCGTTGCTCCCGCGGCGTGCTTTCGCGGAGAAAGCGTTTGGCGACGGTCAGGTGGGCGTTCTCTTGGACGATCTTGGCGAAGTCGCAGTGCTGCTTCACCGGACACATGCCGTGGTCGCTGACGAGCATCAGCGTCAGCTTGTCCAGCAGGCCGGCACGGTCGAAGTCGCCCAGGACACGCCCGAGCTGAAAGTCCATCTCCTTCATGCAGGCGATATAGTGGGACGTGTCGACGCCGTGCCAGTACGCGCAGAAGTCCGGCGTCAGCAGGTAGCAGACCGTGACCAGCGGCCACTGCCCTTTTTCGCGGGCCAACTGCGCCATGTTCTTGAAGCGGTACAGCGCGACGCGGTCGACCAGGTTGTACCAACCGAGGTAATACGCCACGCCCGCCGAGAAGCGGTTCTCGTACCACCGGGTCGCGCCGCGGTGAGGCTGAAAGAATATCGCCGAGGTGAAGCGGCCGTCGGCGTACTCGAACATGGTCGCATTGGCGTAGTCGCCGTCGAGGGTGTTCTTCTGGGCCAGCGTCTCGTAATTGCGGTAGAGGTAGTCGCTGCGGTCGAACCAGTGATTGCCTACGATGCCGTGGTGGCCGGGCAGCATCCCGGTGGCAATGCTGGTGACGTTGGCCAGCGTCACCGTCGGGACGCTGGCGACGGCTCGCGGAGCGTAGAGACCGCGGTCCACGAAGTACTTCTTGATGGCCGGCAGTTGCCCGGCCCTGAGCATGTCTTCCATAACATACGCATTGACGCCGTCGATCATGAAGATCAGCACCCCCGCGGTCTTCGCCGGCGGGGTGATGACCACAGCCCCGGGCGGCATGGACAGGTCCAGGCCAAAGGTGTCCGCCGGGCCGTGGCGGCCGGGAAATCCGCAACCTTGCGAAATGACGATGGCCGCAGAGAGAACCAACAGTATGGGAAAGGATCGTTCCGCTCGTGACAGCATGGCCCCCTCCAAACGAAGACGCCTCTGGGTTTCAGAGGCGTCAGGTTTGGAGAATTATATTCGCGAGCGCTTGGCTACTTGCGGCCTTTGATCTCGTTGGCCTCGGGGAAGAAGTCGGCGGCCTTGAGGGGCTCGTTCCAGCGAATGTCTTTGTACACGTAATTGCAGAGCAGTTCGGGGGTCTTCTGCCATCCCCAGCCTCGCACGCAGATCGGGACGAGGCGTTCCAGGTCGATGAAGGTCTCGGTCTTGGCGGCGGGGTAATCATCCTTGGGCGGCAGCAGCCGAACGATGACGAGCGTGTCGCGATTGGCGATGCGGAGATATCCGCCGAACTGCTCTTTCAGATCGCCGGCGGCCTTAGCCTTTCGGTAGACCTCCAGCAGGTTCTGGAGACTGCGTTCAAAACCGAACTCATCGACGGTCCGCAGGCTGGCGGCACGGGCGTCTTTGCCGCGGGGGTCTACCGCGACCGACCCGCCGGCCAGCGCGCGGGCCAGGGCGTTTGTCGGGCGGACGATCATCTTGTCGTTCCACTTGCCCTGGACGTACAGCACGCGGTCGCCCTGGCCGGGGTTCGTCTGCCAGGCCATCGCGACGCTGAAGGGGCTCTGCATGAACTTGACATCCACCACTTGCTCAGGCAGAAGGCTTCCGCCGATGCGTTCCTGCTTGACCAGCGTGCAGCGGTAGCTGCTGATGGTGTTCTTGTAGTTGTCGAGGCACTTTTCGAGCAGGGCGATGTGATTGTCCTTGGCCAGCTTGCTGATCTGGGCATCGGCGGCCTGTTTCTCGGCCTTGACGACTTCTTCGCCGGGGATCACGGAAATGTACTTGTCGGGCTGGATCATCACACGCGTGCACTGCACGCAGAACAGGACGGCCAGCAACAGACCGACCAGGAGGCGTACGCGACGATTGCGGGGGGCAAAGAAGTCTTTGGCGTTCATACCGGCACCTCGCTGTTAAAACCCGCCCTCGCGCGAAGGCAGCGCAGCACAAAAGCACCTGTCGGCGCAAGGAGGGCAGACATTTCTCGTGATCGACTCGCGGCCAAGGATTCCATTAGGCCTTTTTGCATGTCGAACCGGCTATCCTTTTTGCAGCAACCCCGCATTGCATTCGTCCGGCCATGCCGCTGCCGGACAAATGATTTGGATAAGTATAGAGAGTCAAGTCCGCCAGTCAAAGAAAAAAGCGAGATTTTACAGGTCGTCCTGTCGGATTATTCCGAGTTGGCTTTGGGGCAACAACACGGGGGGCGTTGTTGTGTAATGCCGTCCCGTGTTGTTGCCCTTACCGTATAGATGCCATTGCGCCCTTGACTGGCCTATTGCCGGTCGCGTATAGTCTGCCTTCCCACCGACAGACCTTCAGAGGATACAGCCATGAACCTGATTACCGGAGCCACCGGGCTGCTGGGCAGCCACATTGCCGAACAACTGGTCAAGGGCGGCCACAAGGTGCGTGCCCTGGTGCGCCGCGGCAGCGACACGGCGTTCCTGGACAGCCTGGGTGTCGAGAAGGCCGTCGGCGATGTGACCGATCCGGCCAGCATCGCTGCCGCCATGCAGGGCGTCGACGTGGTCTATCACTCGGCCGCCAAGGTCGGCGACTGGGGTCGCTGGAGCGATTTCGTCAACATCACCATCGAAGGCACCCGCAACATGCTCGATGCCGCCAAGGCGGCGGGCATCAAGCGGTTCCTGCACGTATCGAGCATCTCGGCGTACGGACACCTCGACGGCGAGGGGCTGGTCGTCGATGAGAGCTACCCCCTGGGCGCCAACCTGTACAAGTGGGCGTATTACAGCCGCTCCAAGGCCACCGCCGAGGCGATGGCCTGGGAGTACTTCAAGCGCGGCGACGTTCCGCTGACGGTGGTCAAGCCAAGCTGGCTCTATGGCCCGCGCGACCGCTCGTCGATGCCGCGGCTGATCCGTGCCATCCGCAATCGGAAGATCAAGCTCTTCAGCGGCGGCGACAACCAGTTCAACCTCACCTACGCCGGCAACGAAGCGGAAGGATGCATCCTGGCGGCCACCACCGACAAGGCGCTGGGGCAGATGTACAACCTCTCCAGCGACGGGGCCATCACGCAAGGGCAGTTCATCAATCGTATCGCCAAGTGCCTGGGCGTACCGGAAATCACCCGCTCGGTGCCGTACGGTGTGGCCAAAGGCGCGGCGTTCGTGATGGAATGCGTCGGCCACCTGACCGGCACTGCAAAGCCGCCGCTGCTGACCCGTTACGGGCTGTGGTTGATGGGCCGGCGATGCTTCTTCTCCCCCGACAAGGCCCGCCGCGAACTGGGCTGGCAGCCGACCGTCAACTACGACGAAGGCATCCCGCTGTCCGTGGCCTGGTGCCTCGAGCATGTGATGGGAGAGAAGAAATAGCTGTCAGCTTTCAGCTCTCAGCTATCGGTAAGATCTGATGCGGGGCGCTATGGCGGTCGTTTTCCAGCCGCCATGTCCCTGGATCTCGCGAAGCATGGCGGCTGGGCGTCTATGTTCGGCCTCCCGCCACGGCACCCTGTCACGAACTGAAAGCTGATAGCTGCTTTTTTCACAGACACTTGTCGATTTCTTTGAGGAGTTGGGCCATGTCCAGGGGCTTTTCCAGACAGACATGGGCGCCGCATTCCTTGATTCGCTGCACGTTGTCGGCGTCGGGATAGGCTGTCATGGCGATCACGCAGGCGTGGCGGGTCTGCTCGCCGGACTTGATGATGTGGCACACTTCGTAGCCGTCCACGCCGGGCATCTTGAGGTCCAGCACGACGATCTCCGGCGTCAGCGTTGCAACCAACTGTCCGGCCCGAAATCCATCATTGGCCTCGACGACTTCAAAATCCGGATGGGCCGCTTTGATGGTCTTGGCCAGAATCTGCGTGATCCCCGGTTCGTCGTCTACGATCAGGACGCGGCAGGGCGGAGCCTCCACTTCCGGCGGCACGGGCATGCCGTGCTCGCGACAGAAACGGATCAGATCTCCCACGACGACTCGCCGGTGACCGCCGGGAGTGCGGTACGCTTTGAGCAGGCCTTGATCGATCCAGTTTGCAACGGATCCTGGATCGACGTGAAGCATCTGGGCCATCTCGAATGTCGACAAGTTTCTTGCCATCTTCTGCCTTCTCGCGATCAAGACAAACTGCGCCGCTGGTTGCGCTCTATCGTTCCAATACAGGCGGCATGGCACCCACCCCTGGAACGTGCTGCCCAATCACTGTAAGCTGCATCCGACCAACATGCCCGAATCAGCCCTGAAAAAGGGCAAAACTCTCCCCCGCCAATAAACATTCGGGAAATTTTCCAGCGAAAGACTGCCCGGAATGTTGACAACCCGCGTTGCCAACAGATATCATATTAAAGTTCGTGAGTCATTGGCAAGGTAAAATAATGGCGATTTGGCATATTTTGAACCGCATCCTGACGGGCCTGTTTCCCCAGCCCGTCGCTTGCTTGGCTGTCTCCGCACGTCCGCGACTTGTCGCTGTACGATAGGCTGCTGCCAGGCTGTACCGCGCAGCGGCCGTCCCTCCGTCTGATTCCTGCCGATCGCTCGGGCCAACGCCGGTCAATGAATGCAGGAAACCGCCGCCCCCGGCCGATCAATCTGGTAATATCCAACAAGAAGGTACAAGAAACATGACTCAAGCAAACACAAACGCAACGCCTACCCCGGGCGATTACATCGGCGCCTCGGGGGCCCAGATGATCGAGCGCACCCTGCGCGAGGAAGGCGTCGACCTGATCTTCGGGTTCCCCGGCGGCGTCGTCCTGCCGTTGTTCGACGTGCTCTACAGCTCGCCCATCAAGTTCGTCCTGACCCGCCACGAGCAGGGCGCCACGCACATGGCCGACGGCTACGCCCGCGCCACCGGAAAGCCCGGCGTCGTCATCGTCACCAGCGGCCCCGGCGCGACCAACACCGTCACCGGCCTGGCCACGGCCAACATGGACTCGATCCCCATGGTCGTCATCACCGGGCAGGTCAAGAGCACCCTGATCGGCAACGACGCGTTCCAGGAAGCCGACATGACGGGCATCACCCGCCCGATCACCAAGCACAACTTTCTGGTCAAGCGGGCCGAAGACCTCGGCCGCGTGCTCCACGAGGCCTTCCACATTGCCCGCACCGGCAGGCCCGGGCCGGTGCTGATCGACGTCCCCGTCGATGCCCTGGTCAACAAGCTCACCGAAGAGCCGGACCTGGCCATGCGCCTGCCCGGCTACAAGCCCCGCTACAGCGGGCACACCGGTCAGATCAAGGCCGCCGCCGACGCCATCAACGCCGCCCAGCGCCCCGTGCTGTATGTCGGCGGGGGCGTCGTGATCAGCGGGGCCACGCAAGAGCTGCGGGCGATCATGCACAAGGGCAAGCTGCCCGCGACGACCACGCTGATGGCGCTGGGCAGCGTCGACGAGAGTGACCCGCTGGCCCTGCAGATGCTGGGCATGCACGGATCGGCCTCGGCCAACTACGCTGTCCAGGAATGCGACTGCCTGATCGCCGTCGGGTCGCGCTTCGACGACCGCGTCACGGGCAAGCTGGACACCTTCGCCCCGCACGCCCGGATCATCCACATCGACATCGACCCGACGTCGATCTCTAAGAACGTCGTCGTCGACATCCCTGTCGTCGGCGACTGCAAGGACATCCTCACGCGGATGATCGAATACATCCAGACCCCCGACCGCTCGGCGTGGCTGGACAAGATCGCCGCCTGGAAGAAGAAGCACCCCTTCAAGTACGATCGCAACGGCGACCAAAAAGGCAAGATCAAGCCCCAGGCCGTCATCGAGGCCGTCGGCAACCTGACCGACCACGATGCCATCATCGCCACCGGCGTCGGGCAGCACCAGATGTGGACCGCGCAGTTTTACGGCTGGCGCAAGCCCCGCCAGATCATCACCTCCGGCGGGCTGGGGACGATGGGCTTCGGATGCCCTGCGGCCATCGGCGCCCAGTTCGGCCGCCCCGACGCGACGGTCATCGACATCGACGGCGACGGCAGCTTCTCCATGACGATGGTCGAGGTCATTACGGCCGTCGCCCACGACCTGCCCGTCAAGTTCGTCGTGCTCGACAACGGGTACCTGGGCATGGTTCGCCAGTGGCAGGAGATGTTCTACGGGCGGCGGTATTCGTCGGTGGACCATCCCTGTCCGAACTTCGTCAAACTGGCCGAGGCCTTCGGCGCCCGAGGCCTGCGCGTCTCGCACCCGGGCGAGCTTAACGACGGCGTCAGCGAAATGCTCAAGAGCACCGGCCCGACGATCCTGGTGGCCGATGTCGAGCCGGAAGAAAACGTCTACCCCATGGTCGCTGCCGGCAAGAGCCTGCACGAGATGGACCTGGGCAAACTCGCATAACGTAACGAAACGATACGGGCCTTGCGGCCTGGCCGGAGAATAAACATGAAACACGTCATCAGTGCTTTGGTTGAAAACGCCTCGGGCGTCCTGGCGCACGTGGCCGGGATGTTCGCCGCGCGCGGTTTTAATATCGACTCGCTCGTCGTCGGGCGCACCGAAGACAGCAACCTCTCGCGCATGACCATCGTGGTCATCGGCGACAGCCGCGTGCTCGAGCAGGTCCGCAAGCAACTGGGCAAGATCGTCTCGGTGGTCAAGGTGCGCGACTTCACCGACGTGGCGTACGTCGAGCGCGACCTGCTGCTGGTCCGCGTCCACACCCCGTCCGAGAAGCGCGCCGAGGTGCTGGACCTGGTCTCGCTCTTCCGGGGCCGCGTCGTCGACGTCGCCCGCGACAGCGTCATGATCGAGATGGCCGGACCCGAGGAGAAGCTCGAGGCCTTCATCGACCTGGTGCGCCCCTGCGGCATCCGCGAGCTGGCGCGCACCGGCGTGATCGCCATGCAGCGCGGCCAGCAGAAACGCCCCGAAACCAACGACACAGGCGATTGAGAGCAGGGACGCGCCCACCGCTTTCATCGTTTCGTCAAAGCCGGCGGTTCTCCGTAGCGAGTCGCTTCCAGACGACAACCTCAGACCGGCACGCGAAAGCGGTGGGCGTCCCTACGTCTTCAGCGGCTGCAGCACGAGGCTGGCGTCGATGGGGACGGCGCCGGCGGCGACCATGTCCTCAAGGGCCTGCTGGATGTCGCCCTGGCGCAGCTCGATGCCGCGGCAGGCGTCCTGAACCAGGTATGTCGCGAAGTCCATGCGGCAGGCGTCGATCGTCGTGTACCGAACGCTGTACTCGGTGGCCAGGCCGCAGACGAACACCTCGCGCACGAGATTGTCGACAAGATAGTCCGCCAGCCCCGTCGAGTTGCGTCGGCCGTTGTCGAAGAAACTGCTGTACGAATCGGCCTTGGGGTCCATGCCCTTGTAGAGCACGTAGTCGACGCGCGACACGTCGAATGCGTCGGCCAGTTCGGCGCCGCTGGTGTGCTGCACGCAATGGTCCGGCCAGAGCGTCTGCCAGACGCCATCGGCATCGATCACATCGCCGGGCCTCTTGCCCTCGTGGGCCGAGGCGAAGCTGACGTGCCCGCGCGGGTGCCAGTCCTTCGTCGCGATGACCAGGTCGAAGTGGTCCATCAGGCGATTGACGATGGGGATGATCTTGTCGCCGTGCGGCACGGCCAGCGCGCCGCCGGGCAGGAAATCGTTCTGCAAGTCTTCAATAATAAGGGCGTTCATTGGGCTTCTCCCTCAAGTCATTGTACCCCCGCGTCGGGAAAATCCGGTTGCGGCCGCCGCGGCGCCTCGCGAGAATGTCAGCATGATTCCCTCCCCCGCTCATAGCGTGATTGAATCCGGCAGTCTGACCCTTGGCCCGCGAAGCCGCATCGTCGCCGCCACGCCCGCCCTGGGGCCGCTGGCGAAGGTCCTGGCTAAGGAGATCGTCCAGTTGACGGGCCTGCAGTTGGCCCCTGCGCAGGGAGCGCCGCGCGAAGGCGACATTGCCGTAGCGCTGGACGCGGCGATGGCGGCCGAGGCCTATGAGTTGACGGTTGGCGCGACGGCCGCTGTTTGCGGCGGCTCGTATGCCGCCGTCGCGATGGGGACGGCTACGCTGTTGCAGGCGCTGCGCGGCCGGTCGCTGCCGCACATGCAGGTGCAGGATCGCCCGGTGGCGTCGTACCGTGGGCTGCTGATCGACACCGCCCGGCGGTGGCATACGCTCGATACGCTCAAGAAGCTCGTCGTGCTCTGCCGCCTGTACAAGATCAACCACATGCAGTTGCACCTGACCGACGACCAGTCGTTTACGTTCCCCAGCCGCGCCTATCCCGCCCTGGCCACGCCCGACCGACATTACACCCTCGATCAGATCGCCGAGTTGGAGTCCTTCGCACGCGAGCGCGGCGTGGCGATTCTGCCCGAGCTTGAAATGCCCGGCCACGCGGCTGCCGCCGTGGGAGGCCTGCCCAGCCGCGTCGCATGCGAGCCCTCGACCGGCAACGTGCTGTGCCCCTCGCACGAGCAGACCTACGAGACGATGGACACGCTTATCGGCGAGATGTGCCAGGCGTTCCCAGCCAGCCCGTACTTCCACATCGGCGCCGACGAGGTCAACAAGAAGCCCTGGGAAAGCTGCACCCGCTGCAAGGCTTTCATGGCCCAGCACGGCATTGAGAATACCGAGGAACTGTACCGCCACTTCATCGTGCGGATGAACGAGATCGTCAAGCGCCACGGCCGAAAGATGATCGTCTGGGAAGGCTTCGCCAAGACCGGCAAGATCGCCATCCCCACTGACATCACCGTGATGATCTTTGAGAGCTACTACAACCTGCCGCCGGATGTGCTTGCCGGCGGGTACCCCGTCATCAACGCGAGTTGGCAGCCGCTGTACGTCGTCAACGACCGCAACTGGACCCCCGAGCACATTTACGGCTGGAACATGTACCGCTGGGAGCACTGGTTCAATATCTCGCCCGCGTTTGAAAACCCGATCCAGGTGCCGCCGACAAACCAGATTATTGGCGCCCAGATGTGCGCGTGGGAGCAGCCTGACGAACTCGAACTGCCCAGCCTGCGCCATCGCGTGCCCGCGATGGCCGAGCGCCTCTGGAACCCCCAGGCCGGCCGCACCTTCGCCGACTTCGAGTCACGCCTCAAAGACGCCGACGCCAAGCTCGACAAGCTGCTGGCGTAGCGCAGGGTGCCACGCACAACTCCGTTGTGCGTGGCTGCGACCTATCATGGCGGAACCGGCGAGGTGCTGCGGTGTTTCTTATGGTGAGGTTTGTACTGCCGTAATTGTTCTGGTCGTCTGGAATCGGGGACACGCACAACGGAGTTGTGCGTGGCACCCAGGTGCGGCGTCGCGCTTAATATACGAACGAGGTAGCAATGCACAAGGCAATCCTGATCGCGGTGGGATGCGTGGTTCTGGCCGGCTCGATCGCCCGGGCGGATGAAAAGGCTGATCTGTTCGTCGCTCCCGAGGGCAAAGATGCCAACGCCGGAACAAAAGACGCGCCGCTGGCGTCGCTGGCGGGCGCGCGGGACGCGGTGCGCAAGATCCGCGCCGGCGCGCCGGACCGCGCCACGCCCGTCGTTGTCGAGTTTGCCGCGGGGTTCTACCCGCTCGAAGCCACGGTGCATTTCGTGCCCGCCGACAGCGGGACGGAAAAGTCGCCGACAATCTACCGCGCCGCGGCAGGGGCCAACGTCGTGATCTCCGGCGGGCGGATCCTCAAGGGCTTCAAGGTCGAGAACGGCCGTTGGATGCTGGATATCCCCGAGGCCAAGTGCCCCGAGCCCGACCCGACCGACGCCGAGGCTTGGGACGCGTTTTTGAAGAAGACCCAGATCAAACAGCCCTCGGCGGGCAAGTGGGATTTCAGCCAGTTGTTCGTCAATGACGTGCGGCGCTACCGCCCGCGGTTCCCCGACACCGGTTACGACCGCTGCAATCCCGGCGGCAAGGATGGCTTTGCCGCGACGTTTAAGTCCGAAGGCGTCAACACGGTTACCGGCTCCAGCGCCGACCCCAAGTGGCGCAACCTCAATGATGTCGAGTTCGTGCTGATGAACGGCTGGAACACCGGGCGCTACCGCGTCAAGAAGATCGAGGGCGGCACGGTGGCGATGTTCGGCCCCGGCTGCGGCGGGGCCTGGTGGAACGGGATCGCCCGCGGGCGGCGGTATTACCTCGAAAACATTTACGAGCTGCTCAAAGAAGGCCGCTTCTACCTCGACCGCAAGACCGGCACGCTCACGTACGTGCCGATGCCCGGCGAGACGCTGGAAAACTGCACGATCATCGCCCCCAAGGTCGAGCGGCTGGTGGACCTCAAGGGCGACCTGGCGACGGGCAAGTTCGTGCAGTACTTGCAGTTCGTCGGCCTGACCTTCGCCCACGCGAACTGGAACCTGCAGCGCGGCACGGCCAAGGGCGGTCGTGGCCTGCCGCAGGGCGAGTTGGACGTCGACGCGGCGATCAAGGGCTGGGGCATGCAGCACTGCCTGTTCAAGGGCATCACGGTGCGGCAGATCGGACAGTACGCCCTGCGCCTCGACGCCGGATGCAAGTTCAACACCGTCGAGGACAGCGAGTTCATCGACCTGGGCGGCGGCGGCGTGTGGCTGGGCTCGACACACAACGGCGGCTGGGGCTACCACGACGACCTGCCGCTGGTGGAGAAGGTCAACAAGGAGACCGGCAAGGCGGAGATGGTTCCTGGCGATCTGACGGACGAGCTGGCCGCTTCGCACAACATGGTGCGCAACTGCCTGGTCGCGCACGTCGGTCGCCTGCACGCCGGCGCGCTGGGGATCTGGCTGGGCCAGACGCACCACACGACCGTCGAGCACTGCGACATCTTCGACACGTATTACAGCGGCATGAACGTCGGCTGGAACTGGGGCCCGGCCCCGGGGGCCGCGCACGACAACACCATCGCATACAACTACATCACGCAAATCGGCCAGGGCGTGCTGGCGGATATGGCCGCGATCTACACGCTGGGCTGGAACAAGGACACGGTCATCCGCAACAACGTGCTCAAGGACATCTGGGCTCACCGCAACAACCAGGGCTGCGGGTTCTACAACGACTCGGGCTCGATGCTCTACCGCTTTGAGAACAACCTGGTGATGGGCGCTAATGACGGGGCGTACCACAACCACCAGGCCAAGCAGATCACGCTGGTCAACAATATCTTCGCCTTCAACAACGGCACGATCAAGATGCAGGAGGCCTATTCGTTCACCTTCACGCACAATATCGTGCTGGCCGGCAAAGGGTACATGACCAGCGGCGGTGCAAAAGTCGAGGCGCATCATAACGTCTGGTCGCCGCGCGGCGGCCTGGGCAAGGAGAAAGATTCGGTGCAGGGCGACGCGATGTTCGTCGACGCGGCCAAGGGCGACTTCCACCTCAAGCCCGAATCCCCGGCGCTGAAGCTGGGCTTCAAGCCCTTCGACTACGAAAACGCCGGCCGCCTGAAAGGCTTCAAACGCTGGTCGGACCTGACCAAGGGGCCTCAGGTGATGTACTTCGATACGCGAAGCTGGAAATAGCTTTGAAGCAGTTGTGAGTGGTGAGTTGTGAGTTAGCGGCGGGCTTGCCCCGCGCCTTCTCCAGGAACCGGACAACCTACCAGGCTACGGCGTGACGAGAGCCCCGCCGCTAATGGTCCAGGATGACGTGTTTGGCGCCGGTGGCTTCAAAGGCGCGCAGGGCGGCGGCGAAGGGGGCGTTTTCCGGCCTGGTCAACGCGATCTGGAACTTGTCTTCGGGCATCCACTGGACGTTGCCCCCGCGCGTCAGACAGTTGCGCCCTTTCTCGTGATTGCCTTTGAGATCGCAGGCGATGATGGTGCCGACGTCGGCCGGATAGCCCTCTTGTACCTTCCAGTGCAGGAAGTAGCTGCTCTGGCCCTGCTGCCAGGTGTCATCGGTGGCGCATCGGAACGCGGTCAAAGGAAGAAGCCCCTCCTCGACCAGATCCCAGGGTTTGGAGGGCACGGCATCTTTGGACCGCTCATACTCTCGCATGGCCCCGCCGATGGTCTTGAGGTTCACCAGGCAAGAACTCGTCTTGGCCTCGCGCAAGGCGCTGCCGATGACGGGAACCAGGATGGCCACCAGCAGCGCCCCCAGCAGGATCGTGCAGGCCGAGACGATGGTGGCGGCAATGGCCATGCCCGCCCCTCGCTTCGCGCGCGAGCTGCGCACCCAGGCGACGATCCCCAGGACCAGTCCGGCCAGCGAGAACAGCAACCCCGCCCCCCAGGCCACCAGCAGCGGTATGGCCACTAACGATATGACCAGCGCGACGATCGACAGCACCCCGACGCCCGGGCCCGCGGCCGGCGCTGCGGCCCACGGACCCGGCGGCAGCGGAGGACTGTTGCCCGGAGGCATCGGCGCGAGGTCTGTCGGCGCCGCGGCCGGCCCTGCGGCAGGCGGAACGGTCAGGACCAACCCGCATTTGGGACAGCGGCCTTGCTTGCCGCCCATGTCGTCAGCGACTTCGATAGCCTGCCCGCACGCGCAGTTGAACGTGATCATGCTATGGCGCTTTCTGCAGAATCGCTATTCCAGCGGAATATTCCGGGCGCCCGAGGCCTCGACGGCGGCCAGGGCGGCAGCGAATGCCGCGTTGTCCGGCTGTTGCAGCATTCTCCGAAATTCGTTCTCAGGCACGAACATCACATTGCCGTGGACGGTCAGAACGTATCGCCCGCCATTATGGTGATCTTGCAGGTCACATGCGGCCAGGGCGTAGCCGTGATACTGGTCGAACTTCTGAGGATCGGGCGCAAGATAGAAATAGCTGCTGCGCCCGAGGGTCCAGGTGCTGTCGCCGCCGCACTTGAAACCGCTTTCGGGGAACAGGCCCGCTTTCACCACGGCCATCGGGCGCTGCGGCCACGTGGCGTTCTGTCGCTCATACTGGCGCAGGGCCATGCCAAAGGTCTTCAGGTTGGCTTGGCAAGCGGCTTTCTTGGCCTCGCCCAAGGCGCTGCCGATGACGGGAACCAGGATCGCCACGACCACAGGCGTGGCCAGCAGCGTTATTCCCGAGAGAATGGTGGCCGCCAGGGCCACGCCGATGCTGCGTCCCTTACGCCCGCTGGTGGCCAGGGCGATGATACCCAGGACCATCGCTACTATCGTCAACAACAACCCCACGCCAAAGACGACCGTGAGGATGCCGATGATGGCCAGCACCAGCGCCGTGACAGCCATGCCGCCGGCGGGCTTGGCCGCTGCCGGCGCGGGGTAGGGCGATGGCGGCGGGGTGGCATTGATGGATGTGTTTGCGGGTTGCTGGTTCTGACTCATATTGTTTCCTTTGCCGAAGTAGAGAGGCTTTGTTCCCACATGATTGGAAGATGTACCGCGTTAGGCGTTGCCTGTCAAGACGGCCTCAGGTGCGCGTTCTGTCTCGCCTGACATTCAACAACAAAACGGCAGCGGCGTTGCCGCACCGCATACTACGGAAACCGTAGCGTCAGCACCCATTTCTCCCACTGCTTCTGGAAGACGGCCATGTCGGGATTGCCCAGGACCGTTTTGAGCGCCTGGTATCCGGTTGGATCCTTCGCCTGGTTTCTATAGAAGCGGTGATAGTAGTCTTTGAGCAGGCCTTTCTGCTGAAGATAGTAGCAGAGATAGCGGCTCTGGCCGTAGTTGTCGCCGGCGTAAAACGTGCGGCTGTCCATGGCCGTGAGTTTCTCGAACGTCGGCAGGCGCTTGGCGGCGATGGCTTTCTGCAGGTGGGGCAAACGCCAGTTGGTATATCCGCAGATGCGGCCGTCCTGCTCGCCGGACTGCTCGTAGAGCGATCCCAGGCCTTCATTGAACCACGCCGGGCAGCGGGGAAAGTTCGCCGCCATGAACGGATGCACGATCTCATGCACCAACGTGCCGCCGCCGGTGGCGATGTTCATCACCAAAGCGCCGTCGGAGTCGCTGAAGTACCCAAACGGCGTGCTCGGCCGCGAGCCGGACAGGGCGGTGGCGTTCTTGTAGTAGCTGTCCTCATCCTTGAACAGCCAGATGTCGAGGATCTCCGTCGGGTCGCTGGTGAAGTACTCGGCCTTGAGTTTGTCGACGGCCCATTTGACGGTGCTGGCGCTGCGGCGGCGGAGCGTCGCGGCGTCCTCGTCGCCGATGACCACGAACGGCGGCTGCAGCACGATGGTGAACTTGTCCGAAGGCAGCTTCTTCCTGAGCTTCATGATGTGCTGGGCGTAATCGGCGGCGGTGAAATAACGCAGCGGCGGGCCCAGGGTGTGCGGCGGTGGCGCGGGGGTGGGCTTGCCCTTCAGGGGCAGGCGGATGAGCGTCCATTTCTCGCTGTTGTATTTCAGCGGCCAGAGCTTCAGCAGCGTCGGGCGTTTCATGCGCAGGTATGCCCCGCCTGCGGCCGCGGGCTCGTGGTAGATCACTTCGTCAGTGGCCACGTCGTAGCCCAGGATCAGGCGGAAGTGTTCGCTGGAATTGGCGGTGTCGTCATAGTGCATGCAGATGATGGACGGCACGCCGGCTTGCAGATCGGCTAGCTGGGCGGCGTACTGTGCGTCGAGGGCTGCCGCGGCGCCGGCGGTGACGGTTGCGCCGCCGGTGCCGCACTTGAAGCCGATGCGTTCCAGGGCGGCCATCAGCTCGCGCGTATAGCATCCGCGCCCCAACTCGGCAGAGAGGCCTGAAACATTAAAGACATAGTCCTGGTTGATGTCGGCCCGGCCCAGGCGCGCCGCCCACATGGCCGCGCACGCTTCGCCGCAGAAGTCCGCCTTCTGCGGCACGTGGGGGACGCCGGCGATCGTCACCGACTGCAGTTTCGCCGCCGGTGGGGCCTTGGACGAAGGAGCATGGATAGGAGAAGCGGCCGCGACGAAAGCGGCCGACAGCGCGATCGGGGCGATTACGGCAAAGCGACGGATCGAGCCCATGGCGGTCTTCTCCCGTACAGGCGGATTGTACCGATTGAGTGGTTGTCAACCACTGCCTATTCGACGCGTGGCGGCGGGCCGGGTTCCGGTTTTCGCTCGATTCTTCCGACAGCATTATTCCTCGCGGCTGTCCGTTAGACATACTGTTGTCTGCCGATGGAGGCGCCGGTAGACTGGGCGGTTGTAAGCTTCTTTCAGGGATGGCACGGCATGATGAAACGAGTATCTGTACCCGTCGCGGTTCTGGTTCTGACGGCCGGGGCGGCGCTGGCCGAACCCGCACCCGCCCCGTCGGTTATCGAACTGATCCAGACGATTCACAACGCCACGGACGTCTTGACGGCCAGCAAGGCCTACGCCGAGGCCCGCAAGGCCGACAAGAACGACCCGCAGATCTACAAGATCTTCATCCAGCGCATGCTCGAGATGGGCCAGCCGCTGCAGGCGGCGATTCCGGCGGCGGAGCTGACGGCGATGGAAGGCGAGAACGGCCTGGCCTGGGGCGTCGTGGGCTATGCCAAGACGCGCACGGGGCGCATCGCCGAGGCGTTTGCGGCGATGGTGAACGCTGCCAAGTTCGCCGGCGACAACGAGGGCATCATGTTCAACGCCGGCGTGCTCTGCGCCTGGCAGGATAACGCCGTCCTGAAGGGATCCGTTCCGCCCGACGCGGCGTCGACGGCCTCGTCGCTCAAGTCGGAGTGGTCTTCAAAGAAGGGGTTTGCCGAGGGCGAAAAGGCCGCCCTGGCGATCTTCAAGACTCGCCAGGACTACATCAAGAGCCTGCAGGACAAGCTGACCAAGCTCAAGAGCGACATCAAGGACGCCCAGGACAAGAACAAGGAACTGGCCGATCAGTTCAACGTTCTCAAACGAAGGAGCGACGCCCTGGAGCAGCGCATGCGTACGGCTGACGACACGGTGCGCCGCTACAACTGGGAGGTGCAGCACAACGGCGCCTCGGTCACGCAGCTTCCGTCGTATGTGACGCAGGCGCAGTCGGACTACCGCCAGGCCCGCGACGAGCTGGCCGGCGTCGTGCGCCAAGGCAACCTGCTGCGCCAGGCGGTTGCCGTCCGCGAGCGGGCCATCTACAAGGCCCAGCAGGAGGCCGACCGCAACGGCAAAGCCCTGGCGGCGTTTGAAAAGTGCGACCCGACACTGCCCTGGAAACCTCCTGCCGTCAATGGTGTGATCGCCGCTGACGCCTCGGCCAAGACTGACGAACCCTCTATCGCGGCGGAGCCGACGACGAAACCCGCGTCGTTGCCGGACGGTCAGCGACGCCTGACGCTGGCGAAGATGCTCATCGAGAACAACCAGCGCGACAAGGCGATCAAGGAACTGCTGGCTATCATTCAACAGTACCCCGACAGCGAAATCGCCCGGCAGGCCCAGACATTGCTCGATACAATCACGTTGTAAGCTGATCGGAGCGCCCATGGCCTCAGGATTGCTCTTACTGGTTGCGGCGGTGCTGACCGCGGCGCCGGCTCCCGCTTCGCCGGCCTCGATGCCCGCCTCCGCGCCGCAGCGGGCGCTGACGACGGCGCCCGCTGAAGACGACGGCGTCGCCGGCGCTATCGCCAAGGCGCCCAACGCCAACGCCGCCGGCGCCGCCTATATGGCCGCACGCAATCTCGACCGCAGCAGTCCCAAGATCCCCCACGCCTACGTGCAGCGCCTGCTGGAGATGGGCAAACCGCAACTGGCCGCCACGGCGGCGGCCGATCTTGTCGAACTCGACCCCAAGGATGCCCTCGGTCAGGGCGTGATCGGATACCTCGCCGCGTCCAAGGGTAATATCTCCAAGGCCCTTCCGGCGTTCGTCAAGGCCGCGCGGTCTGACCCGGACAACGCGGGGATCGCCTACGATATGGGCATGCTGGCGATCTGGATGATCCGGGCAGGCGACAATACCGTTGCGCCTTCCGATCAGCAGGCGTTCATGGACGCCCTCAAGCTGGTGCAGAACAAGCGCGGGTTCTACGACGGACAGTTGTACTGCAAGAAGGCCTTCGACCAATGCCAGGAGGCCGCCATCGAGCAGCGGCAGCGCCTCCCGCAGCTCAAGACCGCCCTGGCGGCGGCGATGGCGGCCGGGCCAGAGCTGGACCTGCAACTCCGCACGCTCAACGACCGTGCGGCCGCCGCCGACAAGGCGTATCGCCAGATGCAGGTCGACAAGGCGCGGTTCGCGGCCGACAGCAAGAGCCCCAACGCGGCGAACAATGTGGCGGCGTGCGAAGCAGGCATGCGCCACGCCCAGGAGGAGGCGCGGATCGTCAAGCAGACGCGTCCGGCAGTCGAGCGGGCCGTTGCCCAGCGCAACGCCCGAATCCTCCAGTGCAAGAAGGACGTGGATCGCGCCGAGAAGATCATTCAACAGGCAGCCAGGGCGGTCCCTTCGCTGACGTTCCGCCCGCCGGCCGTCAAGGGCATGGTCGTGACCGAGACCGTCATGCCCGGCAGCGACAATGCCCCGCCCGTCGAGGCGAAGCTGATCGACGCCATCCGCGCCGCCGGCACCGTCACCGCCGCCGGCGAGGCCTACGCCAACGCCCGCACCGCCAACGCCCGCGACCCGCAAGTCTACCGCGCGTACATCCGCCGCCTGCTGGAACTGGGCCAGCCGCGCCTGTGCACGCTGGCGGCGCAGGACCTGACGCGCCTCCAAAGCGAGGATCCGCTTGCCTGCGGCGTGCTGGCGTACGCCCTCGGCGGCGAAGGCAAAACCCTTGAGGCCGCATCGCTGCTGGCCCGAGCGATCAAGAGCGACGCCGACAACGCCGGGATCATCTACAATCTGGGCATGCTCTCGGTGTGGCAGAGCCGCACCAGCGACAAGAGCTTCGCCCCGGAGTTCATCGCCGAACTCCAAACGGCCATTGCCGCCGCACGCAGCAAGAGTGCCTTCGCCGCCGGCGCCGCGGCCGCCAAGTCCGCTTTCGACAAGCGCGACGCCGCCCCGCGCAAGGCCGCCCCCAGCGCGGCCCAGCCGCTCACCGAGCAGCAGAAGGCGTATTACCAGGCGCAATACCTCGAGGCTCAGAAAGGCGTGGACCGCTATCGCAACGACAAATCGGCCGGGGGCGCCGCGCAGTACCGGGCCTTCGAGCTGCGACGCCAGGCGGCCTTGACGGAACTGCGCAGCGTCCAACAGACGCAGAGCGGCGATATCAAGCCCGACCCGTCCCTGCCCTGGCAACCCCCGGCTGTGCCCAAGGCCGCGACCGACAGTGCCCCGCCGTCCGCGCCGGCGCGGGCTGCCGCACCGGCGGCCGAAGCCAAACCCAATCGCGCCTTGGGCAGCAATCCCGAAACGCAGCTCAAAATGGCCAAGATGCTCCTGGCCAACGACCAGAAGGCCCGCGCCGTCCCTATCCTCCAGGATATCGTCGCCAACCACGGCGACAGCGACCAAGCCAAAGAAGCACGAGAGCTGCTGGCCAAGATGGGGCTCTAGGGCCGCCCGTCAGGCAGATCGTCGGGAATCCCGGGGGTTTCCACAATTCTTCCTGCCTGCGCCTCTTCCATCAGACCCGCCGGCGACAAGGTCCTGCTCTTGACGTTCAGCCGCAGCGTCTGAATTTCAAACGGCGTCAGCGAAACGGCTTGGGCGATCCCCAGGCCCGGCAGATGCAGCGTCGTGCGGCGCGGCTGGCCGGTTGGCTCGAACAGGCGGATGATGTAGTCCTCGCCGCTTTGGGCTTTCTTGAAAGCGGTCATCAGCACGGCGGAGTCGTCAATCATCGCCAGCGGCGCGGGCGCCGCTCCGCCGCCGGAAGGAAAGAACGACAGCACGAATGGCTGCTCGTTTCGCGCGAGGGCTTCGCTGTTGACCGCCGCCATGCGGGCCGTCGCCTCGCCGGCGTTGATCCAGATGCGAAAGAGCCGCTGCCCCTGATCGATGCGCGGCGTGAACCGGTCGTCCGGGGTCAGGGGACGGTCGGCGATCGGATGCGCCGAATACGCCGGCGAACGCAGCAGGGACAGGCGTATCTCGCCGTCGCAAAAATCGCTGCCGTAAATGCCTTCGTTGATCACGCTGACGGCGCGGCCGCTGGCGGCGCAAACGGCGGCCGTCCATTTCTGGGCCACAACTTCTTTGTGATCGCCCGGCAGTTCAGCCGTGCCGTACGCCACCTGGCCGACGTAACGCGACTGGCCCAGCGTCGTCGGCAGGGCGAGCTTGAGCATGGCCGTCTTTTCATTCCAAAGCACGCGCGTCTCGACCTCGATCTCGGCGCCGATCTTCGGCAGCTTGTAACGCTGGCAGATGAACGAGTGCCCATACGACAGTACGGCCTCGATCACGGTTCGCACCGGTCCGTCCTCGATGACCCGCACCGACGGCAGCGTCTTTCCCCGCACGCCGGAGAACGCTGTGCCCGCCTCGGGGCTCATCAGCTCGAACCGTCCGGCGAGGTCGGCAAAGCTCTGCTTGCCCGCGACGATCCACGGATCGTCGGTGTCCTTCATTACCAGCGGTGCAATTGCGCCCGGGGCGAGATAATCCACTCCATCGACGCGGTAGCGGTCCATCAGACCCGTGCGGGCATTGATGACGACTTCCAATCGGTCGCTGCGGAACGTAAAGGCGCCACCTTCTTCGGTCAAAGCGGGTTTGGGTTTTCCGCCGGGCAGAGTCTCCAGCGTGCAGTCGAAGCGGTTGACCTGGAGCGGCCGCAATTCCGCGTAGAACGCGACGCGTTTGCGCCAGTCGAGGCTGAGGTTGGAGTCTTCCTTCTCGACCTGGCAGGGCAGTGCCCGTCCGTCCTGGTGAACCGTTGGGTTGGTGAACGATCCGGTCCAGTCCTGGTCGGCAAGCATGAACTCGCATTCAAAGACGCCCTTCACCGGCCAGGGGTGCGGGTTGTATGCGAGAATCGGGATCTGCCCCTGCGGGGCGGCGTCCTGCCCGCGGCATAGGGCGAAGAACGCCCGCGCCTCGAGGCGCGAGAGAATCTCCAGACCGTGGTCCATCAGCCGCAGCGCCGCCTGCTCCACCGGCTCGATGGACGAGCCGGGCAGAATGTCGTGGAACTCGGCCGTCAGCAAATCCTCCGTTGCCTGGCGCAGGTCCGCGGCCGGATATTCAAACAACGCAGCCAGCGCGGCGTGCGAAAGCATCTTCTCCGCTGCGAACAGTGCGTTCTCCAGGCGGCGGTGCTTCTGCTTGATTTGTACCTGCGAGGTGTAGCACCCGACGGCCCAGGCATTGAGATCGCCCTCGTGCCGCGGCAGCGACGCGCCGGCCGACTTGAGCTCCGCGAAATACGCCTCGCTCGTCGAGTGGCGAATGCCCGCCTGCGGCAGTTCCGCCGCCAGGGCGTTGAGTTGCTCGATGTCCGCACGCGAAGGCCCGCCGCCGTGGTTGCCCACGCCCCAGAGTACCAGGCCGATGTCCTTGTCCGGCCTCGCGGCGATGTAGTCCCGCACCTTCTTTGCCGCCTGCCCGCGCGCGGCGAGATAGTGCCCCCACGCGCGGTGGCCGGTCAGTGTCGAACCGTCATAGCCGACCCAGGTGAAGTCGTCGCCCGGCAGCGGGCAGTCGTTCTTGTCCGGGCGGCAGAAGATGTACGAGTCGAAACCGCACTTGGCCAGAATCTGCACCAGCCCCCGCGTGTGGCCGAAGGGGTCGAAGTTGATCGCCGTCGTCGGCGCTGCGCCGAAGCGGCTGGTGAAGTATTCCCGCCCGGCCAGGATCTGCCGCACGAACGATTCGCCGCTGGGCATGTTGCAGTCGGGCTGCAGGTGCCAGCCGCCCATGATGTGCCACCGCCCGCTCTTGACGAGCCCCTGAATGCGCGCGAACAGCGCCGGCTCGTACTCCTCGACCCACTTATAGAGGATGGCCTCGTTGTGGTTGAACACGAGCGTGCCGTACTGATCGCACAAATCCGCCGCCGTGCGGAAGGTCGAGATTGCCTCGGCGGCGCCTTCCTGCCACTGCCAAAGCCACACGGGGTCCAGGTGCGCGTTGCAGATCAGATGAACGGATTTCATGGCCGGATGTTACCGTGCGATTGGGGGATTTGGTAGCCGCTGAGGTCGCTGAGGACGCTGAGGAAGATGAGATGAGAGAGCGGGGAGTTCTTCGTCCTCGTCCTTCCACCTTCGCCGGCGGCTCGGCGTGGCAATTGTCCGTTTTGCTTTTGGTTCTTCAGGATGGGTACAATGCCTCGTATGTGGGACTTCTGGTCTTTCCTGGGCAGCGCGATCGTGATCTCCCTGTCAGGGGTGATGGCCCCCGGCGCGATCACGGCTGCCACTATTGCCGCCGGCGCTCGCAACCGCCACGCCGGGTCGCTCATCGCCCTGGGGCACGGCGTGGTCGAGTTCCCCCTGATGGTCCTGATCGTGCTGGGGGCCAGCCACTTTCTTCAGGGCCGCGGCGCGCAGATCGGCATCGGCCTCGTCGGTGGGGCGGTGCTGGTGTTCACTGCTATCATGACGCTGCTGGGCCTGCGCGGCGGCAGCGAGCCCGCGCCTCACACGCAGCGGTGGGGGCCTCTGGTGACGGGCATCGTGCTCTCGGCCGCAAATCCGTACTTTCTCGTTTGGTGGGCCACAGTCGGGCTGGCGCTGACGACGCGGGCGATGGGGCTGGGCGTCTGGGCCTTCGCCATCTTCGCAGTCGTTCACTGGGCGCTGGACCTGATCTGGCTTGAGGCGTTGTCGATGGGTTCATCCCACGGCGCGCGCCTGCTGGGCCCGCGGGCGCAGAAGGCCGTGCTGGTGCTCTGCTCGGCCGCGATGCTGTTCTTCGCCGCCACGTTCATCCGTGACGGCGTTGTGCGGTTGTGTGGTTAGCGGCGGATTCTTGTCAGGCCGAAGCCTTGACGAAAGTTGATGCTCCGCGGGTCTTTCAGTGCAATGAGGATGCCCGCGCCCGAACAACCCGTCGAGCAAGTCGAAGATGCCTTAGGGGCTCGATCGCTAACAAAACAAGTCTCTGAAGATCCTGATCATCTTAATCTCTTCAATCCCCTAATCCCGCACTCCCCGTTCGCCCGCTACTTCGTCAGCGCCGGGAACACGTGCTGGATCGCACTGAAGCAGAACTTCACGCCGATGGCGACGATGAAGATTTCCATGACGCGGCCGACGGCCAGGGACACCAGCGGGCCCATCAGACGGTAGAGCACGTTGGCGTAGTTGAGGATGAGGATCACGAATACGAAGGCGGCCAGGCAGGCGATGACGGCGAACAGCGGCCCGTGTCGCGAGACGATGAGCATGACGTTGACGATCGTGCCCGGGCCCACCAGCAGCGGCGAGGCGATCGGCGAGATCGCCAAGCCGATCTGGTCGACGGCTTTGACATCCTGCGAGGCGGTCCGCTGGCGCTGCTGCGTGCCCTGAACGATATAGCGGATGCCGATGACCACGAGCATCAGCCCGCCGCCGAAGGTCAGCTCGTCAATGCTGATCTGGAAAACCGTCGTTAGCAGGAAATGTCCCGATAACGCCATCACCAGGATGATCGCAAGGGCAGCCACGCCCGCCAGGCGCAGTAGCTTGCGCCGGTCAGAGTCCGACACGTCGGCCGTCAGCGAAATGAACACCGGTAGCCCGCCAACCGGATTGACGATGGCAAAGATGCTCACCGCCGCCTCGCCGAATGCACGAAGGGTGTCCATATCCATGACCGTCTCCCAGATCAGCGGATCATATCCTTAATCCACTGCGCGAGAACCATGATTCCGATCGTCAAGAAGGAAGAGAATAACTGAATCATTGCGTACAGGATCCACATTCGGGACTGCTCGCGACGAAGGATCGCCAGACCCCAGCGCGCCAGGCACAGCAGCAAGATGGCCGAGAACAACCAAAGGGAATAGATGCTGTCCGGGTGGAGAGACGGCAGAAGAACAGAACCGATAATGAGTCCGCCAGCCAAGGTTAACAACATCGTCTGACGCGGCCACAGGCAGCGGATCATTGGCAGGGGATGGGTGTTCATCGGTTCGCACCTCTTCGCCGGCGCAGCCGGCGATTGGAAATAGCCTCGGGCGTAGCCCGTGGAAAGGATGAATCAGATTCACAGAGCCCCCGCAGGGGGCGATTGACCTCAATCGAATACATACCTTGGATCATAATCGACCTTGTGGCGGCGCAATAATTCGACGAATTCCTCCTCGAACGTGCGCGTGTGATGATGCCGTTCCTGGTCGAGGATATAGGCCTTCACCTTTTCCTCATTGGAGGAACTGACGCCAAAGGAACCATAGCCAGCCTGCCAGGCAAATAGTCGTTCTGCCGGATAGGTTTCGTGAATCCATCTGCTCGATAGACTCTTCCATTTGCGAAGGGCGTCGGCGATGGCGATGTCTGTCCGGATGGAAAGCAATCCGTGGATGTGATTGTCGGTTCCGCCGACAGCCATCGCGCAGCCGAATTCCTGTCGTGCGATCCCGCAGAGGTATTCGTACAGGCGCGTGCGCCAGTCTGGCCGGATGAGCGGGCGGCGCTGCTTGGTGCTGAAGATGACGTGAAGGACATGATGCGAAAATGTGTGTCCGGCCATTTGTGCCCCTTCAATCGCCCCCTGCGGGGGCTCTGTTCCCGTTTTGGTTCGGCTCCACGGGCTTGCGCCCGAGGCTATTCCCAGTCGCCCGCTGCGCGGGCGAACCCTATCTCCAGTCCACTATGAAATGAGCGATAATGTTTGAGAGTAACACCAGGAGTGGTGACAATGCCATCACAATCGACCAGAAGATCCATCTACGTGATTGTTCCCTTCGACCGACCGCCATACCCCAACGAATTCCACATACCCCTAACAAGATAAACAGACAGTCCAACTCGGTCTGCACAACCATGTTCAGGACGCCCCAAAACAAGGGAATTGGCAACAGCCCAAGGCCAAAGCACATCAGCATGACAGCCTTTGGCCAGTTGCATTTCAGGGCGGGGATGGTCTTTCTGATGAAGGTCCTTACGGCGGCGGGATCGTTGGGCAATGTGGTGCATCGCTCGGGCAGACCAGCCAGGCTGTCGATTGCGGGATGGTGGACGGGATCGGCGGCGGTGGCTTGGCGGATGGCGTCGGGGAACTTGGCGCCGTGGGCGGTTGCCAGACAGATCACTGGACATGGCGGCTGGGAAACGGCCGCCATGGCACCCGGGGAATCGCATGCTGTGCTTTCGGCGACGCTGACGGCGACGGCCGTGTGGGGGTCGAGCACGTAGTGGTGTTGCTTGTAGTACTTGGCGATGGTCGCCAGGCATTGATCGGTGGTGCCGGCGCCGGCGAGGATGGCTTCGTCCACGCGGCCGTCGGGGGCGGTGGGCACGCTCAGGGCGCCGGTCGATGCGAACTGCTGCATCAGCTTGCGCAGCTTCGCGGGGTCGCAGCCTACTTGATAGAAGAGGTATCGCTCGAAGTTGCTGGCGACCTGGATGTCCATCGCGGGGCTGATCGTGTGGGCGACCGGGCCGCGGCTGTACGTGCCGCTGTTGAAGAATCGCGCGAGGATGTCGTTCTCGTTGGTGGCCAGGATGAGTTTGTCGATGGGGGCGCCCATCTGCATGGCGTACCATCCGGCCAGCACGTCGCCGAAGTTGCCTGTCGGGACGGCGAAGCGAACCTTCGCCGCGCCGCTAAGCCGCTGAGCCTCGAACGCCGCGTGGAAGTAGTACACGATCTGCGCCAGCACGCGGGCCCAGTTCACCGAGTTAACCGCGCCGATGCTGTAGCGGCGCTTGAAGTCCAGGTCGGCCGCGATGGTCTTCATGATCCCCTGGCAGTCGTCGAACGTGCCCTTGATGGCGATATTGTGTACGTTAGCGTCGAGCACCGTGGTCATCTGCCGCTGCTGGATCGCCGAGACGCGCCCGGCCGGGTGCATCATGAAGATGTCGATGCCCTTGCGGCCGCGGACGCCGGCGATGGCGGCCGACCCGGTGTCGCCGCTGGTGGCGCCGAGGATGTTCAAGTGCCCGCCGCGGCGGCTCAGGATGTACTCGAACAGGTTGCCCAGAAACTGCAGGGCGATGTCCTTGAACGACAGCGTCGGCCCGTGCCAGAGCTCAAGTACGAAGATATCGCCCACGGCTGCCAGCGGGGCCGGGGCGGGGTCGAACACCTGAGGGCTCAGGTAAGTCCGCTGGATCAGCGAGTTGAGCTCGGCTGGCGGAATATCGTCCACATACAGGCCGAGGATTTCCATCGCCAGGTCGGCGTACGCCAACGGGCGCCAGGTCTCGATGCGGGCGCGCACGTCGGGGATCGACTCGGGCACGAGCAGCCCGCCGTCGTCGGCCAGCCCCATCATCACCGCGTCCTGAAACGCGATGGGCGTCACGCCGCCGCGCGTGGAGATGTAGTTCATATGGATAATGGTAAGCGGCTCGCGGGGGAAAAGACAGTTGTGTGTTGTGAGTGATGAGAAGAAGCAGTGGGTGAGTCGTGAGTTGTCGGAGTGCCTCCGAAGGAGGCACTTTGAAAGTAGCCCACGGTGGAGCGGATTCGCCCAAGGCGAATCCGCGGAGCCGTGGGATGCGATTTGCGCAAGATTTTGAGCCCCTGAGGGGGCGATTGAACAGACGGGGCAGCAAGGTGGCGATTTGAACCGGCGTGGCCGCGATTCAATCACCCCTTCGGGGGCTCCGGTCAATTACACGGCTGATGACCCACGGCTCCGCAAGACCGCCTGCGGCGGCCTTGCTCCACCGTGGGCTACTGTCAGTGTGCCTCCTTCGGGAGGCCCCCACGACCACAGTCCATTGCCGTCCCCTCTCACCACTCACAACTACAGTTGCGTCCGTCACGCTGCGGGTATAAGATTCGACCCCTAACCACATGGAGCTACCGCAATGGCTGAGAACGATAAGGACAAGGGCGGCGAAGAACCCAAGATCATCGTCGATTCGGACTGGAAGAAGCAGGCCCAGGCCGAGAAAGAAAAGCTCGACAAGGAAGTGGAAGAAAGCGGCGCCGGCGGGCGCGGGCCTCGGCGGATTCCCCCGGCCAGCTTTTCGACCCTGGTCAGCTCGCTGGCGATGCAGGTGATGATGTCGCTGGGCGGCATGCAGGACCCGCAGACCAAGCGACCGGTCGTCGACCTGGCGCTGGCCAAGCACCACATCGACACGCTGGCGATGCTCGAAGAAAAGACCAAAGGCAACATTACCGACGAGGAAAAGAAACTCCTCGACGAGGCCCTCTACCAGGTGCGGATGCAGTACGTGCAGATCGCACAACGAGTGTCGCAACTCTAACCTCCGGTTCCCGCGATCTGATGGATACTCCGCAATGGATGGTTGGATGGGTGGATGAATGGATGGTTGGGAATTGCCATCCATCCACGCATCCATTCATCCATCCCTTCTTATGGAGACGATGACATGCAGACTCCCCGCCAGGTGATCGACAATCTGCTTCGCGGCAACAGCGCCGACCGCGTCGGGCTCAACGACAGCCCGTGGGGCGACACCGTCGCCAAGTGGATCAAGCAGGGCCTGCCCGTCGACGACAAGGGCAACGCCGTCGACGTGGCCGACCACTTCGGCTTCGACATGCGCGGCACGGGCGGGTGGTTCAACTGGCAGCCGTTCCCGGGCACCGACGTGACGATCGAGGAAACCGATGAGTGGAAGATCGTCAAGAACGGCGCCGGAGCGCACCTGAAGTGGTGGAAGAACAAGTCCGGAACGCCCGAGCACGTCGACTTCACCATTACCAGCCGCGAGATCTGGGACCGCGACTACCGACCGGCCATCGTCAAGGACCCCGGGGCTCGCATCAATGACGACGGGGTCAAGTGGTCGGCCGACGCGATCGCCAAGGTGCATGCCAACGGCGACTGGTGGGGCTTCGTGGGCAACCAGTTCATCTGGGAGAACATGCGCGCCAGCCTGGGCGACTACACGATGTACATGTCGCTGTTGAC
>JAJFVE010000058.1 GCA_021371965.1 Planctomycetaceae bacterium
GACCGACGCGTGCAGACGGTCGTTAATGATTATGCCCGGATGCAGCGTGCGGGCCATCCGCAGCACCAGGTCCGGGTCCCTCAGGTGGTGTGGGCCGCCGATGTGGTCGAACCACAGCACGTCCACGCGGCCGTAGTTGCACAGCAGCTCCAGGAGCTGCGCGTGGTAGAACGCCAGGTAGCGGTGGTGGTTTTCGGTGAGGTAGTCTTCATGGAACCAGTCGCGGGCGGAGTAGTAGAGTCCCAGCTTCATGCCTGCTTCGTGGCACGCGTCGGCCAGTTCGCGTACAAGGTCACGCTGGCAGGGGCAATCGGGCGCGGTCACGCGGTGGGTGGTGTAGCGCGTGTCGAAGAGACAGAACCCATCGTGATGCTTGGTCGTCAGAACCATGTACTTCATGCCCGCAGCGCGGGCGGTGGCCACCCACTGCCGGGCATCGTAGAGCGTGGGGTTGAACTGCGTGTAGAACTTGTCGTAGACCTCGGCCGGGATGGGGTTCTTGGCCCAGGCTTGCCAGTCGCCGATGCGGTGGCCGCCCTGGCGCGACCAACTGATATCCGACCCGCCGATGGCGGCAGGGCCCCAGTGAATGAACATGCCGAACCTAGCCTCGCGCCACCATTGCATCTGCTCGGGCGTGGCACGGAGGAACTGGCTGACGTCAGTGCGGTCGGGCATCGGGGTATCCTTTCTTGCAGGTAATCGATCAGCGGTAAGTAGTACTCGCTAATCGCTGGTGCGCCAAGGTCGAGCTAAAGGTTAGAGGTGAGAGGTGAGAGCCTGTGCCGACGCTTACCTCCAACCTCTACCCTCTAACCTCCTCACCAATGGAACCTCTTGCCCGCTGACGCTATGATTGTCTGGCCATGACATCCCAACCGACAAAGCATTCGACTCGAGTCCTGATCTTCACCGGCGACGGCAAGGGCAAGACCACGGCAGCGCTGGGCATGGTGCTGCGCTGCTGCGGGCACGGGCTGTCGGCGTGTGTGGTGCAGTTCGTCAAGGCCGACGCGGTGGTGGGGGAGGTGGCGGCGCTGAACCGCATCGAGTGCGCGCAGATCATCCAGACCGGCCTGGGCTTTTTGCCGCCGCGGGAGAGCCCTAAGTTCGCCGAGCACCGGGCTGCCGCCCGGGCGGGACTGGCGCGGGCGGCGAAGATTATTGCCTCGGCGCAGTTCCACATGGTCGTGCTTGACGAGGTGTGCTTCGCCGTGCATGCGGGCCTGCTCGAGGAAGCCGACGTGATCGACGCCGTGCAGTCGGCGCCGCCGGAGACGTGCATCGTCCTCACCGGTCGCGGCGCCACCAGCGGCCTGATCGCCCTGGCCGATACCGTTACAGATATGCAGTGCGTCAAGCACGGCATGGCCGAAGGCTGGCCGGCCCAAAAGGGCGTGGAGAAGTAGTAGCCGGTAGCCAGGAGCCAGTAGCCAGGAAGGGTGGCATGGCGACCTGCCTGCCGGCAGGCGTCCCACGAAAAACAAAAACGTGTGTCGCCACGCCACCCGCTCGCTCAGCTTCCCCGTTTTTCACTCATTCGTCCATTCGTGCCATTCGTGTTCTCTCCGGGGCTCGCGGCACCGGCGCAATAATAAAGACACCGATCTTCATCAGACCGGTGTCTTTGTTTACAGCTTCATTTCCAGCAGAAAACACCTGCCGGAACGTCGCGTACTGGTTAGACCATGTCTTTCAGGGTCTTCAGGGCGCGGACTTTGATCACGTTGCGGGCCGGCTTGGCCTTGATCATGATCTTTTCTTTGGTGAAGGGGTTGATGCCTTCACGGGCCTTGGTGGCGGGCTTGCGGATGACGGTGACCTTCATCAGCCCGGCGATGTTCAGCAGGCCGGCGCCCTTGAGTTCCTTCTTGAGCAGGTCGCTCATCGCGTCGAAGACGGCGGCGACTTTCTTCTTCGGCAGTTCCGTCGCGTCGGCGATTGTGCCCAGGAACTGTCCCTTGGTCATCGGTTTCTTTGTAGCCATGTAACGATTCCTTTCATTACCAAAGTTCGGATAGGTTCCGGCCCCATGCCGGTCAACGACCGCATAATTACACCACGGCGATGCGTGATTCAACGGAAAAATGCGGAAATATTCGCAATTCCTCGCCGGGCGTTCAGGCCGTCCGATAGAAGCCCGCCGGCGCAAGTTCACTGTAAGTGCCCAATCGCTCCAGCGAGCCCCGCGCGTCCAGGCACAAGTCGCACTTGCTGACGTACCCTTGCTCGCGCGGTTTGAAGGCGCACTGGCGCGCCGCCAGCTCCGCCAGCGCCCAGGGTCCGCCGCCGCAGAGCGTCGTGAAGACCGGATGCGACGCAGCCGAAATCGCCGGATGAAAATCCTCCGACGTCGCCGGCACGATCCCCGCGCACGTGCCGGTGAACAACCGCCCGCCCGGGTCGATGTGAAAGTGCGACGTGCTCGTCAGCTCGCGACGGCAGGTGCAGTTGCGGTATGACTCGCCCGCCTGCGGCACAAAGCAGTCGCGCAGGGCGCTGCATACGCGCCCGCCGACCGTCAGGCCGTACAGACCCGGCAGCGCCTGCGGCCGATCCGCCAGGCCCGTCAGGGCGCAGAACTCCTCCAGCGTGTGCGTGCGGTCGTGCTGGCCGATGGCCTCCAGGGCGTCATACACGTGCTGCACCCAGACGATCACGCCGCCGCGGCCGAAGACTTCGTGTGCAATCTCGACGCACATCTTCGTGCGCGCGAAGGGCACGAACTCGTTGTGATACATCGACGCGCTGACGAGCACCGCCGGCAGTCCCGCATCCGCCAGCCGCCGCATGACCGTACGCGTCTTGCCCTCGTCCACGCACCAGATCGCGTTGGTCTCCAGATACGCCAGCGGAATGCCCGTCTCGCTGGCCAGGGCGACGACGTCGACCAGCAGGTCCATCCGCAGCGTGGCCTCGCCGCCGGCCAGATGCACCGAGTGCAGCCGCTGCTCCCGCTGCAGTGCAGAGAAGATCGTGCGCGCCGTCTCCATCGTCATCCACTCATCCGGCGACTGCGGGCTGCAGCGATATAGACAGTGCCTGCACGTGTTCGTGCATCGATAGCTGAGCATCACTCCGCCGGAGATCAGCGGAGGAATCGAAAGTGCGGTCGCGTGTTCCATGCGTTCAGGATAGCGGAACGGGGAATGTTGGAATAGTGCAATGATGGCGTCGTCGGTCTTGTTTCTTTCCCATTCGTGTCATTCGTGACATTCGTGGACGTAACATCCCCGTCCCCGTTGACGCGGTGGGGGGGCGAATGGGACAATGGACGCACACATGGAACTGACGGGCGAACAACTTGAGCGATACTCGCGGCAGATTGCCTTGGACAGCGTCGGCGTGGCGGGGCAGCAGAAGCTCTCCGCCGCCAGCGTCTTGATCGTCGGCGTCGGCGGGCTGGGATCGCCGGCCGCTTTGTACCTGGCGGCCGCGGGGGTGGGGACGCTGGGCCTGATGGACGGCGAGGCCGTCGACGTGACCAACCTGCAGCGGCAGATCATCCACCACACCCCGGACGTGGGCACGAGCAAGGTCGCCTCGGCTGCGTGCAAGATCGCTCTGCTGAACCCGCACGTGAATGTGCGGGCGCACCAGCACCCCGCGCGGCTCAAGGATGTGCTGGAGATATTCACCGGGTACGACTTCATCATCGACGGCACGGATAATTTTGCCGCCAAGTTCCTGATCAACGATGCGTGCTTTTTTACCGGCAAGCCGTACAGCCACGCCGGCGTGCTGCGGTTCGCCGGGCTGACGATGACGATCATCCCCGGCCGCACCGCGTGCCTGCGCTGCGTCTACGGCGGCCCGCCGCCGGCGCAAGCGTGCCCGTCCTGCTCGCACGCGGGGATCCTGGGCGTGGTGCCGGGCATCGTCGGGACGATCCAGGCCGCCGAGGCCCTCAAGTACATCCTGGGCCTGGAAGGCCTGCTGACCGACCGCATCCTGTCCTGCGACGTGTTGGGCATGCGGTTCAGCGACCTCAACGTCGGCCGCAACGATACCTGTGCCCTGTGCGGTAAGAACCCGAGCATCAAGTCGATTGAAGACGCGGTTACGGTAACTGGTTGACTGGTGTGGTATCCAGTTAACCAGTTAACCAGTTAACGAGTCAACCAGTTAACCAGCACGTAGCGCCCTGTCCAGATCGGTGATAATGTCATCAGCGTTCTCCAGTCCTGCAGAAATGCGCACGTAGCCTTCGTTGATCCCGCGGCGGTCTTCGGTCCAGTGGGGGAGCACCAGCGTTTCCACGTCGCCCAGAGAGACCCAGGGCTTGCAGAGTTTCAGCGCGGCGCTGAAGACGGGGTACTTTGGCGAGCCGCCTTTAAGAATGAAGCCGACCATGCCGCCGAAGGCATCCTTGAGGTACTTGGTTGCCGTCGCGTGGCCGGGGTCGCTGGCCAGGCCGACGTATCTCGTCTCGATGACCTGCGGATGGGTTGACAGGAATCGGGCAATCTTCATCGCCGTTTCGCTGCAGCGGGCGATGCGCATCGGCAGCGTCGCGATGCCGCGCAAAATCAGGAACGCGTTGAAGGGGCTGATCACGCCGCCGTAGATGTTGCGGGCGCGATAGATCTCCTTGTAGATCTCTTCGCTGCGGCTGGTGGCCACGCCGCCCATCGCGTCGCCGTGGCCGCACATGAACTTGGTGGCCGTGTGGATCACCACGTCGGCCCCGAGGTCCAGCGGGCGCAGGAGCGCGGGCGTCAGGTAGGAGTTATCGACGACCGCCAGCGCCCCGGCCGCGTGGGCGGCGTCGATGAGGGCCTTGGCGTCGAGCATGTCCAGGGCGGCGTTGGCCAGCGGCTCGAAATACACCATGCGCGTGGGTTTTTGCAGCGCCCGCTCGACGGCGGCCATGTCGCGCAGGTCGATCTGCTCGACTGTAATGCCGCGACGCTCGGCCTCGACGTTCATCCAGCGATCCGTCCAGGAATACACGCAGCGGTGCGTGACGATGCGGTCCCCGACTGTCAGCAGGCCCAGCAGCGTCTGCGTGACGGCCGCCATTCCGCAGGCCGTGGCCACGCATCGCCCGCCGCCTTCGATCGCCGCGACTGCGGCCTCGAGAGCCTCGATGGAGGGGTTCTGGTGCCGCGTGTACCCGTGCTTGCCCGTCGAGGCCATGTGGATAGGGGTGGAGGAGTAGTCCGGATTTCGCCCGGCGTGAACCGCCTGGGTGTCCATCGCCAGCTTTGCCAGAAAGTGTTCGTCCATTTCCTGCCTCTATTGGGTCGCCCCTACGGGGCTCAATTCAAGAGACGCCCTTTTCCCAGGGCACGACCTTCGGTCGGCCCTGGGCTAAGCACGTCGGCCCCTGCCGGGGCCTTTCCCAAAAGCCGCTCTTGTGGTAGCCAGAGAGCATTCGCCCCCGCCGGGGCCAGAACGCCTCACGCGATGAATCACTCGCAAGGGCATAGTCCTGCCTGGGTCATGTCCCCGGAGGGGACAACGTTTTTAGCCCAGGGCGCAGGCCCACGCGAAGCGGGGGCCAAGCCCTGGGTAAACGTACGCAATCAATCCAGTCCCGTAGGGACGGCCGTATTCTAATCGAACACATATCGCGGGTCATAATCGATCCCGTGCTTCTGGAGCAACGCCACCAGTTCCTCCTCGAACGTCATCTTGTGGTGATGCTCTGTCTGCGAGGAAATATAATCGATAACAGTCTGCATTACCGACTTGCTGACGGAGAAGATGGCGTAACCTTCCTGCCAGGCAAAAGTCCTGAGAGAGGCAATATTGTCGTGGATCCATTTTGACATGCCTGCCTTGATGTCGCGCACCTGGTCGCTGATGGCGTGCTTGGGGGCAAGGATCACGAGTATGTGCATATGATCCGAAGCGCCATTTATTGCCAGAAGCTTGCCGTCACGATTGCGGATGATGCCCCCGGCGTATTCGATCAGACGGGGCAGGATGTCCAGCGTCAGGTCGGCGCGGCGGTGTTTCGTCGAAAAGACGATGTGACAGGTGAGATTCGAGTACGTGTGCCCCATGCGCGGACTCCGGCCGCCCCTTGCGGGGCTTGACTATGAAGAACCAATGTTCCCAGGGCACGACCTTCGGTCGGCCCTGGGCTAAGAACGTCGGCCCCTGCCGGGGCCCCAACAGATCCGCGTCGCGGTCTATTCCTGACTGCTCTCCAGCACGGCCATGAAGGCTTTCTGGGGGATTTCGACGTTGCCGACCATCTTCATGCGCTTCTTGCCGGCCTTTTGCTTTTCGAGCAGTTTGCGTTTTCGCGTCACGTCGCCGCCGTAGCACTTGGCGGTGACGTTCTTGCCGACGGACTTGATTGTCTCGCGGGCGATCACGCGGGCGCCGATGGCGGCCTGGAGGGGAATCTCGAACAGGTGCCGCGCGATCTCCTTGCGCAGGCGCTGGATGAGCCGGCGGCCGCGGGCCTCGGCCTTGTCGCGGTGCACGATGCACGAGAGGGCGTCGACCTTCTGGCTGTTGAC
>JAJFVE010000094.1 GCA_021371965.1 Planctomycetaceae bacterium
TTTTCAGCCTGTGCCGCACAGCCTGGAAAGGCTGTGTCACCTATGTTCTTTTCAGCGCGGCTGGGTGGCTGCCACCTCCGAGAGCCGCTGGCGAATCTGCCCGAGCTTCATGCCCTGGGCCTTCAACGCATCTATCGAATCCAGGCGCTCAAACGCCGTCTCGTCGTAGAGGCGGTGCCCGCCGCGGGTCCAGCCGCACTCCTGCAGCAGACCCATGGCCGTGTAGTTGTGGATCGTCTGGCGGCTGGCGCCGAGATAGTCGGCCAGTTCGCTGATGCGATAGACCTTAGGCGGCCGTCGCCGACCGCCGCGACTCGCCGCAGGCGTTATGCCGCCACCAGACCCCACGCCGTCCGAGGAGCTGCCGGCAGGTGTCTGCGGATTTGTGTCTATCGCATCCATAAAGGTCTCAAGTGCTGCGCTCACGGTCGACCGGCTACTACTCTTTACGCTTTGCAAAATGTATAGCACCTGCGGCAAAGCAGCAACGGAAAAATCTTTAGAAAATCTGAAAAAAGTTACCGCCACGACGATATGGGCGTCCTCAGCGACCTCAGCGGCTAACTAATCCCCCGGAAACAAAAACGTGTATCGCCATCCCGGCCGGTTCGCCGGTACAATGTGGGCCATGCGATTTATGGATTTGACCATCCTGGTTGCCATCGGCGTGGCCGCGATTCTTGGCGGGTGCAGGAAGGGGACATCCCCCACTTCGGCACCTGCCTCTGCGCCACTGCCGGCCAAGGCCGCTCAAGCCGGGCGGGAACAGAAAGACGGGCGAAAATCACCGGTGGCCGGATTGCAGCCCGGGGATCGGATCGTTTCGATCGGAAGCCGAAGGGTCTCGGCCACTCGGCCGTCGCAGACTATGCAGGCCGTCGAGGCGGCGCGGGTTTCGGTAGCCGCGCAGGAATTTCTGCCGCCGCAACGGCTGGCGGCATCGCGATCCGCGTCCGGTCCGCTGGACGCCGACCTTGTCGAGGGCGACGCCGCCTTGGCGGCAGGCAATCTGAGTGGGGCCGAGGCAGCGTTCCGGCGGCTGCTCGAACGCCGCCCCAAAGACTACGATGCCTTGTGCGGGCTGGCCACCACGCTGACGGCCGGCGGGCACAATCTGCCGGCCATGCTGGCCTATCAGCGCATCCTGGCGCTGCGGAAAGACGACCACACCGCGCGGTTCAACCTGGCGGTGGCGATGTCGCGGCTGGGGCGGTTCGACGAGGCCGAGCAGGAGTTCATCACCCTGCTCAAGCAGAACGCCGATGACGTGCGGGCCCGCTACAATCTGGCGATGGTGCTGGCCGCACATGGCAAGCTCGACGACGCCCGCTATCATCTTAAAGGCGTCGTGAGCCGCACCGACTCGCTGCCCTCAGCCTACGCCATTCTCGGCCAGGTGCTCATCGATCTGGGCGACGACGAAGGCGCGATGGAAGCCTACGGCAAGGCCGCCGCGCTCCAGGGCGACAACGTCGACAACTGGAAGAACTATGCCGCCGCCGCGCAGGCTGCCGGCAGCTACGGCCGGGCGATCTTGGCCGCGACGCGCGTGACGAAGCTCAACTCCTCCGACCCCGCCGCGTGGGCCTATCTGGGCGACTTGCACATGGCCGTGTACGAATCGACGCAGAAGGAGCACTTCCTGCGTCAGGCCCGCGAGGCCTGGATGCGGTCGCTGTCGCTTAATCCCGAACAGGAACCTCTTCGCGCCAAGCTGCGGGCCGCTCCGCGCCCGAAGGAGCCGTGAGATCATGCTCGACCTGAAGACCTTCGCCAAAACCATCCGCGTCAGCGACGGCGCCTGGGGCACTGAACTGCAAACCGCCGGCCTTGTCGCCGGGGCTTCGCCGGAACTGCTCAACGTGGAGAATCCCGCCGCCGTGGCGGCCGTCGCCCGTTCCTACGTGCAGGCCGGCTCCGACGTCATCCTCACCAACACCTTCGGCGCCAACCGCTTCATCCTGGGCTCGCACCACCTTGCCGACCGCACGGCCGAACTCGCCCGCGCCGGGGCGGCCATCAGCCGCCGCGAGGCCGGCGACGCCGTCAAGGTCTTCGGCTCGATGGGACCCACCGGCAAGATCATGATGATGCAGGAGGCGCCCGAGGCCGAGATCGCAGCGGCTTTCGCGGAAGCGGCCGTCGCCCTGGCTGAAGGCGGCGTCGACGCGATCCTGCTGGAAAGCTTCGCGCAGCTCGACGAGATCTCGCTGGCACTTCGCGCGGTGCGTGAAGCAGTGGACCTGCCGGTAGTGGTCTCGATGACTTTCGCATCGGGTCCCGACGGCACGGCTACCATGATGGGCAACACCCCGGGCGACATGGCTGCCGTGGCGAAAGAGCACGGCGCCGCGGCTATCGGCGCCAACTGTGGCGCAGGCCCGGCGGGGTTCGTGAAAGTCGCCCGGCTCTTCCGAGCGGCCAGCGCCCTGCCGATCTGGATCAAGCCCAATGCCGGACTGCCCCAGCGCGGACCCGACGGCAAGACCTTCTTCCCCATGAGCCCCCAGGACTTCGCCGCCGCCGGCAAGTCGCTGATCGAAGCCGGCGCCAATTTCCTGGGCGGCTGCTGCGGCACCACGCCCAAACACATCGCCGCCGTGCGGCGAGTTGTGAGTTAGCACTGCCTGCTAAAGGGGCTTCACATGATGGAAATGAGCATCACAGAACGGAAAGCACTTGAACGAATTGAAAAGGGTAGCAGGCGAACTGTGTTTTACTGGGCCATTGATGGCTTTATCCTTTTTGTTCTGCTTTCAGTGTGCGTAGGGGCCTGCGGGCTCATGCTGGCAGCGATCGAGACCTATCATTTCTCCTCGTGGAAGGAGTTGGTGACACTGAGTATGCCAACACAATTGCAGCAGTCGGAAAGTCTCAGTGCATCAACCCGCCATATTGGGGCGATGTTTGTCTTGTTCCACGGCTGCGTGGCGTTCTTTTCTCTGCTGTTGTCGCTTCAACAACTCAATAACATCCTCATCTTGATACGTCAGGTAAGTGCTCACAAGGTAGCCGCACGACTCATCGCCCATCTCAAGGAACTGGGCGAGATTCCGTCGGGTCTGCCCAAGACTCGATAGCAAACTCACTGCGCCGGTGCGTTCTTCTGCTTTGCCAGGCGGGTGTCGAGATCCTGACGCGAGGGCAGCACGATCAAGTCGCCGCCGACAGTCAGGGCCACGTATCGGCTGCTGATGGACACCGGGTCGTAAACCAGGATGTTGTCGTGCCGGGAGTCTGTCTGCTGCCCGGGAAGATATACCAGGGCGACTTCTCGATCGCTGACGCTGACGAGAATGTTCGCCGGCAGGTCGCGCAAGTCGGCGAGTTTGGGCGGAAAGAGGCCTCGGTGGTCGTGGGCGTAGCTGAGCATCTGTCCGTAGATGTTGCGCAGGTTCGTCTGGGCGGCCACCATCGGCAGGTCGGGGCCGACGATGTTGATCGGCAGACCGCCCGCACCCGATCGCGGGCGCGCCTCGACGGCGCTGTCGGGCCCGGCGGGCGTCGAATCCATGCGCCGCACGACCAGCCATATCGTCGCGCCCAAGGCGGCAAATATCGCGATGATCCCCACGATCTGAATCTTCTTGCCGCCGCCGGATGGAGTTGGTGTTGGAGCCATTGAACTAATGATACTCCAGGAGTTCAAAGGATCATCACAGCAGCTTGAGCAGATCCATCGGGTGGGCGAGCAGCGTTTGTGCGCCGGCGGCGGTGAGCTCCGCCCCCTGGCGGAAACCCCACAGCACGCCCACCGCGTACATGCCCGCAGCCACGGCCGTCTGCATGTCGGTGTTGGTGTCGCCGAGGTAGAGGATGCGATCGCACGGCACATTGAGCCGCGCCGCGATGGCCACCGCCGCGGCCGGGTCGGGCTTGCGAGGCACGCCGTCCTGGGCGCCCTCGACCGCCGCAAAACGCCACGCCTTCAGCAGTTTGTGCACGCACTTGAGCGTGAAAGGGTGGGGCTTGTTGCTCAGGACCGACATTGGCAGCGCCCTGGCGGTCAACGCATCGAGCAGGTCGGCGATGCCCGGATACGGCCGCGTCCGATCGGCCCAGCACCGGGCGTAACGGTCGCGCTGCAGTTCGATGGTTCGTCGCACGAGTTCGTCGTCAGTGCCGCGCTGGCCCAGCGAACGGCGGGTGAACATCTCCAGCCCGTCGCCGACAAAGACCTTGTACGACTCCAGCGGATGCGTGGGCAGGGCCTGCGCCGCCAGGGCCGTGTTCATCGAATCGGCCAGGTCTTCCAGCGTATCCAGCAGCGTCCCATCGAGGTCGAAAATTACCGCGGAATATTCCATACGGGCACATGATAGCGGAACCACCGCAAGGATGAAGCCATTTTCCTTGACCGCAAGATGAAAACCCCCGATAGAATGCTCTTTTGCCCAAAGGAGAGGACGTTGACCGCCACACAGACCACACCGCAGACGCAGGACCCAGCGGAGAAACGCATCGAGGACGCCCGAACCATCGCCGACCATTTCGAGCAGTCCATCGCCATCACACCGCCGGAGATTCGCCCCGTCGGCGTCATTGCCGGCCCTCTGCACCGCAATACCGTGCCCAAAACCAACTGGGGCGGCGATAATCTGCACTACCCGATGGACGTCCGCACACTGATGCGGTTGGGCGCGCCCGGCATCGCCGCTACCGCACGCACCAACGCCGCACGCCTCGCGCACGAGCAGGCCGACTACCTGCGCAACATCGCCCGCGCGTTCGACGCCGTCACGGCGTTCATCGCCGCGCACGCCAAGGCCGCCCAGGATCAAATGCCCGGCGCGACCACGGCCGAGCGCCGTCGCCTCAAGACCATCGCCGATAACTGCACCGCCCTGGCCGCCGGGCCGCCGCAGACCTTCGCCCAGGCCGTGCAGCTCTTCTGGTTCGTGCATTCGCTGCGCGGAATGGCCGACGTCTCCAGCACCATCGGCCGACTCGACCAGCACCTCGATCCGTTCTACAAAGCCGACATCGCCGCCGGCCGAATCACGCGCGACGAGGCCCTTGAGCTGACGTGCGAGTTGTGGCGGCTGCTGAACGTCGTGGTCTCGCACCCGGCGCAGGGGCTGATGAACCTGATGGTCGGCGGGCAGGACGCCGCCGGCAACGACGCCACCAACGACATGTCGTACCTGCTGATCGACACGGCCATCGCCGTCAACGACACCAACCCGTTCCTCAGCGCCCGTATCCACGCCGGCAGCCCGGCAGCGTTTGTAGACAAAGTCGTCGAGCTGCAACTCGTCGGCCACGGGCAGGGCACGATATATAATGATGAGCTGATCATCCCCTCGCTGGTGCGTTACGGGGTGCCGATCGAGTTGGCCCGCAACTACGCCAACGACGGCTGCAACGAGGTCACCATCGACGGGCAGTCGACCATCGACCTCAACCTCGTCGATTCGCTCAAGGCACTGGAGTACGTGATCTTCGACGGGGCCGACAACCCCTCCTGCCGCCAGCAGCCCAAGGCCACCTGCCGCAACTACGATACGCCCGGCCACCACACGGGCATGGCCGAGCCGGGCATCAAGACCGGCGACTTCGCCGCGATGACCAGCTTCGACCAGGTCTTCCAGGCCTTCTGCAAGCAGTTCTATCACCAGATCGACACGCGCCTGGAGCACTCCCGCCAGGGACGCATCTGGGCGGGCGACCACGCCGTCAGCGCCCCGGTGATGGCCGGGACGTTCGCCTCGGTGCTCGATAGCGGCCGGGACCCCTACCGCGGCGGCGTCGAGGTGCCGATCCTGTGCATGTTCCTGGGCTCGATGGGCACCGCCGGCGACGCCCTGGCGGCGATCAAGAAAGTCATCTTCGACGACAAGGCCGCCACGCCCGCCCAGCTTCGCGACGCCCTGGCCTCCGACTGGAAAGGCTTCGACGCGCTGCGCCGCCAGTGCCTCTCTGCACCCAAGTACGGCAACGATGACGACTACGTCGACAGCATTCTCGCAGCGGCCGTGCGCGGCGCCGTCGACCGCGTCAAAGCCGCCCCCGCAGCCCCTGGGCAGACCGTTCTGCCGGCGCTGTTCAACCATGTGTTCCTCGCCACCGCCCAGAACTGCGGCGCCACGCCCGACGGGCGAAAGTGGATGGAACCGGTGGGCGAGCATTTCTCGCCAGTCCCCGGCCGCGCCGTCAGCGGCCCCACCGCCGTCATCCGTTCGGCCACCAAGAGCCCGCTGGCCGACGCCGCCGGCGTGGCGATCTTCCACGTGGGCCTCTCACGCGACATGGCCCCCAACAATGCCAGCGGCGCTGCCCTGGTTAAGAGCCTGCTCAAAGCCAGCCTCAAGATGGGCGCCACCGTGATGAACACGGCGATCTACGACATCGAAACCCTCAAGGCCGCCAAGGCCCACCCCGAAAACTACGCCGACCTGATCGTGCGAGTGTGGGGCTACTCCGCAAGATTCGTGGGCCTGTCCGCAGAAATGCAGGACCATATCATCGCCCGCGCGGTCAGGGACAAAAACTGACCACAGAGACACGGAGGGGGATGAGGTAAAAACAGAGACTTTGCCACAAAGAGCACAAAGACCACGAAGAAGAAGACGAAGAGATTTGGTCCCCGTCACTCTCTGTGTTCTTTGTGACCTTTGTGGCAAAGCTTCTTCTTTCTTTTTGCGAGAGCAAACGATGAACATGCGAAATGGTCTGGTGGCATTGTCGGTGATCGTTCTTCTGGCCGCTTGCGGCTTCGCGGATGTGCCCAAGGTCCCCCCGCCGGTCGGGGCGCCGCTGGCGGCGAAGTGGGAGTATAGTCGCGACGGCGGCAAGACGTTCTCCCCTGAGGCGCCGGCGGTGACGGTCACCAGCGGACCCGACGCCAAGAACGCCCTCGTCGCGCGGGCGACGTTCAGCATCGACGACATGGCGAAGATCGGCGCCGTAAAGATCGTGACGGCGTCTGGCACCGGGGCCTTCGCCCTGACCGACGCCGACAGCGTCCAGCGGCGGTACGTCGGGGCGTACCCCACGCTCGTCAACGCCAGGCTGGCCGTCAACGGCAAGGAGACCGACGCCGGGCATTTCCCCTCGCGTCTATACAACTATCTCACCATCGACCCGGACCTGCTGCACAAGGGCGCCAATACGCTGACAGTCGCCGCCGTGCTGTGGGCGCCGCCGACTGTTAAGACCGACGCTCCGGCCGGGCTGAGCCTGGAGACGCTCGGGACGGACATGGTCTCGCTCGACCGCGGGCCGACGCTGGGGGCCATCGGCGAGGACTACTTCACCTTCACCGCCCGCGCCGTCACGGCCTGCGATTTCAGCGTGAGCGTCAAGCCCATCGAGCCGGCCGGCGCGGAGACGCAGCAGGCCTTGCCCAAGGCGCGGCTGCTGCGGGCGAAGGTAGCGCTTGCCAAAGGAACGAAGAAGTTCGCCTACACGCTGACGGCCAAGTCGGCCGGCGGGGCGACCAAGGCGTACGGGCCTTACGAAGTGGTCGTGCCGGTCTTCGGCGAGGGGTTCAAGTTCGTCGCCGCGGCCAACACCTACATCTACGGGCACCATCCCGAGGAGCTCAAGGCGTTCTTCGCCAAGCTGCCCTCGTCGGGCGGGCAGATCTTCGTGCATGGGGGCGTGATGCAGAACGTGGCCACCCACGACCAGATGTGGACGAACGACTTCTTCTACTACAGCCGCGAGGCCCTGGCCCGCATGCCGATGTACGCTGTGCCGGGCTACCCCGACACGTACTCGATGGAAGCCTGGGGCAGCGAGTTCTACTTCCCCACCCCCGACGGGACATGGAATTACTGGACGCAGGCTTTCGGCAAGGTGCGGCTGATCGGGATCGAGGCGATGTCGATGATGGAGGACAAAGGCGCGGGCAAGGCCTGGCTCGAGGACGTGCTCAAGAACGCCAAGGAAGATTACGTCATCGTCTTCAACTCGCAGGCGCCAAACTGCTCGGGCCAGAACGCCAAGTACTACTCAAAGCCGGCGGTGGAGTACATCGCCAAGGAGATCAGCCCGCTGCTGGTGAAGTACAAGGTGACGGCCACCATCGGCAGCTACCACTACAGCTACCAGCGCAACGAGCCGCCGGCCGACGAGAGCGTCACGACGATCATGACCAGCAAGGCCGGCGGGCTGGGCTGGCCGCTGCGCACGGATTTCGTGGCCGCCAACAAAGAATCGAAAGTCGCCGTCGGATACAAGAACCACTACTGCCTCTTCGAAGTGACCAAAGACGCCCTGCAGATGCAGGCGATAGCGTACGAGACCGGAGAGGTCATCGACAAGGTGACGTTCAAACCGCGGGCCAAGTAATTAGCCGCTGAGGTCGCTGAGGACGCTGAGGGGGAGGGATGGAATAGTGGAATAACGGAATAATGGACTTGGTCCTTTGACCGGTATTCCACCATTCCATCATTCCCTTGTTCGTTCTTCCTCAGCGTCCTCAGCGACCTCAGCGGCTAATTTAACCCCCAGAAATTGGTCGCAAAAACGTTACTTCGTCCTTCGATTTCCAAACCTCGAACTTCCCCGCCGCCCTTCGAACTTCACGCCTTCTCTCTTCTTGCTCTGCGATCTCTGCGTTCTCCGCGGTGAATCCTCCCCCGCCGGGGCGAGCAGGTAGTGCATCCGCAGGCGCTCGGCGTCGGTGCGGGCGACGGGGATGGCGTGGCCTTGCGGGTCGATTCCGGCGTAGAACATCGCCGCCGCGACCGTGCCCGGCAGCGGGATGAAGCACTGCACCTGCTGGGGCTTCCAGCCGCGCTGCTTGAGCCAGGCCGCGAGCTGCCGCATGTCGGCCTCGGTGCATCCGGGAAACGCGCTGATCAGATACGGCACGACGAACTGCTCCTTGCCCGCGCGCTGGCAGAGCCGCTCGAAGAGTTCGAGGAACTTCTCGAACGCCTCGGCGGGCGGCTTGCGCATCAGGCGCAGGACGCGGTCGGCGATGTGCTCGGGTGCGATCTTGAGCTGGCCGCCGACGAACTGGCCGATCAGCGTCTCGAGATACGCGCTGGAGCGCATCGCCAGGTCGTACCGCACGCCGCTGGCGACGCGGACGTTTTTGACGCCGCTGGTGGTCCGCACTTTCTCAAGCAGGGCCGCATTGGCGCCCTGGGCGTCGACGAAGTTGCGGCAGATCGCCGGCGTCAGGCAGCTCGCCCGCGTGCAGGTGGACGCGTCGCCGCTGCAGCGGGCGCCCCACATGTTGGCCGTGGGCCCGCCGACGTCGCTGATCGAGCCACGCCACTGCGCGTGGCGCGTCATCGCCTGGGCCTCGGCTTCAATCGAGCCGGCGCTGCGAGACGCGATGCGCCGCCCCTGGTGCGCCGCCAACCCGCAGAACGAGCATCCGCCCGCGCAGCCGCGGTGGCTGGTGATGCTGAAGCGGATCATGTCGGCGGCCGGCACCGCCTCGCGGTACGACGGGTGCGGCTCGCGCGTGAACGGCATGGCGTAGATCGCGTCGAGCTCCTCGCCCGTCACCGGCGACGGCGGCGTGAGGATGAGGCTGCGGCCCTCGACGCTCTGCACCGCCCACGCGCCCTGGTGCACCTGGCGCTCCTGGGATAGCGTGGCTTCCATCAAGGCCGCGGGATCGGCCAGCATCTCCTCGTGCGAGGGCAGGCGGATGACCGCCGCCCCTTCCGGGATGTCGCTCTCGTTGCCGATGAACGCCGCGCCGCCAATGGCCGCAAACGCACGGCTGCGCGCGGCGCGGTCGACGTCGCCGGCGAGCGTTTCAAACGCCGCCGCGGCCGCCAGGATCGACCGCTCGGCCATCCCGTACAGCAGCAGGTCGGCCTTGGCGTCGAGCAGGATCGCCCGGCGGAGCTTGTCGGTCCAGAAGTCGTAATGCGTGATGCGCCGCAGCGAGGCCTCAATGCCCCCCAGCACGATCGGCAGGCCGGGCATGGCCTGTTTGACCAGCCCCGCGTAGACCAGCGCCGCGCGGTTGGGCCGCCGCCCCGCCGCCCCGCCGGGCGTGTACGCGTCGTCGCTGCGCTTCTTGCGAAACGCCGTGTAGTGCGCCAGCATCGAATCCAGCGCCCCGGCCGTCACGCCGGCGAACAGCCGCGGCCGCCCCATCGCGACGATGTCGTCAGGCCGGTCCCACCGCGGCTGCGCGACGATGCCCATGCGGTACCCGTGCGTCGCCAGCCACCGCCCCAGCACGGCCACGCCGAAGGACGGATGGTCCACGTACGCGTCGCCGCTGACAAGCAGGACATCGAGCTCGCGCCAGCCCAGGCGGTCCATCTCGGCCCGCGTCATCGGCAGCACGCCGCTGTAGGATTTACTGTGCTCACTCATTGTCCAGGCAGCTCTCAGCTCTCAGTTGTCAGCCGGCACCTATGCTAATGTTTGTACGTTGGAGAAAGCCGCCCGTGGTCAGCCATTCGCACTGCTTACTGACTAGTGAATTACTTACTTTTTCCTATGCTTCCCCGCATGCTTGTGGGGTCGTGCGGCGCCGTCCATGGCGGCCCTTAACACGTCGTCGACGGTCTTGGCGAAGATGAATTTCAGGTCCTTCTGGGCGTCGGGGGGCACGTCGACAAGATCCTTGCGGTTACGTTCGGGCAGGATGATGGTGTTGATGCCCGCGCGTTTGGCGGCTAACACTTTTTCTTTCACTCCGCCGATGGGCAACACGAGCCCGCGCAGGGTAATCTCGCCGGTCATGGCCACATCGTGGCGGACGGGTTTGGCCATCAGCAGGCTGGCCAGCGCGGTGAACATCGCCACGCCGGCGGAGGGGCCGTCCTTGGGCACGGCGCCAGCGGGCACGTGCACGTGGATATCGGTATCGGAAAGGCTCGTCGGCAGCAGGTGCAGGTCGGCGGCGCGGCTCTTGATGAGACTCATCGCCGCCTGGGCCGACTCCTTCATCACGTCGCCGATCTGTCCGGTGAGGGTGAGATTGCCCTTGCCGGGGTATCCGGCGGCCTCGATGAAGATGATCTCGCCGCCGGTGGGCGTGTACGCCAGGCCGGTGGCCACGCCCGGCACGCTGGTGCGCTGGGCGAGTTCGTTTTCATATCGCGGCGGCCCGAGCGTCTCGGCGATGAGCTTGCTGTCGATGGTGCGCTGGTGCTCCTTGCCCTCGGCCACCAGGGCCGCCACCGCGCGGCAGACGGCCCCGATCTGTCGTTCCAGTTCGCGCACGCCGGCCTCGCGGGTGTAGCTGTCGATGATCTCGAGCAGCGCCTTGTCGGGCCAGTTCACCTGGGCGGTCTTGAGACCGTTGTCGGCAAGCTGTCGCCTGACGAGGTACCGCCGGGCGATCTCGAGCTTTTCGCTGCGCGTGTAGCCGGGCAGCTCTATGACCTCCATGCGGTCGCGCAGGGCCGGAGGCACCGGAGCCATGTAGTTGGCCGTACCGATGAACAGCGTCTTGGACAGGTCGAAGGGCACGTTGAGGTAGTGGTCCTGGAACGAGTTGTTCTGTGCCGGGTCGAGCACCTCCAGCAGGGCGCTGGTGGGGTCGCCGCGGAAGTCGGCGCCGACCTTGTCCAGCTCGTCGAGCATGAAGACCGGGTTGTTCGTGCCGGCCTTGCGGATCTCCTGCACCACGCGCCCGGGCATGGCGCCGATATACGTGCGCCGGTGGCCGCGCAATTCCGCTTCGTCGTGCATGCCGCCCAGGGACATGCGGATGAACTTGCGCCCCATGGCCCGCGCGATGGACTGGCCCAGCGAGGTCTTGCCCACGCCGGGCGGGCCGACGAAGCACAGGATCGGCCCGTGGCTCTCCGGCGCGAGCTTGCGCACGGCCAGGAACTCGAGGATGCGCCGCTTGATCTTCTCCAGGCCGTAATGGTCCTCGTCGAGGATGCGGCGCGACGTGCCAATCTCGAGCTTGTCGGTGCTGCTGACCGACCATGGCAGCTCGATCATCCAGTCCAGGTACGTGCGGATGACGTGGTATTCCGGCGAGGCGCTGGGGATCTTCTCCATGCGCTCCAGCTCGCGGACAGCTTCCTTGAGCACCAGCTCGGGCATGCCGGAGGCGTCGATCTTCTTGTGCAGATCCTCCAGCTCGACGGTGCGATCGTCACCCTGGCCCAGCTCGTTCTGGATGGCTTTAAGCTGCTCCTGCAGGTACATTTCGCGCTGGCTCTTGGTGATCTTGGCCTTGACGTCGTCCTGGATCTTCTGCGACAGCTGTAACACTTCGATATAGTGCTGCAGTTCGTTGACGATGCGCCGCAGGCGCCGCCCCACCGAAAGCTCCTCGAGCATCTCCTGCTTCACGGCGACATCCAGTTGCAGGTTCGTGGCCAGGAAGTCGCTCAGGGCCCCGGCGGTGTCGATGTTGTTGAGCACGACGGCGGCCTCGTCGGGAATATTCGGCGACAACTCGATGATGCGCCGCGCCAGGTCGCGCGCGTTAATCATCAGGGCCTCGATCTCGTTGGATTGCTCGGCCTGATCGTTCATCACCGCAATGCGGGCCTTGAAGAACGGCTGCGTCTGCATCCACTGTTCGATCCGCACGCGCGACAGCCCCTGGACGATGATGCTCTGCGTGTTCTCCTCCAGGCGCAGCAGCTTGAGGACCATGACGGCCGTGCCGAACTGGTAGAGCTCCTCCGGCGAGGGGTCTTCGGTGTTGGCGTCTCTCTGGCAGACGGTGATAATGATTTTCTGGTCGGGCAGGACGCTCTCGATCAGGTGCCGCGACTTGTCGCGCCCGATCGACAGCGGGACGACCGTTCCCGGAAAGAGCACCAGGTTCCGCACCGCCAGCACCGGCGCCTCGCTGGGGATGGAGACGGCGGTTTCTTCGCCCTCGCCCGGCGCGCCAGGCCGGCGAGCGGCGGGAATGACGGCCACGCCCGAATCATCGTCGCCGACAATCGGTGTTTTGTTTTTTTCGCGTGCCACAACTCACCCCTTTTTGGGAAGGCGGATGGTCAAGAAGCCCAGGCGATAACCGGCGGATATTTCCGCGGTGTTCACGTCGGGAGGCAGTTTCAGCGCCCGCTGGAAGTGCCCCTGGTCGATCTCCATCAGGTGCATGCGGAGACGCTTGTCCTTGCTGGGCGGGTTGGGCATGTCGCGCTCGCCCGAAAGCACCAGGCGGTCGGACTCGACGCTCAGGTCGATCGCCGCGATGTCCACGCCCGCCAGGTCCACCAGCACGAAATAGGCCACCGAATCCTCGTACAGGTTGACCGATGGCGCCCAGCTGCGATCGACGGCATACTTGTGAAACGTGGTCGTCAGAACATTGTCCACCCAGGAGTAGAGATCCTGATTGCGACGTGCCATCTTTCCTGCCGCATCGATATGTATCGTCGACATGCCGTTGTCCTTTCGCTGCCTGCGGTATGGGCATGGCCATTTCTGCCGCTCAATTTCCTGGCCCACATCCTGGAAGCTGCTGCAAATCTGTAGGTATTATACCCTCTCTTGTGCGTCGTTGCCCGCCCCTGATTCACATAATGGCGAAACAGCGCCCACAGGGCGGGGTTTCATGTAGATGCTGAAAGGATATTCAGTGAAAACTATTGGCATGATCGTAATCCTTGGGACTCTCTGTGCAACCTCCATCATGGCGGCCGACCCTGCGGCGCCGGGCCAGTTGGGCAATGTCGCACCGTGGAGCCAGAAGGACTTCGTCAACCCGCCGCTGAAATGTATGGAGCGGTATCTGCGATTCGACGTGTTTCCGATCGTCGGCTGGTGCTTCCACGGCGACCGGCAGAGGGATCCCAAACGCCGCCAACCGTACGACGAGTCGTACTGCGAACAGGCCAAGGCCGCCGGGTTCACCGTGCTGGTCGACGACGACCGCATGCTCGAGCCCTGCCGCAAGACGAACATGCGGCTGATCATCCCGACGTTCCGCGTCACGCCCGACCATCTGGAGGACCGATTCTTCAAGAAGGCTGATGTCGGCGACCACCCGGCCCTGCTGGGCTTCGTGATGGACGACGACTGCATGGGCGTGACCGGGCAGGTGATCCGCACGGCCGCATGGCTCAAGGGCACGCACCCGCACCTGGCGGCGTTCGTGTCGAAGTACCCCACGCGCGACCCGCAGACCAACACCGAGTGCCGCATCCTGGCGACGATGAACTACCAGTTCATGAAGGGCAAGGGCGGCGCGTGGTCGCGCATTCGCTACTACGCCGAGATGGAACACGAGCGGAACGTCTGTAACAAGGGCAACCTGGCCATGTGGCCCATCATCTTCGGCCACACGTACAGCGAGCACCGCTTCAGCATCACCGCGGGTCTGGCATACGGGGCGCAGGGCTTCATCTACTTCGCCTACCTGCCGCACAAACTGCAGTGGATGATCCCCGAGCGGCTGGACTTCCACAAGAACTCAGGCGACATCCAGACCTATGCGTGGAAAGTAATCGGCCGCCACCTCTGGGGCACGCGAAGCTTGGGCGTGTACCAGACCGATTATGAAGGCGACACGCACGGCAGCGCCCTCAAGTGCGGACCCGACCAGGTTGTGCGCGAGATGGACCAGGCGCTGCTGGCGGGCATGCTCGTCGTCGAGAGCCGCATGCCGGCCGCGGGGCAGAAGGTCACGCCCGACTACATCATGGTCGGCGACAAGCGCGCCGCTCGCAGGGGCGACGATCCGCCGCTGCGCAAGACCTGGATCGCCCTGGGTGGCGAGATCCCGGTCGTCGAGATCCTCGACCGCGACGCGATGGACCCCAAGGCCCCCCGCAAGTTCTGCCCCGGACGCTACGTCCCCATCGAGCTCAAAGGCGGCGATGGCGTCCTGCTGCGGGCCAATCCTGCGGACGTTGAAAAGGTCCTGGGCGCCGAGGCTGCCAAGGCCCTGACGGAGTTGGCGGCCGAGTTGAACAAGATCTCAGCCGGCGACGCCAAAGCCTGCGACGCCGCCAAGGGCGCCGCCGACAAGCTCAAAGCCGCCCTCGACGCGGCTGTCAAAGACAAAAAGGTTTCCGCCGCCCAGGCCGACGCCGTGATGAAATGCGTTGCCGCCGCCATTGAAGGCCTGCGAACGCCCCCGCCTCCGCCGCCGGCGCCCCCGGCTGCTGCCCCGGCGCCGCAGCCCAAAAAGCAGGGATGAACACGGATGAAAGAAAGTTGTGAGTTGTGAGTTGTGAGTTGTGGATTCTTTCTCACCACGCACAACTCACAACTGAAGCGCAGCGTCTTCATCCAGCGGCCAGATCGGGCGCTTCAGGTGCTTGAAGGGCAGGCGGTCGAGGCGCAGGTCGGTGTAGCCGGGGCTCAGGGCCATCAGGCCCAGCGGGGCGTTGTCGCGGACGTCCGGCCAGAGGTAGCCCTGCTTGACGACGGCGATCTTCTTCTTGAAGACGTCCACGCCCATCTTCTCGAAATACCAGACCATGACGAACGGCCAGCGGTCCGACTGCAGCACGACCTCGACGCCGCCGGTGGCCACCAGCGCCCGCGGACCGCCGGCGCCACTGTCGGTCACCAGGCGAATGATCTTCACGCGCGCGGCCAAAGGCTTGCAGAATGTGGAGTCGAGCTTGCCGCCGATGCTCAGGTCGATCTCGGTGCCTTCGCCGGCAGCGAAGCAGGCCTGCACCGCCGCAGGGTCGGTGATCCCGCCCACGATGGCGTCTTTGACCCCCAGGGCAATCAGGCGCTGAAGGATGATGGTGCTGTCGCCGCCGCCGCCGGCCGTCGGATTGTCGCCGCTGTCCGAGATGAACACCGGCGCCTCCGGCGCCGCCAGCGCAGCCGCGATCGTCGCGTCCGCTTCGGCCACCGGCATGTCCGGACCGAACTCCTCCCGCCGCGACCAGATCTCCCTCGCCAGCGCCCGGGCCTGGCGTTTCACTGCCGCGGCGTCAGTGCCGCTGACGAGCACGCTCACGCCGGTGTGCGGGCTATCGGTCCAGGCGCAGCCGATGAGAATCGACGAGGTCAGAATCCCCGGCACGGCGTCGATTTCTTCCAGCCGCGCGTAGAGCGACTTGGCCGGCTCGACTTCCGTCACCGCCCACTCGCCCGTCAGCAACAGCGGCAGCTTGATCAGTTCCGTCACCGGCCGCACGTTCTGCTCCAGACACTGCATCATCAGCTTCAATGCGCGCTGGGAGGTTTCGGCGCAATCGCGATGCGGGGCCGTGCGGTAGGCGGTCAGGAAGTCGCAGGCATGGACGAACTGCGGCGAGAGGTTGCCGTGCAGGTCCAGCGTGCCGCAGATGAAGACCCTATCGCCGGTGACAGCCCGGATGCGGCGCAGCAACTCGCCTTCGCCGTCGCCGATCTCCTCCACTTCCATCGCCCCGTGCAGCCCCATGAACAGCGCGTCCAGCGGCATCGCCGCCGCGATCATCTCCACCATCTCGCCGGCAATGCGGTCGAAGGCGTCTTTGGTGATGCGCCCCGCCGGACCGGCCGAGGCGTATATCAGCCCCGCCACCTCGTGCCCGGCGGCCGCAAGCTCCTGCCAAAAACCGTCTTTGACCAGGCCGCTGCCGCGTGCGATGCCGAAGTCTTCATACCGCGTGGGCATCGTCGAGAAGGTGTTGGTCTCATGCGACCAGCCGGCCGTGGCTATTCGCATAACGATCTCCATGATGTCATCAACAGGTTCATGCTCGTTCCGATCGCGAAGAGCATTCTAGCGTCACCTGCGGCAGAATCAAAAGAGTTCAAAGCGTTTGGATATCTTCGCACACCAATACGTGAATTCCTGCGACCCTACCTCACTGCTGCGGTGTTAAATGTAACATGGACAGGAACGGACCGACCCGCTGGCGGGACTGCTGCCGTTCCTGAGACGCCGGATAAACCTGTTTCGTTATTGGGAAAGATCACCATGCAGAGAAATCGACACGGTTCGCTCATCGTTCTGACTCTTGCCGCGGCACTGCTCGTGGCCGCCGGCTGCGAGCAGCAGCCTGCCAAGGTTGACGCCGGGGAAGTGAAAGCCCCCGTCGTGAAGACCCCGCCGACCGCCAAGCCCGCCGCCGTGGCCAAGGGCGGCGCGGCCAGCAGGCCCGCTTCGCAGGCGGCCTTGCCCGAGGCCGTCGAAAAGGCCGTGCGCACGCTCTACGCCAAGGCGCCCTACCACAAGATCGAGACCGCCCAGTGCGAAGGCGTCGATGTCTATACCGTGCACGTGGCACGGATGGCCACCAAGGTCGTCGTCACGGCAGAGGGCGACATCCTCATGGTCGGCCGACAGCTCCCCCTCAAGGATCTGCCCAAGACCGTGGCCGAGACGATCACCAAGACCTACGGCGATTCGACCCTGAAGATCACCAAGGATGATGTTCGCGCCGAGATCAAGAAGACCGGCGACACCGCCGGCGTCGTGAAGGTCGAGCCCCTTCGTACCTACTATGAAGTGCAGGTGCTCCGGGCCAACGATGCCAAGAACCACAAAGGCTACATGCGGGTCGACAGCACCGGCTCGATTATGAAGTAGAGCCGGCGTTCTGCTGCCAACGTCGAGAATCGAGGAGGCGTCCTTCCGGATGCCTCCTCGTTTTTTTGCACTGCCCGGCAAAAACTTTTGGCCGTTGGCCCGCGCTCTGCCATAATTGGCCTGGATCGCTTTCTGTGAAACGGAGACCGCTCATGCGCCGATACAGACTTGCTCTGCTCGCCTTGTTCCTGATGACCGCACCGGCCCTGGCGGCCGACTGGCCCACCTTTCGCAAGGACATCAGCCGCAGCGGGATCACAGATGAATCGCTCTCGCTGCCGCTGACGCAGGCATGGGTGTTCGTCTCGCCATTCAAGCCCGCGCCGGCCTTTGGGCCCGGGTACGCCTTGCACACCAACTTCGAGGGCGGCGTTGAGAAGCGCCGCATCGACTTCGACCGCTCCGACAGCACCGTCGCCGTCGGCGATAGCGTCTTCATGGGCTCGGTGGGCGACGGCAAGGTCTACTGCCTCGAAGCCGGCACCGGCAAGGTGAAGTGGACGTATCTCACCGGCGGGCCGGTGCGGCTGGCCCCGACCGTCGACGCCGGCAACGTGTACGTCGGCAGCGACGACGGATGGGTCTACTGCCTCTCGGCCGCCGACGGCAAAGAAGTCTGGAAGTTCCGCGCCGCCCCGGAAGACCGCCGCGTGATCGGACTGGGCAAGATGGTCTCGCTCTGGCCGGTGCGCAGCAGTGTGATGGTGGACTCGGGCATCGCGTACTTCACGGCCGGCATCTTCCCCAGCGAAGGCGTGTTCATCTACGCCGTCGACGCCAAGAGCGGCAAGCTGATCTGGAAGAACGACAGCACCGGCGAGCAGCGGCTGCTGCAGGTCTGCCCGCAGGGATACCTGCTGGCCAACAAGAACCAGCTTGTGATCCCCAACAGCCGCCTGTGCCCGTTCGTCTACGACCGCGCGACGGGGCGCGGGCCGCTGCTGCGGCTTTCGATCTACTACGGCGGCGGGACCTTCGCGGCGCTGGACAACGCCTGGCTGTACACCGGATGGGAGGGCGCGCGGGCGTTCCGCATCAACGCCGCGACGCTCAAGAGCGAGGGGGGCAACACCGAGTGCGCCGGCAGCTTCCCCGGCGGGCAGCTTGTCGCCGCGGGCGGCGTGGTCTACTCCATCGGCCTGCCCCACGGCGAAGGCGCTTCGAAAGCCATCAAGGCCATTCGCTTCACGCCCCCGTCGGCCGACGAACCCATCGTAGATCCCAAGCAAGCCCGCCGAGGCAAGGGCGCGCCCGCCGCCGCCCCCGCCGACAACGGCAAGGAACTCTGGTCGGCCGCGTTCGAGGCCCCCGAGTGCATCATCCTGGCCGGCAAGACGCTCTT
>JAJFVE010000107.1 GCA_021371965.1 Planctomycetaceae bacterium
CGGGCAAAAAACGCCACTTTCTCCAGTGACGTCGTCAGGTCCATGTCCTCAACAAACACCGACGGCGGCACACGGAGCCGCACCGGTGCAAAATTCAGCAAACCGCACACCCCCGTACCCACCAGCAAGTCAACCGCATGCTGTGCCTGGTCGGCGGGTACCGCCACGATCGCCGTATCTATCTGACGTTCAGCCACCATCGTCTGCAACTGCTCGATCGGATAGCAGCGGCAACCGTGGATCACCCGATCAACTTTGGCCGGGTCTTTGTCGAACGATACCGCAATGCGGAGGTTCGGCCGTCGGCCTGCAAAATACGCCAGAATCGCACGACCGAGATTACCCACGCCCACCAGCGCCACTTCCTGGATGTCGGCAGCGTCAAGCAGACGGCCGATGGCCTTGATCAGCTCGCGGATCTCGTAGCCCCTGGTCGGGCTGCCGGTGAATCCGACGATCATCACGTCTCGCCGAACCTGGGCGGCCGAGGCGCCGGCGGCCTTGGCCAGTTGGTGAGAGTAGACATATTCAACATTCTCAGCCGCAAGCGCGGACAAGAGCCTTCTGTATAGGCTCAGGCGGGCAACCACCTTGTCGGGAACGCGGAACATCAAGGGCGGGATTCCTCGCTCGTTTGCTGCTGTTACACCACTAACGCTGTGAAAACAATCACAATTATATGGAACGCCGTACGCCTGTCAAGGGATCGTCCAAGAATTTGTGAAATTTTCGATTCGACCGCCTCCGCGGACATTACTCCACGCCTGTGAAATAGTTATCATCGTGAAATAATTAACACCCAGAAACTTTTCGGTTGCATTTTCGACGCAATCTGTGTTGATTATAGGGTAGGTAATGTCTGCACGCAACGCACGCCGAAGGAGTGAGTGAATGTTCGAAGTAGTCTCCAACGATAAACTCGCGCCGGAAGTTCATCGCATCGTCATCAAGGCCCCGCGAGTCGCGAAGGCCCGAATGCCCGGACAGTTCGTTATCGTCCGATGCAGCGAAGGCGCCGAACGCATCCCGCTGACCATCGCCGACGCCGACGCCAAGGCTGGAACTGTCACGCTGATCATCCAGACCATCGGCGACGGCACGCGCGAAATCACAGCCTTAGCCCCCGGCAAGGCCATTCGCGACGTCGCCGGACCTCTCGGTCAAGCGACCGAAATTCACAAGCTCGGCCGCGTCGCCTGCATCGGCGGCGGCGTGGGCACGGCCGTGCTCTACCCGCTAGCCAAAGGCTTGGCCGACGCCGGCAACGAAGTCACCACCATCATCGGCGGGCGCAGCGAACCGTATGTCATCCTCCGCAACGAACTGGCGGCATTCTGCAAGAACGTGCTGGTGACGACTGAAGATGGATCATTGGGCGTCAAAGGGCTCGTCACGAACATTCTCAAGGAAATGATGGCCGACCCGCAGCGCCGCCCCCAAGCCGTCTACGCCGTCGGACCGGTGCCGATGATGGCGGCGGTCGCTGAGCTGACCCGCCCGGAAAAGATCCACACCATCGTCAGCCTCAACCCCATCATGGTCGACGGCACGGGAATGTGCGGCGGATGCCGCGTCACCGTCGGCGGCGAAGTCAAGTTCGCCTGCGTCGACGGCCCTGAGTTCGACGGCCACCAGGTCGACTTCCGCGAATTGTCCACCCGCCAGAAAGCCTACTTGCCCCACGTTTGCCGCGCCACCGCCGCCGCGGACGCAAAGGATTCAAAATGAGTACCACCCCCGCCAATAAGCTCACGCCCAAGCAGCGCATGGCCATCGCCCGCACCTCGATGCCGCAGCAGGACGCTACCGCCCGCGCCGGCAACTTTGCCGAGGTGAACCAGGGCCTGGAAGAAGCGGCCGTCGCCCATGAAGCCTCGCGCTGCCTGCTGTGCAAGAACCGCCCCTGCATCGAGGGCTGCCCCGTGCACGTGCGCGTGCCGGAGTTCCTGGAGAAAGTCGCCGCCGGCGATCTGTCCGGAGCCGCCGAGGTGCTGCACCAGGACAACGCCCTGCCGGCCATCGCCGGACGCGTCTGCCCGCAGGAGCGCCAGTGCGAGTCGATGTGCATCCGCGGCAAGAACGGCCACCCTGTCGCCATCGGCTGGCTCGAGCGGTACGTCTCGGACTGGGCCGCGAAGAATAAAGAGCATTCGACGCAGCGCCTGCCCGCCACGGGTAAGAAGGTCGCCGTCGTCGGCAGCGGCCCCGGCGGCCTGACCGCCGCCAAGGAACTGGCCCGGATGGGCCATGAGGTGCGGGTGCTCGAGGCCCTGCATGCCCCCGGCGGCGTGCTGCGGTACGGCATTCCCGAGTTCCGCCTGCCCAAGAAGATCATCGACCGCGAAGTCGCCGGCCTGACGGCTATGGGCGTGACGATCGAGTGCAACGTGGTGGTCGGCAAGACCGTCACCATCGACGAGATTCTCAAGGAATACGACGCGTGCTTCGTCGCCAACGGCGCCGGACTGCCGGTGTTCCTCAACGTGCCTGGCGAGAACCTCACCGGCGTGTACTCGGCCAACGAGTACCTCACGCGCGTCAACCTGATGGGCGCGTACCGACCCGACAGCCGCACGCCCGTGCTGCGCGGCGCCACGGCCGTCGTCTTCGGCGGCGGCAACACCGCGATGGACGCCGTCCGCACCGCCCGGCGTCTGGGCAGCAACCCGGCCGTGCTGGCGTACCGCCGCAGCCGCGACGAAATGCCCGCCCGCGTCGAAGAAATCATCCACGCCGAGGAAGAGGGCATCGAGTTCCTCTTCCTGGTGGCCCCGCTGGAACTGCTCGGCGACGAGAAAGGCCGCGTGCGAGCCGTCCGCCTGCAGCGAATGGAACTGGGCGAGCCGGACAAGTCCGGCCGCCGCCGCCCGGTGCCCGTGCCCGGCAGCGAGTTCGAGCTGCCCGCCGAGGTGGTCGTGGTGGCCGTGGGCACCAAGAGCAATCCGCTGCTGACGCAGACCTGCCCGGACCTGAAGCTCAATCAGTGGGGCAACATCGAGGTGGACGAGAACCAGATGACCAGCATCCCGGGCCTCTTCGCCGGCGGCGACATCGTCCGCGGCGGCGCGACGGTGATCCTGGCC
>JAJFVE010000148.1 GCA_021371965.1 Planctomycetaceae bacterium
CAAGATCAAGGGCGACTTGCCCCTGGTGCTGCAGATGTACACCAACGGCTCCAGCGGCGAGATGGGCGAGGCCATCCTGCGAACCCGCAGCCGCAGCGAGATCATCACGCTCAACGCCTCCCTGGCGGAGATCAGCAAGACTCAGGAAAGCCTTAAGGCCCAGACGGATAACGGGCTGGCGGAGATGGCCAAGTTCGAGGCCGGAAAACGCGAGGATTTTTCGAAGCTTGCCGTGCCGGAGGCGGTGCTCAAGGGCAACGACACCGTCGCAAAGCTCCAGGAACGCCTGACGGCGATCACGCTGGAATTGACGGCCCTGCGAACTCGATATACCGACACGTATCAGCAGGTGGCGGACCTCCGCCGCGAGTTGAGCTCGACGTACGGGGCGCTGCTCGATGAACTGCAACGCCACGCCGCCAGGCTCGAGCAGGAACGCCAGCGGCTTACCAGCCGGCGCGACTCGCTCGTCGGCGCGGAAGAAACGAACAAAAAGATGATGGACGACCTCGCGCTGAAGGTGGCCGAATATCAGCGCCTCCGCCTGGAACTCGATAGCGCCCAGGCGCAGTACGACAAAGAGGACGAGCAGCTTACCAAGGCCGTCACGGCCGGAAAGCTGAGCAGGACCCCCATCCTGATCAGCACGGTGGACCCCCCGACGCGGCCGGACCCGAATCAGCCGTACCGCCCGATCGTGTGGCTGAACCTGGCCATCGCGCTGCTGGCGGCAGTCACGCTGGCCTTGATCTACGCCTTCATGGCCGACCACTTCGACCACACCATCAAGAGCATCGACGACGCCGAGCGGTACCTGGGCGTGCCGGTGCTGGGATCGGTGCCCAAGTTGGGAAGGAATATCATCCGCGCCGCATAGGTGACCCATGCCAGAGACCGAAGCCAACAACATCCTGGAGCGTTCCGAACAGCCTTCCTCCGTCCGCGTGGCGCTCAAGGGCGACGCGCAGGAGATCTTCCACAGTCTGTGGGCCTCGCTGTTCTTCTCCGGCCGCAGCGTCGGCAAGAGCGTGATGGTCTGCTCGATTGGCCAGCAGGAGGGCGCCACGACGGTGGCCTCGGCGCTGGCGCTGGCCGGCAGCGTGCCCGCCGGCAACGAGCGCGTGGCGCTGGTGGACCTGAACTTCCGCTCGCCGGCCTTGCACGAGGTGATGGGCCTGGAGCAGAACCTGGGCGTCAGCGAGATGGTGCTCGACGGCGTGGCGCCGGAGATCGCCGCCCAGAGCGTCACGCCGGGACTGGATGTCTTCGCCGCCGGCGGGGGCTCGCAGCGGTTTCTCGAAATCCTCCGAAGCGACGCCCTGCGCGGCGTTCTGGCAAGCCTGGCCGCAAAGTACGACCGCGTGGTGGTGGACGTTCCGGCCGCCAACGCGTATCCCGACGCCCAGATGGTCGCCGCCATCGTCAAGGATGTCGTCCTGGTCGTGCGCGCCGACCAGACCCCGCGAGAAGCGGTGGCCATGGCCAAGAAGCGCATCGAAGGCGCCGGCGGACGCGTGGCCGGGGTCATCCTCAATATGCGCATGTACCCGATTCCCAAATTCCTCTACAACCGTGTTTAAGGCCGCCGACCGGAGCGGCGAGGTGTCGTGATGCTCACGACCGGCCGGCCAAAAATCGATCTGTTCGGATGGGTGGTGGTAGCGGCCGTCACGCTTGGCGCCGCCGCCATGGCGCTGTTGCAGCCCAGCGCGACGCTGCTGGTGCTGGGCGGATCGGCGCTGGCGGCGCTGCTGCTGTTTGCGGCCCTGCGGTGGGAGATCACGGTCTGGGCCTGGTTGTGGGTGCTGGCCTACGGCGTGCTCGACAGCACGTTCTGGCGATCTGAAGTCCCAGGCTTCTTCAATCTCACGATCCCGCGGCTGTTGTTCGTGGCCGCGTCCCTGGCGTTTGTCCTGCACTTCATGTTTCGCCGCCGCCCGGTGTTCTTTGATCGCAAGGTGCTCTGGGCGATGCTGGGCATGCTGGTCTATTGCGCCATCAGCGCCTCGGCGCACGGTTGGACGGCCGACGCGGCGGTGATCCTGCAGCCGCCGTATTTCCGGTACATCGGCGGGCTGATGTTTCCGGCGGTGATGTTCTTCCTGATGTACAATTCCGCGCGCAGCGAGCGGCAGGTGTCGGTGGGTCTGGTGCTGATTGCGGCGTTCGGGTGGTACGCGCTGTACATCGGATATCTGCAGTACTTTGCCAACGCCGGGTACTGGGCGGGCGCTCGCGACTTCATCTTTCCGTCGTACATCAACAATCCCGAGGTGGAGGCGGGCATTCACTTTGCCCGTTCGCGCGGGCCGTTCTATTCGGCCATTCCGCAGGGCACGCTGATGGTGCTGCTGTTCTTCATCGACCTGTTCCTGATCCGCCGCGCGCGGGGTCTGACGCGCGGTCTGGCGTTTTTGCAGGCGGTGCTGACCCTGCCGGGCGTCTTCTTCACCGGACTGCGGGCGGCGTACTTGTGCTTCCTGGTCTGCGGGCTGATCTGGCTGATCTGGGGCGGTCGCCGCGGCGGCATGCTGAAACTGGCGTCGGGCCTGGTGGCGCTGCTGCTGCTGACGGGGCTGTTCTGGCAGAACCTCCAGCAGACCGACCGCCTCAAGGGCGGCGTGGCGGAGGTCAGCCCGATCGAAGACCGCATCGCGCTGCTCAAGATCACCTGGCAGATCGCCCAGGAGCATCCGTTCACCGGCGTGGGATACGGACGGTTCGCCGAGGCACGGCAGTCGCTCGAACAAGACCCGACGGCGCGGACTCTGCCGCCGGAAATGATGCAGCACAACGTGTTCCTGGCGATCCTGGCCGAGACCGGAATCCTCGGCTTGGCGCTGCTGGTGGCCATGCTGGTGCTGATGTTCCGCGAGTCGCTGCAGCTCTATCGCAAGCTGCCCGCTGACGCCCCCGGACTGCTCAGCCGTCCACTGGTGGTGCTGTTCTGGGTGGCGCTGGCCAACTACGTCACGATCTCCATGTTCAACGACACCACGACGGATTTCTTCACCACCGGCCTGACATGGACGCTGGCGGGCCTGATCGCCGGATACAATCGTCTACTGGAGCCTCACCGGATCGACCTGCCCGTCTACGGTCCGGAGCATCCGGAGATGACCGTTGCCAGTTCTTGAGCGACTGCTGAGGGTGGGGCGAATAGCCGATTCCCTCGGCGTCTATCTCCCGTCGATGCTCTTGCAGCGGGGGATGGGGCTGCTGCGGAACCTGCTGTTCATGCACCTGATCCCTCCGGTCCAGTTCAACTTGTGGTTTGCCGGCAGCATGATCTTCGACTTGGGCAGCCAGGTTATCGCCCTGGGCGCCAATCATGGCCTGACGCGATACGTCAGCCTGCACGAGGCGCAGGGGCAGTTGCACGCCTTCTATCGCCGCATGCGGCTGACGGTGCTCATCTCCTGCCTTCTGGCCGCGGCCACGGCGATGGGGATGCTCGACCTCATCACGCAATTCACGCTGCTGCCCAAAGGCGCCGCAGCGAGCGACTACCCCTACGAGCGATGGGTCTGCCTGGCCGCGCTGGTCAACGCGCTGCTGCTGGCGCTGTACCTGAACATGCTGGGCTTCATGTACGGCCTGCGGACGTACCGGCTGATCGCCGCGGCCGAAACGTTCTGCGGCGTGCTCTTTCTGCTGCTGGGCGTGGCGGCGCTGGTGGTGCATCCCAGCGGATTGGCGATCCTGGCCGCTCACGCGATCTCGGTCGCGGCCGCGGTCGTCGCAGGGACGATGTTGCTGAACGCGGCGGTGCGGCGTCTGGGACCGTCGGCTTCGCAGGCGGCGTTGCAGGCTCGGCGGCAGGGGGAAGTGGTGCTCGATCCGGTCAGCGTCGAGGACGAGCCGGAGGTGGCGGTAGCGCCGGCGTCCAGCGGGCATGAACGGACGGTCCGCCGCGACGGGACGCTCTGGCAGCTTTACCGCTTCGGCCTGATCATCCTGGCCGGCAATCTGCTCTGGCGGGTGCTGACGTACGTGAGCTACCAGATCACCGACAGGCATTACAGCGCCGACGTCAGCGCGATCTTCGGCGGGCTGCTGCGGTTTACGCAGTCGATCGAGTTCCTCGCCACGGCCGTCTTCATGGTTGTCTTCACGCACGTCGTGAGACGCTGGCAGGAAGACCGCCGCGACGTGGCGATGTCGATCCTGCAGGTGTCGTACAAGATGGTCGGCCTGGCCGTGGGCACCGTGGCGATCATCGCCTACGTCAGCGCGCCGTTCTGGGTGCGCATCCTGCCCCCCGCGTATCAACGCGACAGCACGGTGCTGGTGGGGGGGCAGTTGCTGTTCTACTTCTCGGCCGCCAACCTCTCGCTGCTGAACATGATCTCGCGCCTCCACGAAAGGCCGCTGGTGCCGATGCTGATGGCCGGTGTCGCCGGGGCCATCAACCTTCTGCTGGGGCAGTACTGGGTTATCGCGGCCGCCGACCCCACGCAGGGCGCCCTGCGCGCCGCGTGGGCGATGGGGGTCGCCATGTTCGGCGGGGGCATGCTGGTAGCCCTGCCGTATCTACTGGTGAGCCGCTGCCGGCTGGAACTTTCGACGTACATCATCCTCCTGAGCCCTGCGGTTCTGCTGCTGGGGCCGCTGACGGCCGGGCCGGTCTGGATCGCCCTGCTGCTGGTGGTGATCTTCACCGGCTGGGTGCTCGACGATCGGCAGAAGCGCCTGATCCTGCAATATCTTCGCGAGGCGGTCCGGAGTCTGCGCAGGAGGCCCGCATGGCGATGAGCGTTTCCGTCGTGCTGCCGACGCGCGACCGCCCCGCGGCGCTGGGACGGGCGGTGCAGTCGATCCTCGACCAGGCGCTTGCCCCGCTGGAGCTGATCGTGATCGACAACGGCACCCAGCCCCCGCCGGCGGAACTGGCCGCCCTGGCCGGCCGGGTGGGCGTTGAGTTCCGTTGCCTGCGTCATGACGAGCCCTCGACGACCGCGACGCGAAACGCCGGCCTGGCGCAGGCCCGCGGCGACATCGTGCTGCTTTTCGACGACGACCAGATCCTGCCGCCGGACTTCCTGCAGCGCCTCGTGGGCCTGTACGAGCAGGACGCCGCCGGGGTCGTCGACGGCATCGGCGGCCTCTGTCGCCAGGGTGGTCCTGCGGGTCTGGGGGCGCGCCTCTGGAGCGCCGCATCGCGCCTGGCGGGCGAGTGCCGATGGCAGCCGCGCGTGCAGGCGGCACGCTACATACCCCTGCCCTCGCCACTGCGAAGGCAATTGACCCTGCCGCGATGGATCAGTGGCGGCGCCATCAGCCTGCGACGCGAGGTGGCGGCCGTCGAACGCTTTGACGAGACCATGACCGGATACGCGTATTCCGAAGACCGCGAGTTCTGCTTTCGCGTCGGGCGCCGGCGCCGGTTGTTCCTGGCGGCCGGGCTCGAGATCATTCACGACAACGCCGCCTCGCTGCCCGCTGAAAGCGCCGCGTGCGGGCGGCGGTACGTCCGCAATTCGCTGCACGTGGCGGCCAAGGCAATGGACCGCGGGGCCGGCACGTGGCTGCTGGTGATGTACGACTTCCTGGGCACGATGCTGCTGCACGCACTCTGGGGCGCCGCCCGCGGGCAGCGATGGCACCTGGGCTTTGCTCGCGGAATGGCCGGCGAGATGCTCGACCGGGCGGCCTGGGCTGTCCGCGACATGTGGGGGCGGCCATGAACACGATTCTGCACTGCATCCCGTCCATGGGCGGCGGCGGGGCCGAGCGGCAACTGACGTACCTGGCCGGCGGGCTCAAGGACCTCGGCTGGCAGGTCCACGTCGCCCTGCGTGAGAATGGCGGAGTCAATCTGCCGCGCCTCGAGGCCGCCGGCGCGACGGTGCACGTGCTGGGCACGTGGCACAACTACGATCCGCGAAACGCTTCCCGCATCGCCGCGGTCGTCAAGAGCAGCGGTGCACAGCTCGTGCAGACGTGGCTGACGGCGATGGACCTCTGCGGCTCCGCCGGCGCGCGAAAAGCAGGCGTCCCATGGATCCTCAGCGAGCGCGGCGATGGGCGGACGTACCCCGAGCGGCTCTGGGCCCTGAAGAACGCCCTGCGCCACCGCGCCGCGCCGTACGCGGCGGCCATCGTCTGCAATTCCGCGGCCGCCAACATCTATTGGCGCGTGCAGGCCCCGCGGTGTCTGCACTACGCCGTCCCCAACATCGTGCCCGTTGAGCAGATCGAAGCCGCCCCGGCCGTCTCGCGCGAGCACCTGGGCGCCTCGGCGGCGGACAAGCTGCTGGTCTACGCCGGCCGCCTCGAACGTGGCAAGAATCTTCCGCTGCTGCTGGAGGCTCTGTCTGTGCTTCGCCGGCGCATGGCGGTCAAGCTGCTGGTGTGCGGTGCCGGCTCGCAGTCGCGGGCGCTGGCCGCCTCTGCCCGCCGGCTGGGGCTGGGCGAGGCCGTGCTCTTTGCCGGATACGTGGATAATCTCTGGTCGTGCCTCAAGGCCGCCGACGCGATGATCTCGCTGAGCACGGTAGAGGGCCGGCCCAACGCGGTGTTGGAGGCCATGGCGTGCGGCTGCCCGCTGGTCCTGTCGGATATCGATGCCCACCGCGAGGTCGCCAACGGCGCTCAGGCGGCGTTCGTGCAGCAGAGCTCCGCGCCGCACGTGGCGGCGGTGCTGGAAGAGGTGCTGTGCAAGGGTCCCGGCGATCGCGCCGCCCTGCAGCGCGCCGCCGAAGCCTGCCGCGCCTGGTCGCCCGCGGGCATTGCCACACGATACGACCGCATCTACCGCGATGTGCTTGCCGGCAGGGGAGGGCGCTGACATGTGCGGGATCGTCGGCACAGCGTCGCGACGCCAGGCCGTCAGTTCGCAGGAGCTGATCGCAATGCGCGACACGATGACCCACCGCGGGCCCGACGACGCGGGCGTGTGGCCGGCCGAGCCCGGCCCGGTCATGCTCGCCCACCGCCGCCTGGCGGTGATCGACCTGACGCCGCTGGGCCACCAGCCCATGACCGACGCGGCGGGCGAGTTGGTGCTGGTCTTCAACGGCGAGATCTACAACTTTCAGGCCCTGCGAAGCCAACTGATCAGCATGGGCCACAGCTTCCGCTCCGGCAGCGACAGCGAAGTGATCATCGAGGCCTACCGCGCCTGGGGCACGTCGTGCCTGGAGCGGCTGGATGGGATGTTCGCTTTCTGCCTCTACGACCGCCCGCGCGGGCGGCTGCTGCTGGCGCGCGACCGCGCCGGCGAGAAGCCGCTGTTCTACTGCCATGCCGACGGCGTGCTGTGGTTCGCATCCGAGCTCAAGGCCCTGATGGCCCATCCGGACTTTCCGCGGCGGCTGGACGTGGAGGCCCTGAATTATTACCTGGCGTACGGGCACATTCCCGGCTCGCTGTGCATCCTGCAGGGCGTCAACAAACTGCCGGCGGGCTGCGCGATGATGTATGACGTGCAGGATGACCGGCTGGAGATATGGCGATACTGGCAATTGCCCTCCGGCGACGCCCCTGCCGATGCGGACACCGAATCGCTGGTCGAGGAACTCCACGAACTGCTCCGCCGCTCGGTGCGCTCGCGGCTGGTGGCCGACGTGCCCGTCGGCGTGCTGCTCTCGGGCGGGATCGATTCGAGCCTGGTCACCGCGGCCGCCGCTGAAGTGACCGGTCCGGGCCTGCGGACGTTCACCGTCACCTTCCCCGGCCACGAGGCGCACGACGAAGGCCCGTACGCCCGCCTGGTGGCCAACCACTTCGGCACGCATCACACGGAACTGGCGGCCGCCGAGGCGTCGGCCGATCTGCTGGGGCGGATGGCCGAGCAGTTCGACGAGCCGATGGGCGACGCGTCGATGATCCCGACGTACCTGGTCTCATGCGAGATCCGACGCCACGCCACCGTGGCATTGGGCGGCGACGGGGGCGACGAACTCTTCGGCGGGTATCAGGCCCACCGCGCCGCGCTGCGCCTCGATCGCCTGCGGGCACTGCTTCCGGGGCCGCTACGGCGGGCAATGGGGGCTATGGCCGTGCGGTGCATCCCCGCAGGTCGCCTGCGGCGAAACGGCCTGCTCGCCCTGGCGGCCGAAGCGGCCGAAGGCATGGCCCAACTGCCGGTGTATTGGGACGTGCACTATCGCCGCCGCCTTCTGGGCGGGCCCGCGATGGCAAGGACGAACTGGACTGCTCCCGAAACATACCGCGCGGGTCTGGGGGCGGGCTTTAGCTCGCCGCTGCAGAAAGTCACCGCCGGCGACTTCCTGAGCTATTTGCCCGATGACATCCTCGTGAAGGTCGACCGCGCGAGCATGTTGACCTCGCTGGAGGTGCGTTGCCCGCTGCTGTCGCCGGAGCTGATCGAGTTCGCCTTCGCCCGCGTCCCGGACGCCCTGCGGGCCACGACGCGGCAGGGCAAGATCCTGCCGCGCCTGTTGGCGCGGCGCCTGCTGCCGCGAGGGCTGGACCTTGACCGCAAGCAGGGATTCACACCGCCGGTGTCGCAGTGGTTCGCCGGCTCGTGGCGCCAGGCGATGGAAGAACCGCTCCGCAGCGCCGACGCTTCGCTCTTCGATCTCGCCTTTATCGGCCGCATGATCGACCAGCAGCACCGCGGTTACGACCACACGTGGCGGCTGTTCGCGCTGACGATGTTCGAGTTGTGGCGCCGGCGATGGAAGGTGGCCGTGCTGTCGGCCGAGGCGGCACGCTGATGGGCGCCTCGATTCATCTGATCTATCTGGACATCGACACGGGTTTCTACCCCGGAGCGCATCATGGTCTGGCGTCGTTGATCGGCGCGGTGCGCGCGGATGGGCACCGGGTGCGGCTGACGCACCTGGCCCGGGCGATCGGCGAGGACGAGTTCCTCGCCGCGGTGACGGCCGAGCCCGCCGACGCCTATGGCTTTTCGGCCATGACCAATCAATTCAAGCACGTGCGGCGATTGGCGCCGGTTCTGGCCGCGACCACGGGCAAGCCCATCGTCGTCGGCGGCGTGCATGCGACGCTGGCGCCGCAGGAGGCCGCCGCGATCGAGGGCGTCACGTGCGCCTGCCGCGGAGAAGGCGAACGGTTCTTGCCGGCGTGGCTCGATGCTCTTGCCGCCGGAGGGGACGGGCGCAGCGTGAAGGGCTGCTGCTACAGCGACGCCGGCCGCTTCGTCAGCACCCGCGCCGAGGACCCGCGCGACCTGGACGCCTTGCCGGCCCCGTGCTATGACGACTTCGACATGTCGCGCATCGTGCATGACCTGGGCGGGCGGTTATCGGTGGTGGTTTCGCGCGGCTGCCCGTTTCGCTGCGCCTTCTGCTGCAACGAGGCGCTTCGCAAGGATTTCGATCCGCCGCAATCATACGTGCGGTTCCGCACTCCGGCATCGGCCGTCGCGTTGACGGCCGACCTGGCCCGGCGGCATGCGGCGCGGTCGATCCGGTTTGAAGACGACCTGCTGCTGCTCAACGCGCGATGGCGGGGCGAGTTCCTGGACCTCTACCGCCGCACGGTGAACCTGCCCTTCGAGTGCAATTGCCGGGCGGACATGGTCAGCGACGAGTTGGCCGCGCAGCTTGCCGCGGCCAGGTGCATCTCGGTGGACATCGGCATCGAGACCGGCGACCAGGCCCTGCGCGAGAGCGTGCTGGGCAAGCGCATTTCAAACGAACAGATCGTCAGCGCGTTCGACACGCTGCACCGCCACGGCCTGCATACCTACGCGTACAACATGATCGGCCTGCCGACCGAGACGGTTGAGATGGCTTGGCGGACGTACGCGTTGAATTGCCGCGTCAAGCCCAGCGCCGGCGCGGTATTCTATTTCTATCCGTACCCGCGGACCGAGCTGCACGAGCGGGCCCGGCGCGAGAATCTGCTGCTGGAGGACTACGAGCGGGCCGATGGGTATACGCAGCGGCCCAGCGTCCGCCAGACGCACATGACGCACGCGGCGATGCGGCGGGTGTACCGGCGGCTGCGGGCATTTCTGTACCTGCAGCGCCTGCGGACATTCTTCCCGCTGCCGCGATGGCTGAAGGCGCCGGCGGCCGCGGTGCTGGGCGCGGCGATGCGGCTTTGCCCGCCGCTGGTAGACGCGGTGACGGCCCAGACGCCGCTGAAGCGATGGCTTCGGCGGATGGCCTTCAAGGTGTGAGGACAGACTATGACGCAGGCACAACAAGTCGATTCCATCCGACCTCATCCGGCGCCGGGGCCGACCGACGCGGTCATTGCCGTGACGCACCGCTGCAACGCCCAGTGCGCGATGTGCAAGGTGTGGCAGAGCACGGCCGAGGACGCCCTGACGCCGGCGGCGATGCGGCGCCTGCCGCGCAGCCTGCGAACGATCAACCTCTCCGGCGGCGAGCCGTTCCTGCGGGCCGACCTGCCGCAGTTCGTGGATGAGATCCGCCGGCGCTGCCCGCACGCGCAGATCACGATCTCGACCAACGCGTGGATGGTCGATCGCATCCTGACGGTGATGGAGGAGATCCGCTTCATCGACCCGTCCATCCGCCTGGCGGTCAGCCTCGACGGCCTGGGCGAGGCCCACGACAAGATCCGCGGCGTCAGCGGCGCCTTTGAGGCCGCGATGCAGCTTATCGGCGGGCTGACCGAGGCGGGCTTCCGCGGCCTGCGGCTGAGCATGACGCTATCGAGCGCCAATCTCGACCAATTGCTGGAGGTGGCCGCCCTGGCGGCCAGGCACGACCTGGAGCTGGGCGTGGTGGCCGCCCACAAGGCCCGCACGCACCTGGGCGTCAGCGAGCTCGACGAGGACGAGAAGATCCCCGACTGGCTGGCCGGAGCATTCGCGCAACTGGCGCAGGGATGGCTGCGGTCGTGGCGGCCCAAGCAATGGCTGCGGGCGCATTTCGCCTGCTTCACGTATCACTACCTGGCCGGGCGGGCGTGGCGCGTCAAGTGTGCGGCCGGGCGCGAGTTTTTCTTTCTCCAGGCCGACGGCACGGTCTATCACTGCTCGGTCGACGGGCGGGCGATGGGCAATCTTTTGCAGCAGGACTGGCACGCGATCTGGCATGGTCCCGAGGCGCACGAGGCCCGCGGCGCCGCGGCGGCGTGCGCGGAAAACTGCTGGATGATCTGCACGGCCCGCAGCGAGTATCGCCGCCGCGCGGCGGCGGTGGTGGCGTGGATCGCCCTCAACAAGCTGCGGGCCCACCTCGGGCGCCTGCGGCTGGACGACAAAGGCTGACATGCGAATCCTGCTGGTGGACAAGTTCTACGAGGCCTTCGGCGGGGTGGGCACGTACCTGCGCCTGGCCGAGGGTCTGTTGCGCGGGCGCGGGCACGAGGTCTTCCGCTTCGGATGCGTCCGCGGGGCCGGTCCGGCCGGGATGCCGGCGTTTCATGATTTCGAGAAGGCCGGCGACCTCCCGCGCCTGGTCCACAATGCCGAAGCGGCCGATAAGCTCGACGCGCTGCTGCGCCGCCAGAAGATCGACGTGGCGTTCCTGCAGAATATCTACCACCATCTCACGCCGGCGATTCTGCCCGTGCTGCGACGCCGCCGCGTGGGCGTGGTCATGCGGATGGCCGACTACCGCCTGGCGTGCCCGACCAAGCACTTCATGCGAAAAGACGGCCTCTGCCAGCGCTGTCTGCCCAACCGGTTCTATCACGCCGCAAGCCCGCGCTGCGCGGGAGTGCGGGGGGTGGCGCTGGCGATCGAATGCTACGTGCAGCGCCTGACGCGGCGCTACCAGCAGGGCGTCGACGTGTTCATCTGCCCCACGCGATTCATGCGCCGCACGATGGTGACTGCCGGGCTGCCGCGCGACAAGACCGTCCTGCTGCGAAATCTCGTCAGCCCCATCGCCTTGCCGAAGGGGCTCGACGAGGACGGCGCCGCCGTGCTCTACGTCGGGCGTTTCAGCGACGAAAAGGGCAACGAGCTGTTGATCGATCTGGCGGCCGCCATGCCGCGGCTGCGCGTCCTGCTGGCCGGCGACGGCCCGCTCGAAGAGGCGCTGCGGAAACAGGCGGCCCGCCGCTGCATGGGCAACGTCACGTTCCTGGGCAATCTCGACCACGCGGCGCTGGGGCCGCACCTGGCGCGGGCGGCGGCGGTGGTGGTCACCAGCCGCTGCATGGAGAACAGCCCCATGAGCATGCTCGAGGCGATGCGCGCGGGCAAGTGCGTCGTCGTGCCCGACCAGCCCTCGTTGCGAGAGTGGGTGCATGACGGCCGAACGGGACGCCTCTATCGGTCAGGCGACGCGGCCTCGCTGGTCGAAGCGGTCAAAGACGCGCTGGCCCACCCCGACCAGCGGCGGCGGATGGGCGAGGCGGCGGCGGAGCTGGTGGGGCGCCGGCATGACGAGTCGGCGACCGTGCGCCGGCTCGAGGAGCTATTCGAAAAGGCGGTGCGACGATGCGCATCGCAATGATAGGTTCCCGCGGCGTGCCCGCCCGCGAGGGCGGCGTCGAGAGGGTGGTGGAGGCGCTGACGACCGAGCTGACGGCGGCAGGGCACGAGGTGCTCGTCTACAGCCGCCGCCGCTACGTGGGGCCTGAGCCCTACCGCGGGCCGGGGCAGCGCATCATCACCTGCGGGCTGCCGGGAAAGCATCTCGATACCCTGACGCACACGGCGACGGCGTTCATGGACGTGTTGCGCCGCCGCGTGGACGTGATTCACCTGCACTCGCCGGGTCCGGCGCTGTGGAGCCCCATAGCGGCCGCAGCGCGCATCCCGATGGTCCTGACCGTGCACGCGCCGGACTGGCGGCGCGACAAGTGGTCGTTGCCAGCCAAGGTTGCCGTGCGCGGTGGGCTGTGGCTGGGCATGCGGACCGCCAAGGCGGTGACGTGCGTTTCGCAGCCGCTGGCGAATGAGCTTTCACAGACGTTCGGCCGCGAGGTGCTGTACGTGCCCAACGCCCCGCCGCCGGCGCCGGCCGGTCCGGCCGGGACGGACCTGATCGACTCGCTGCACCTGCCGCAAGGCGGGTACGGGCTCTACGTCGGGCGAGTCGTTCCCGAGAAGCGCCTCGATCTGCTGATCGGGGCATGGAAGGAAGCGGCCGGACAATGGCCTCTGGCCGTGGCGGGCGAGGTGGGCGATGACGCCTTCGGTCGCCGCTGCCGCGAGCTGGCCGGCCCGGGCGTGAAGTTTCTCGGGCCACGATACGGGGGGGAGTTGGCGCAGCTTTACGAGAATGCCGGGTTTGTAGTGCATCCCAGCGCTCTGGAGGGGATGTCGCTGGTGCTTCTGGAGGCCGCGGCGCACGGAAAATGCATTTTGGCGGCCGAAACAGCCGAAAACTCTTGTTTTTTCGGCGATTCTATCTTATATTCTAAGGTTGATGATTTCGCTGATTTGTCGCACCAAATCGGTCGATGTATATCCGGAGCAGGGATGCGTCAAAGTAGAGGGCTCAGCGCCCAGCGATTTGCCAGAGAGGGCACATCGTGGGCAGCGGTCGCCAGACGAATGGAATCGCTGTACGACAAGGCAATGCGTTAACTGCCGGTGTGAGTGAGCGATTATGGCGGCGGTATTGGATACTCAGATCTCTCTGGACGCGCTGGCTCAACGGCCGGCTGCCACCCTGCCTTTCACTTACTCGTCCTACGATTTCGCCAAGCGGATCATGGACATCGTCGTGGGCTCGCTGCTGTTGGCGCTGATGGCTCCGCTGATGCTGGTGACGGCGCTGCTGGTGAAACTCACCTCGCGCGGGCCGGTCATCTTCCGCCAGGAGCGGGCGGGCCTGGGCGAACAGCCCTTCACGATGTTCAAGTTCCGCACGATGCGGGTCGGGGCCGAAGACGACCGCACCTTCCTGAACCATCGCAACGAAAAAGACGGGCCGGTCTTCAAGATCACCAATGATCCGCGGCTGACTTCACTGGGCCGCCTGCTGCGAAGAAGTTCCATCGACGAGCTGCCGCAACTGTTCAACGTGCTGGCTGGGCACATGTCGCTGGTGGGCCCGCGCCCCCTGTGGATGCCCGAGGCCAAGAAGGTCACCGGGCCCGAACGCATCCGCTTGGCCGTCAAGCCCGGCCTGACGTGCCTGTGGCAGATTTCCGGCCGCAGCGATCTGACCTTCGCGCAGTGGATGAGCCTGGACCAGTACTACGTTGCCCACCGCTGCCTGCTGCTCGATGCGATGATTATGATCCAGACCCTTCCGGTGATTCTCTCGGGCCAAGGCGCGTACTGAGCCGCCGCCCTCGCGTCCCCTTTCGCCGCGTTATTTGACCTGCCCGCCCGCCGTGCCGATGTATCGATTGGAGGATCGATCGTGCACCAGCAAGACAATCCGGCGCCCCTGCATGGGCAGCAACCCTACACCCAGGGCATGGCCCTCTATCGCCAGGGGCAGTTCGCCGCCGCAGTGGGCGAGCTGTCGCACCTTCGCGATCGCCACGACGTCATGGGAAGAGTCGGCAGCTTCTACGAAGGCATGGCCCTGCGAGCGATGGGGATCGAGGCGCTCAAGGCCGGCGATTACCTCGCGGCCGAAAAGCACCTCCAGGCCGCCGCGGCGATCATGGGCAACCGAGCCGATCTGGCCGAGCATCTGGCGTGCCTCTATGCGCGAACGGGGCGGTATGACCAATGCGCGGCCGCTGCCGAACGCCAGCAGACCGCCCGCCACGACGAGCCGGCGCAGCATCGCCGCCTGGCGCTGGCGCAGTGGCACAGCGGGCGGCGCTGCGACGCGTACCTGACGATGCACCGGGCGCTGCGCCTGTTTGGCGACGACGGCCCGATGCTGGTGCAGTTGGGCCTGTTCCATGCAGCCGAAGGCGATTACGCCCAGGCGCGCCAGGCCGTCGCTCGCGCCGCCGAGATCGACTGCTCCAATGCCCAGGCGCACTACCGCCTGGGGATGATCGAGGCGGCCACCGGGCAGGTGCGGGCGGCGCTGCGGTGTTTCCAGCGGGCGTACGAGTTGGACCCGGCCGACCTGACGCTGGCGTTTCAGCTGCCGCTGGCGGCCCGGGCGGCCATGCAGGACGGCTACCAGGTCTTCCTGCGTCTGCCCGAGCCGAGCATCCCGGTCAGCCCGACGGCCGCGGGGCAACTGGCGGCGTACCTGGTTGCCGAGCCGGACTACCTGGTGGCGCTGCTGTCGCTGCCGCCCAGCGATATCGACGAGGACCTGTTCGGGATGCTGGCGGAGATGATGGACATCGCCCTGGCGCGGCATGAGGGCTACGCCGACCTGCACTACTACCAGGCCCGGATCAAAGAACGAATTCACCGCACCGCCGAGGCGGCGGACCACGCACGGCGATGCGTCGAGATCAATCCCCGATACGTGCAGGCCTGGCTGCTGCTGGCCGGTCTGCGGGAAAGCGTCGGCGATGCGGCCGCGGCGGCTGACGACCTGCAGCACGCCATCGACGCCGGCGGCAATTGGCCGGACCTGCACTTCCGCCTGGCGGGACTGCTCAAGACGGCCGGTCTGCCGCAACAGGCCGACGAACACGTGAAGACGGCTTTGACGCTCAACCCGCGCTATGCGCCGGCGGCCACCAGGCGCGCCGCCTAAGTGACGAGGCTCGACATGAGTTATCTGCTGGAATTGCTGGGCAAAGGGCTCGACTGCGAAATCGGCGAGGCGCTCGACCGCTACTTCTGGTCGGCCCCGCGCCAGAGCATGAAAGAATTGCAGGACACTTGCCGCCAGCACCCGCAGTGGCCCGACGCCCAGTGCCGGCTCGGCCTGGCGAGCCTGCGCAGCCTGGACGTCGAAGCGGCCATCGAGCACCTGGCGATGGCGTGCCGCTGCAAGAGCGACTACCTTGCCGCCCGCGTGGGCCTGGCGGCTGCGTATGAAGAGAACGGCCAGATCGACGAGGCCCTGGAGCACCTCAAGATCGCCAACACCATCAAGCCCGGCGAGACGCCCATCCTGTTCGCCATTGCATTCTGCCTGGAGAAGGCTCGCCGCCCCAAAGAGGCGGCGCAGTATTACCGCGACGTGATCGCCGCCGACCCCGCCGCCATGCAGGCCCGTCAGCGGCTGGCGGCCATCGCGACCGCCTGCGACGAACTCGACGAGGCCATCGAGCAGTACCGGGTGATGGAAAAGAGCGAGCCACAGGCGACGTGGATCCGCTCGACGCTGGCGCATCTGTATCACCGCGCGGGGCGGCACAAAGAGGCCATCGAGGAGTTCCAGATCGCCATCACGATGGAGCCTGAGAACTGGGCCCTGATGGACGACCAGGTCGAGGCGCTGGTGGCCGACGGGCAGATCCGCCAGGCCATCGACCGCCTGCACGAGATGATCGAGGCCCAGGGCGCCTTCGCCGATTTGCACGTGCGCCTGGCGGACCTCTACAGCCAGGTCGGCGACGACGAGCCGGCCCAGAAGTACTACATGGCCGCCCTGGACATCCAGGGCGACTATCTCGAGGCCCTGGTCAAGCTCGGGACGCACCACCTGGTCTTCGGGCGATGGGACCAGGCGGCCGAGTACTTCCATCAGGCTTCCGAGCTCAACGACAAGGTGATGGTCAACTACATCGGCATGGGCGTGGCGCAGTTGGCGGCCGGGCTCAAGGCCGAGGCCATGAACAGCTTCGACCTGGCGGCCGCGGTCGAGCCCAACTCGACGCTGCTGCTTTCGGAAACGGCCCGCCTGCAGCTCAAGGCGGCGCTGGCCGATGAGTACCTCAAGGCCTTCGAGACCCCAAAGGACGACCCGGCCGCGCACGTGCAACTGGATAACGACGACCTGCTGCACAAGCAGGTCGAGCGCCACGGCGAGGAAGTGCTGCGCCAGCCGCAGCACGCCGACATCCGCTACCGCTACGGCGTGCTGCTGCGGGCCGAGAACCGCACCGGCGAGGCCATGGAGCAGTTCGCCAAGGCCGTCGAGATCAACCCCGCGTACGTGCAGGCCATCATCAAGCTGGGCATCTGCCAGGAAGAACTCGGGCACGTCGACCAGGCCATCGAAACGTTCAAGCAGGCCCTCGATATCAAGCCCCAGTACGTCGATCTGCATTACCGCCTGGGCCTGTTGTACACCGACCGCCGCATGTTCGACCAGGCCGTCGTGCACCTGCAGGCCGCCGGCGAAGGCAGCGGCGACAACGAACAAATCCGGGCCTCGCTCGCGCTGGGCCTGCAGAACATGGGGCTCATGGACCGCGCCGCCGCCACGTGGCGAAGCCTCTGGAAGATCCATCAGGCGTGTAAGAACAGGGCGTAGGGCATAGGGCGTAGGGGATAGGGCATAGGGGATAGGGCATAGGGGATAGGGCAAGCCTCTTGGCCCCCTCGGCCCTCAACCCTCGGCCCTCGGCCCTAATCCCTGGCCATTGCACTTTGTTGTACTTTTCACAGCGGTTCTGGTGGAGGGCGTAGGTCATAGGTCGTAGGTCATGGGGCGTAGGGCAGGGCAGCGGATGTGAACTCCGGCTGTGGCCAGTTGTAACTCCTGTGCCGAAAAAGTGTTGTGCAAATGTCGGCAGCCATGTCATAACTATTGTAGTCAAGGCAACTTATAGCAAACTGTACCTAAGTCTCATGAACCAGGTGTCCTGCAGAAGGAAAATTAGTTTTCTGCTTGAGCGAAATTCGACTTTTCCCGCAGCGCCAGAACAAAAACACTTTTGCGCCCCACGAAAATATTTCTGAAAGGGTGTCCAGGCGCTATAATTAAGGTGTAGGGGGAAACGGTAAGGCACCAAGAAGAGTTGGTGCCTTTTTGTTGCGCTCTGTCCGGGGCCTTCAAGTCGGTTCGTCAATTTAGTGATGAGTGGTGAGCTCCCCCCTAAACCCTACGACCTATGACCTAAGCCCTAATCCCTGCCTTCAAGGAGGCGATGTCGATGTCTGTTGCCCATTACGATGAAAACCTGCTGGTGGAAATGCTCGCCGACGGCGTGCCCTACGCGACGATCGCACAGGCCGTCGGCCTGACGGTCTCGATGGTCGGCAAGATCGCCCGCGGCGACTACCGTCGCAAACTCTCGCAGCGCGTCGAGGAGATTCGGGAGGCCCGCCGCCAGGCCGCGCGTGAGCGGGCCGCCCGACGCGGCGCCGAACTCATGCGCGCCCACGTCGAGCAGGGCCTTAGCGGCACCGGCGAAACCGCCCGCAAGTGCCGCGAGTTCATCCTCAACTGCCTCATCCAGCGGGATGAAGACACCGCCGACAGGCTCGATGCCCTCCTGGGCGACTACACCCAAGACGCCCCCGCGCCGGCCCGCGCGACGGCCGTGGTGGCACAAGCCGCGCCCGATGCCCCCACGCCCCAGGCCCCGGAGCCCAAGCCGGTGCAAGAGGCCAAGGACACCAAGGACGCCAAGGACGCCAAGGACCAAAGAGGCGAAAAACCGCTCGGGGCCGCCAAGGACGCCCGCTCTGCCGCCGATCCAGCCCGCGCCGTCGCGAAGCCCGCCCGGATCTTCACCCGGCCCCAGCCCGGCAGTCCCGCGGCCGAAGCCGCGACCCGCTGGCGAGAGTCGCAGCAAGGCTCACGGCCGTCCAGTCCCTGAACCCGGCCAAGCCGTTGACCACTGGCTCCGCGCAGCGAAGCGAAGGTGCCTGGCCCTCTTTTCGCCTCGGCGACCACCGGAAGAAGGCCGAACTCGTAGCACGGGCGCGTCGTCCTGAGCCTGTTGAAGGACTCGCCCGTGAGTAGCATGGCCGCTTCGTCCTGAGCCTGTCGAAGGACTCGGCCATGACTGGGCAATGTCGCCTCCCCGCGCCCCTGTCCCGGAGAAAATGTTCTTCCGGGAATAACGGGGAGGGGATGAGCCTCCAATTCCGATGCGTCCCAACGGGACGCTAGGTGCCTAGCCGGGGGCGCAGCCCCCGGAGCGGGTTTGTATTTCGATCCCGCCGCGAAGCGGCGGGCGGACTGTAGCGTGCGACAAGACCCCGCCGCCCCGTCGGGGCGGCCAGGCACAGCAGAGCGGACCGGGGGCGGCGTCCTTCGTCTCGCTGCGCTCGCTGCGGACTTGCCCCCGGCTATACCCTATGCGTCCCTTTCGGGACGCGAATTCAGCGATTCCCCGGTATTCCCGGAAGAACCCCAAAAAAGCCTGTCCCCTTTGCCCCTCACGCGGCCTCGTCCACAGGCTACGCCTTGAGTTCTCCCACCTCGCTTACGAGTTGATAATCAAGGCCGTCCAAAACTCCTTTTCTCTTGAATTGCTTTGAACCAAAATGAGCCGCACCACAGAGAACCTTGCGTCTCTCCTCTGGGCGCAGCTTGTTCACATCCGGCGGGTCTTTGGTTTCGGCCACCAGATACAGTGCGGGTTTACCGGCACCGTCGGGACTTTCCATCACGATGGCCCAGTCAGGACGGTATTCGCCCACGGGCGTGGGCACGGTGAACCAATACGGAAGTTTGAGGTACAACCGCACGTCGTCTCGCGCCTCCAGGTCCTCGACAAACTTCTGCTCTACGACAGAGTCGCAGGGTATAAGGTCGTACAATGCCTTATCTTTATCCGCTGGCACGATGTACTTGCCGAACAGCTCGATCGTCTCTTCATCCTCGATCTGCTGCATCAGGTAGTCGTCGCCGATCTTCTCGTATTCGATACCGTTCACCAGGTGATCGGCCAGTTTTTCCTTCAGGATACGCACAGCCGTTGTCGCCCATTCGTGCGGATTTTCAAGCGCAGCCTTCTTTGACCCGAGCCGCCGGAACAATTCCAGCAGCGTCCGCCGCGTCACTCGCACGGGTGGGGCCGTATGCTCCATCAGATTGGCCATGACCTCCACCAGGTTGGGCAGCGGATACCGCCCCACAAGGTCCGCCACCGTCTTGGCGGCGCTGATCTGCATGGCTTCGAAAATCCCATCGTCGCCGACTTTCATTTCGGCCTTGGTGATGGTCACGCGAGGCGGAGCGATGTCGGCCTGTTCGATGGCCGGGACTACTTCGGCCAGCAGCTTCTCGGTGTCGATCTGCACCGCGTAGCGGGTCTTGTGCTTGATGCGAGCCCACAGTTCCTTGAACTCTTCGCTCAGAACGCGCCCCTTACGAAGCTTGGCCGTGTTCGCGCCGGCCTTGCGGGGCAGCGGGGGCAGGATGCCCTCTCCATATTCGGCCTCGATCTTGCGCCGCTCGGCCTTGGTCAATTCGCCGATCGCCTTGCCGTATCGGGCTTCGATTTCCGCTCGATATTCAAAAGCGATCTCGTCCTGGTACTGATCGACAAAAGTGTTAAAGCTCTCATTCGCCACGACCGTCAGAACGTTCACGTGCTCGTCATGCACTCGCTGGCCGCTCTGGTCGACAGCCAGGCGGATCCCGCGACCCACTTGCTGACGACGCTCGCGCTCCGATCCGACCTGCCGCAGCGTGCAGACCTGGAAGATATTCGGATTGTCCCATCCCTCGCGCAGGGCCGAGTGCGAGAAGATGAAACACACTTGTTTCTTCTTGCGGGCTTCCTGGTCGTCGTCGGCTTGAGGAAACGCCAGCAGCGATTCCTTGTCGCGCATGATCAGGTCGTATGCGGCCTCATCTTCCTTCGTTTCGCCCGAGACCGAATCGACCTGTTCGACCACCCCGCCCTTGTGCTTCTTCTGCGCGAAGTACGCCGCCTGCACCGCCGACGCGTCCAAGGCCGCCCAGGCAGGATATTGCTGTTTCACTTCGTTGAATGCTTCGTCGAAGAGCTTGCGGATGATCCCGTCAGCATCGGCGTAATTGGCCACGCGATCGATAAAGAATAGCGACAGCACCTTGATGCCCCGGTCCTGGAAACGCTGCTGCTTGCGAAAGTGCTGTTCAATGGTGTGGCGAATCTGCGCGGCGAAGAGGGCCTTCTTGTCAGCGCCTCGCTCTTCGCCCGTCTTGAGTTCGACGTTGTTGGAGAATCGGACGAACTGCCCGCCGGGATTGATCTCGTCGACCTCAAAACCTTCGTACTCTTCCCGCTCGGCCTTGGCCGCCAAAGATGCGCCCGGGCCGACTGTGACGAGCGTTTCCTTGACCGCTCCGGTCTTCATCAGCTTGTGTACCGCCAGCCGCGCCGTAACCGTATTCTTCTTGCTGTCGATGCTCTCGACGCGGATGTAAGGGCGGTTCTCGTCGTTTTGCGTGACGACAGAATCAATGTCGACCTTCTTGACCAGCCCTTGCCGGTACGCCTCGGCCGGCGTCAGCCGGTAAACGATGTTGTACGGGACACGGTGCGTGGCGCTGTATCGCAGGGCAAAGAGCGGGTCCAGGGCCGCAAGGGCGGCCACCGACTTTTCGCTCTCCATGTTCTGCGGTTCGTCGAGGATCAGGATCGGCCGCGCTGCCTGCACCAGATGGATCGCCGTCTCGCCCTGAAGTTGATCGCGCGACTGGCGGATGACATTGGAGGCCTTGTTGAAACTGTCGATGGTCATGATCATGACCTCGACGCTGTCGGTCTGGGCGAACTGCCGCACCTGCGTCAGATTTGCAGAGTCATACACGTAGTAGCGATAGATCGGATTGCCATAGAGCACCTTGAGGTGCTTTTCGGTGATGCGCAGCGTTTTGAGCACGCCCTCACGCACGGCCACGGATGGCACGACCACGATGAATTTGCGCATCCCGTATCGCTTGAAAAGCTCCAGGATGGTGCGGATGTAGACATACGTCTTGCCGGTGCCCGTTTCCATCTCGACGGAGAAGTTGGGGAACCGCACCTGCCGCTGCCCGCCGTTGGCGGCGATTATTTCTTCAATGCAGTCCAGCTTCCCATCCGGCCGGATGCCGTTGCCGCGCTGAACACTCTGGAGGTTCGCCAGCACCCGCGAGTCGTCCAAGTCCAGCCGGTTTGCAATGGCCGCCAGACTCAGCGTGCCTTCCTGAAACTGCACCTGAGCCGAGCACCGCGGCTGTCCATCAAACAGCCCCGCCACTGCCTCAATGGCGTTAACTTGAAACTCCTGATTGGGATCGAAACGAAATTCCATGGGCCTACTTCATGCGGCGATTCATCTCGCTCTGAACAACATCAACGTAAAAGGCTCCTAACCCCGCAGCGGCATCAATGACCGAGATTGCAGCATCCGTGTCGACCTTGGCACCGTGGATGACTTCACTGCAGAGACTCCACACTGACCGGAATAGAGATGCGGTGTTTCTCGGTATGACTTGAGCGTCCGAAAGTATTTCCAGCAGTCTCGAAATAGGCCCCCTCCTCTGCACATCAATCTGGAAGAGTAATGCAAAATTTCTGACCATTCCCTCCACATCCATCCGAATTCCAGCGAGAGCCAGACCAGGCTGACTCTTTGCCATATCCTTATAGGAATCGAAATCGAGGCGCACGGGGAGAGGCTCCTTGACGTGTTGCAGCAGACCCATTTGGATCTCCTGCACACGCTGCGTGATTATATTTTCCGAGGCACCGCCGTGCTGCTCTGCAACGGTTTGTGACATATCTTTTGCCTGATCAGCTTGTTGCTTGAACTTAGCTTTAAAGCCAAACGCGTCCAAGTCTTCTATCCGCCTCAGAAGGTCTTTGATCTGCCCTCGGAATAGGATCGCGATTATCAGCACAACTGTTGGCCAGCCCCAAGCGATAAGAACTCTAACTAGTCCGCAATCCTCATTCCCCCCCGAGTTAAGTGTTACATCTCCCTTTACCGCAATAGCCAATTGTCCACTTGGCATTGCATGGTTATCAGCAGCCCTGAGTTGCTGTAAATCTCCCTGCATCTGAGTGCCAGGTACGTTTGACGAAGCAGGCTTTGAAGTCGCGGGCGACGTCTGAGATGCCTGCGTGGAAAGAGTTGGCTGAGCAATCGCAGCCTTGCCCACGCCGAAACAGAGCATCGCTGACACGAAAAGCCGTAGATGCATTACCGCTCTCCTAAATCGTCTTCACCTTGCACTGCAACGCCAAGTTAGCCGCCTGCTCGTCCGTCATCGCCACGTCACGGCAGATGAAAAGATCGTCTTTCTTCAGGCCCAGCGATTTGATCGCGACGGCCTTGAGCTTGCCGTCCAGGCAGATCAGGAAGGACTGGCCCTTGTCGGCGTCGGTCACGCGATAGACCATGTTGCCGGATACGCCTTTCACTTCCTCGACACCGCTCGTCAGACTGTAGCCTTCCTTGAGTGCCACCTCGCAGATGACGTTCATCGGTTTCCAGCCAGGCAGCAACGGATCGACGTGTTTTTCCATTTCCGCCAGCAACGCTTCACCAGTCTTGGCGTCGGCCCCGCGCCAACGTTGATAGTTGCTCTCGGCCAATTTGAACACCTTGAAACCGAGGTCTTGTCGAACGCCCCTATCCTTGAGGTCCAATTTGCCTTTTGACTCGTCTTCGAGTTTCTTGCTGATGCAACGGATACGCTGCTTGGCAATTTCGGCAATGGTAAGCCCCGGTTTGTCCATAACCGGCTCTGGAATCTGTACAGCGATGAAATGACGATTCCCGCCATCTTCACGGTTCTGTTGGAGTACGGAATGCCCCGTGGTACCTGACCCGGTGAAGAAGTCTAAGATTATGTCTTCCTCTTTGGGCATAGATGCTATCTTCAACATGTGGGACACAAGTCTGACTGGCTTGGGGGAGTCGAATTCCACCCCTAAATCCCTGACTTCACGAATTGCTTCCTGATTGTCCCCCACCAAATCTCGCAGCCACAGGGTAGTGGGTACAGTTCCCTGCTGAACTTCTGATAAGAACTGTTTCAACGAGGGTCCGCTCTGGCCATCGGGCCCAAACCAGATTCGGTTGTCAGCCAGCAGCCTCTCAAATGTAGCAAGAGAGGGACCCCATTGCCTTCCCCGCACGGGACGATAGACCTTCCCACCAGGTGCTGTTATAGGATATGAATGGCCGTCGGCCTTGGTTTTGGACGTAAAATCCCCCGTCTTCCATGGCCCCCTTGGATCCTTGTCTGGATTCTTGTATCTGGCTAATCCCTCTTTTGTCCGGGGCAGAAGAGTTGGTTCCCAGACCTTCTTGGATTTTGCATAAACACAAACATACTCATGTAAAGCGGAGATTCCTTTATCATCATTCTGAGGCGAATACTTACGTTGCCAGATTCCCATTCCAGCGAAGTTTTCCTCGCCAAAGACTTCATTCATCACCCACCGCAGATTGGCCACTTCATGGTCGTCTATGCTGATGAAAATCGCCCCATCCTCACGCAGCAACTGCCGAGCCACAAACAGCCTTGGGTACATCATGGTCAGCCAAGCCGAGTGGAAGCGGCCGGAGGTTTCGGGGTTGCTGGTTAGGAGGTTGCCTTCCGAGTCCTTCTGGCCGGTCAGCTTGAGGTAGGTGTCCAGCGGGTCGGCGAAATTGTCGGGGTAGATGAAATCGTTGCCGGTGTTGTACGGCGGGTCGATGTAGATCATCTTCACGCGGCCGGCGTAGGACTTGTACAGCAGCTTGAGCACTTCGAGGTTCTCGCCCTCGATGAAGACGTTCTTGGTGGTGTCAAAATTGACGGACTCTTCCGGCACGGGCACCAGCGTTGCGCGGCTGGGGGTCTGGAGCAGGCGGATGGCGTCGCGCTTCCCCGCCCAGGTGAAGCTGTACCGCTCGGGGTTGTCGTCCACTTCGTCGCCCAAGGCCGATCGCAGCTTGGCAAAGTCGATCTTGCCCTCGGTAAACGCCTGCGGGAGCAAGTCCTTCAAAGCCGACAGAGTTTCCTGCGTGAGGTCGGCCGACGTCTGCGCGACTCGTTCGATCTTCTTACGATTTGACTTCTTGGCCATCGATCTACTCGCAATCCATTACGAACCCCCGTCTGTAAAAGACGGCAGTGCGAATTATGGGCGATTGTGAGACCGATAGCAATCCCGCAGATGGGTTTTAGGCGTGTTCCTCCCGGCCACACAAGAGACAACGGGGTCCGGTCCCTGTTCGGCATTTGAATTATGAATCATGGTCTCTGTCCCACTTGAGTAATTCGGGAGGGTCACGTATCTAATTCTCGCCTGCCGTTGCGAACGGTGCCGTTGGCCAGAAGGGTTCGTGGTTCCACGTTTTCAATCGCCCCCATTCGAGGGCTCTGATTTGATGGAGGACCATTTCCCCGGGCTGCGCCTTCGGCTCCACCCGGGGCTCCGCCTCCGCCTTCAGCTATGGCGTGACAAGTACTATCAGTCGCCCGCTTCGCGGGCTCAAGAGTCGGCGTTGGGGAAACACCCTCGCGGAGCATCCGGCTTCGCTTTTCAGGTTGCGCGGGGACGAGAGTTCGACGGTACTGTTGGCAGTACGGTTTTTCTCAATCCTCTTAATCCCCCGAATCCGTGTAATCCCGCACTCCCCGTTCTTCCTACGCCAGCAGCTTTTCCAGGCGGTCGAGGCCGCGGTTGATCTCGTCGAGGCTGATGGCGAAGCTCAGGCGCACGCACGCGTCGTCGCCGAAGGGGCCGCCGGGAACTACTGCGGCGCCGGCGCCTTCCAGGGCGGCCTGGGAGAAGCTCATCGAGTCGGTGACTTTGATTCCCGCCAAGGTGCGGCCGTAATGGGCGCTGACGTCCGGGAAGCAGTAGAACGCGCCGGTGGGCTCGACGCATGAAATGCCCTTGATGGCGTTGAGGCGACGGGCCATGTGAAGGCCGCGCTTCTCAAACTCGACTCGCATCGCTTCGATGCTTGCCGGCGATCGCGGATCGGTGTAGGCGGCCAGGGCGGCGGCCTGGGCGAAGCTGACGGGGTTGGTCGTCTGGTGGTCCATCAGGCGGCGGACGGCGTCGGCCACGTCCTTGGGAGCGGCCAGCCAGCCCAGCCGCCAGCCGGTCATCGAAAAAGCCTTGGACAGGCCGTTGAAGGTGATCGTGCGGGCCGGCAGGGCAGGGTCCAGGGCGGCGAAGGACACGAACTTCGTGGCGCCGTAGATCAGCTTTTCGTAGATCTCGTCCGACAGCACGATCAGGTCGGTCTTGAGGACGGCCTGGGCGATGGCGGCCAACTCCTGCGGCGTGTACGTCACGCCGGTGGGGTTGGAGGGCGAGTTCAGGATCAGGCACTTGGCGCCCTTGGCATAGTCGAGCACCTGCTGGGGCGTGATCTTGAAGTTCTGCTTGCGGCCGGTGGGGATGAAGACCGGCTGGCCGCCGGCGAGGCGGATCATCTCGGGATAGCTCACCCAGTACGGTTCGGGGATGAGGACCTTGTCGCCGGCGTCGACGAGCACGTCGATGACGGCGGCCAGGGCGTGCTTGCCGCCGAAGGCCATCACGATCTGCTCGGGCGCGTACGTCAGGCCGTTCTCGCGCTGGAGCTTCTCGGCGATGGCGGCCAGCAGGGCCTTGGCCTTTTGCGGGACGTACTTGGTATCGCCGGCATCGAGGGCCTTCTTGGCGGCGTCCTTGATGAAATCGGGCGTGTCGAAGTCCGGTTCGCCGGCGCCGAAGTTGGCGACGTCGACGCCCTCGCTGCGAAGCTGGCGAGCTCGAGTGGTGATGGCGATGGTGGCGCTGGCGCCAACGCTTTCAATCCGGCGGGCAAGCTTCATCGTGTCGGAACTTCCTTGAGGGCCTTAATGGGCGTATAGCCGGTCATGGCCAGGAACGTGTTGGTGTTGATGATCGGGATCCGCAGATCGCTGGCCATCTTGCGCATTTCGGCGTAGCGTTTGCGCACCTTGTCGGCCTGCTTGTAGACTTCCCACACCTGCGGCGGGGCCTCGTCTTCGGGGCGTTTGGGGGCCGGCGGTTCGACGCCCATGACCAGGAAGTCGACGTCGACGTCGAGCACGTCGGTGACCTCGGCGCCCAGTCGCCGCAGCAGCAGGGTGACTTCGACGCTGCCCTGTTCGCTGGCGCCGCTGTCGGGGCCGTGGAGGTTGAAGAGGCCTTCCACCACGAACTTCCACTTGCGGATCGAGTCGAACGCCACGTTGACGACCAGGTCGTTGGCGACGAGCGGATTTTCCTTCTTCTTGACCTCGGTCACCTGGCAGCGGCTGACGTCCTGCCCGACGCTGACGACGATCAGCGAGCCCTTCTGGACCTCCTCGGGGTTGTCGCCGAGCTTGGGAATTCCCGTCTGGGGGAAGACCGAGAAGATGTAGCCGACCTCGACGCCGTCGCGCGAGCCGAGATTGACGTAGGCGAACTGCCCGCCCTCGTCGCTGACGCGCAGCACCTTGCCGTCGGGCGCGGTGGCCGTCTCGATGCGCTTGGTCTTCTGGGCGATCTTCTCCCGCACTTCATCGAACTTGCGCTTCCACTCGCGGGCGCTCTTGCTGACCCCGTGCACCTGCTCGGTGGTCTGCTTGATCGCCTCTTCCTTTTCCTTGATCTTGGCGGCGTGCTCTTCGTTGGCCAGCGTCAGGATCTTGTCCTTCTCCTGCCCCTGCGTCTTGATCTGCTCGCGCAACTCGAGGATCTGCGCGTCGCGGTTGGCCATGTTGGCCTGGTGGTCCTCGACGAGCTTCTCCGTCATCTTCTTGGCGCTGTTGAGCTCGTTGTTGACCTTGTTGACGTTGCCCTGCATCTCCTCGACGAGCTTGTTGGCGTTGTCGCGCTGGGTGAGCAGGTCGGCCGCCTCGGTCAGCAGACCGCGGTTGCTGCCGATCTGCTTGTAGAAGGAGTCGACGCCGGCAATGGCCGCGTCGGCGTCGTCGCCGGCGATCCCGTTGATGCGGGCGACCAGCTCGCGAATCTGGCTCTGAAACTGGTCGGTCACGGTCCGAGGCGCGCGCTGCTTTTGCTTGTCGTCCTGGTACGTCGAGACCATGCTGACGTAGCGGGGTTTCTCGCGCTCGGGCTTGGCGATCCAGGCTTCCATGTCCTGTTCGGCCTTCTTGGTCTTCTTGTCCGCCTCATCGCGCTGAAGGTACTGATGCACCGCCAATGCGGAGGCCACCAGGAACAGGAAGACGAAGACAATCAGGGCGTACGGCGGGGCCTTGCGGCGCTGGACTACACGAGCCATTGGGCAGACTCCTTCTGACGCCAATCAGGCGTAAGGTCAATTATCAGGAGTGATATCGACACTTTCAAGGCATTTTCGCGAACCAACTAAGAGACGTAGCCAGTAGCCAGTAGCCAGTAGCCGGTAGTACGTAGCCGGGAGGATCTCGCAGCAGTGTCTTTGCACTGGCTACTGGCTACGGGCTACTGGTTACTGGCCTCTCAGGCTACCGGCTACCGGCTACTAGGCTTGAAGCTTGCGCTGCAGAAGTTCCTGCACCTGCTGGGGGTTCGCCGCTCCGCGCGAGGCCTGCATGACCTGGCCGGTCAGGAACCCGAAGGCCTTCTTGGCCTTCTTGCCGCCCTCGCGGACGTCACCGGCGGCCTGGGGGTTGGCGGCGATGGCCGCATCGACCCAGGCTTCCACTTCGCCCGCGCCGGTCACCGCCAGCAGACCCTGCTCGGCCGCGATGGCGGCGGGGGAAGATTTTCCCTCGAGCATCAGGTCGAAAATTTTCGCTGCCGCGGTGGCGTTGATCTGCCCGCTGTGCAGCATGATCGCCAGCTCGGCCAGGGCGGCAGCAGTCAGGCCGATCTGGGCGATGCTGCAGCCGCGCTCGTTGGCGATGGCCGAGCCCCGCGACAGCATGAGATTGACGCACCGCTTGGGGTCGGCCCCGGCGGCCACCGCTTGATCGAGCAGGTCGCCGGTGGGGGCGTCCTGGGTGAGGGCGTCGGCCTCCTTGAACGTCAGGCGGTACTGGTCCATGTAGCGGCGTCGCCGGGCCAGGGGCAGTTCCCCGATGCCCGCGGCGATGCTCGTCCGCCATGCCTCGTCGGGTAGCACCGGCACCAGGTCCGGGTCGGGAAAGTAGCGATAGTCGTGGGCCTCTTCCTTGCCGCGCTGGAAGACGGTCTGGCCGGTCGCGTCGTCGTAGCCGCGGTTCTGCTTGCCCTGCCGCTCGATCGTGAAGCCTTCGGGGTCTTCCTGCCAGGCGGCGTACTGGCGGCGGATCTCGTACGCCACGGCGCCTTCCAGCGAGCGGAAGCTGTTGAGGTTCTTCACCTCCACGATGGGCGTCTTGTAGAGCTTGCCGCCGCGGGTGATGTGCAGGTTGATGTTGGGCTCGAAGCGCATGTGGCCCATCTGCATGTTGGCCTGGCTGGCGCCGAGCCACCGCACCAGGCGCTGCATGGCGCGGGCGTACGCGGCGGCTTCTTCGACGCTGTGCATGTCCGGCTGCGAGACGATCTCCAGCAGCGGCACGCCGGCGCGGTTAAGGTCCACGCCGGTGCCCGAGGGCAGGTCGTGCACGTTCTTGCCGGCGTCTTCTTCCAGGTGCGCACGCAGGATGCCCACGGCCTTGATTGACCCGTCGGCCAGCGGCACCTCGAGTCGGCCGTTGCTGCTCAGGGGCAAGTCGTACTGGCTGATCTGATAGTTCTTGGGCAGGTCGGGGTACCAGTAGCTCTTGCGGTCCCACTTGGTGAACGAGGCCACCTGGCAGCCCAGGGCCATGCCGACTTTCATGGACAGTTCGACCGCGCGGCGGTTCATCACCGGCAGCACGCCGGGCATGCCGATGCATACGGGGCAGACATTGGTGTTGGGCGGATCGCCGAAGCGGTTGCGGCAGCGGCAGAACATCTTGGTCTGAGTATCCAACTCGACGTGGATCTCCAGGCCGATGATGGGCAGGACGGTGTCGTTTGATTCAACCATTATTCTTCCGCCGAAAAACAAGAACCGAAAAAAACCGACGACGAGGACGAAACAACCTGCGTCGCGCGTCCCGTTAGCGGTCGAGCTTGCTCGACGCGGTTGTTTCCCTGACTCGGCGCCAGGGAAGAAACCGCGCGGGGCAAGCCCCGCCGCTAACTACTGAAATTCCATCCATCCGCTCATCCATCCGTGTTACTGAGGTGGTTTCAGTCTCATTACGCCGCTCGCTTTTTCGTACGCGCGGGCAACTTGCAGCAGTCGCCCTTCGCTGAAGACCGGGCCGATCAGTTGCATCCCGATGGGCAGGCCCGCGGCGCTGATGGCGGCCGGCACGCTCAGGCCCGGCAGACCGGCCAGGTTCACGCTCAGGGTGTAAACGTCGGCCAGGTACATCGTCAGCGGGTCGGCGGTCTTCTCGCCGAGCTTGAATGCCGTCGTCGGCGTGGTGGGGCACAGCAGCAGATCGCACGACTGGAACGCGCGGTCGAAGTCGTTCTTGATCAGCCGCCGCACCTTCAGGGCCTTGAGGTAATATGCGTCGTAGTACCCGCTGGACAGCGTGTACGCCCCGAGCATGATCCGCCGCTTGACCTCGGCGCCCAGGCCTTCGGCGCGGCTGCGGCAGTAGAGCTCGACGATATCATCCACCTTGGCCGGCGTGCGATAACCGTAGTGCACGCCGTCGTAGCGGGCGAGGTTGCTCGATGCCTCGGCGCTGGCGACGATGTAGTAGCACGCCACGGCGAAGCTGCTGAGCTTTCCGCCGGCGTCGCTGTCGACGCGGCTGGTCGGCAGCGAGACCTCGACGATCTGCGCCCCGGCGGCTTTGAACGCATCCGCGGCCGCCAGGACGGCGCGGCGGATCTCGCCGTCCAGCGCCTCGGAGAAGAATTCCTTCGGCAGTCCGACGCGCAGATTCGCGATCGGCTCGTCGAGTGCGGCTGCATAGTCCGGGACGCTGTGGGGGATGGAGGTCGAGTCGGCGCGGTCGTGCCCGGCGATGACGCCCGTCAGCAGCGCGCAGTCGGCCACGTCGCGGGTCATCGGGCCGATCTGGTCGAGGCTGGACCCGTACGCCACCAGCCCGTAGCGGCTGACGCGGCCATAGGTCGGCTTGAGCCCGACGATCCCGCACAGTGCGGCCGGTTGGCGGATCGACCCGCCGGTGTCGCTGCCCAGCGCGGCGGCGCACAGGCCTGCCGCGACGGCCGCGGCGCTGCCGCCGGAAGACCCGCCCGGCACGCGCGAGAGATCCCAGGGGTTCCGCGTCGGGCGAAAGCCGCTGTTCTCGGTCGACGAGCCCATGGCGAACTCGTCCATGTTCGTCTTGCCGATGATGACGGCGCCGGCGTCTTCGAGCTTGCGCACGGCCGTGGCCGTGTACGGCGCGCGAAAGTCCTTGAGCATCTTCGACGAGCAGGTGGTTTGCCCGTAGGGCGTGGCGAGGTTGTCCTTGATCGCCAGGGGCACGCCGGCCAGGGGGCCCAGGGGCTCGTCGGCGCCGCGTCGGCGGTCGATGTCGCGGGCCCGGTCGAGCGCGCGGTCGGCCAGCACCTCGTTGAAGGCGCCGATCTGCCCCTCGCGATGTTCGATGGCGGCCAGATACGCTTTGGCCGTCTCTTCGGCGCCGACCGTGCCGGCGGCGATGGCGGCCGCCAGTTCTACTGCGGAAAGATCGGTGATCGAGCTCATTGGCTCTCTCCGATGACCTTGGGGACTTTGAAGTAGTCGCCGTCTCTGGCCGGGGCGTTGGCCAGGGCCTGCTCGGGGGTCAGCGAGGGCTCGGGCGTGTCGTCGGCGAGCACATTGGACAGTTCCATCGCGTGGACCATCGGCTCGACGCCGCTGGTGTCGAGCTCGTTGAGCTTGTCGAAGTACTCCAGAATGGCGCTCAACTGGGCCGCATGCGACTGGACCTCCGGGTCGGTCAGATCAATGCGGGCCAGCACGCCGATGTGGCGAACCAGGTCTGCATCTACATTAGTGCTCATATCGGGCTCCCATCGAGGCACGAGGCCGGCACCTATGATTGGCGATTGGCCCGCGCATGTCAACAACCGCCGGGTGGATACCGTACTGCCTCAGTCATGGGGGGAAGTCGCGGCGGTACTGAGGGGATACCGGGATCCCCGGCCACTGATGGGGCTCTTGCCCGATGGCCTAGGGGAATGCCAGTGCTGAAGAAGCGGGCGAATCTCCGATTGAGGTTTGGCGCGAGGGGGCCAATAATCCTGATGAAGCGTTTGCGCGACTTCCTGCGCCGGCGACGAGGTGCCCCATGATGAACATGCCACGTGTCATTCAGTGCGACGCCACGGACTGCAGCTTCAATCGTGAGCGGCAGTGCCACGCCCTGGCGGTGACGATCGGCGACGGGGACAACCCCCAGTGCGACACGTATTGCCATGGCGCCAACAAAGGCGGCGACCCGGCGTCGATCGCGGGGGTGGGCGCCTGCAAGGTCGCTTCGTGCCTGCACAATCGCTATCTCGAGTGCTGGGCGCCCAACATCAATGTCGGCATGCGCGGCGGCGACGTCGACTGCCTGACCTACAGCAAACGTTGATTGCGGCAGGATCATTAAGGTCCGCCGGCGCGTGGGGGAGGCGCCGGCGGACCATTGCCGCCATACAGTCTTCAGCATGAGTGTTCCGATCGTTGTCCTTGTCTCGGCGAAAGGGGTGTATTGTGAAACTCGCCGCCCGGATCATGCGCCAGAGCGACGGCACGTATCGAGCCTGGTGTCCCGCCTTGCCCGGCTGCCGCGCCTGCGCCACGACGCGGCGCGAGGCCCTGGAGCGAGTACGACTGGCCGCCAAAGGGTACCTGGAGAATATCGAGGAGATCCTTCCGCGGGAACTGGCCCGCCAGTATTTCAGCCAGCACCGCGTCCGCGCGGGCGCCGGCCTCATCAAGCCCGCCGCCAGAGAAACGGCAGAGTTTTCCTGGTCGACATAATTTCGTTTTTTAACTTGACTTCGTGGGCGGGATGGCGATCATATCTAATGTCAGGTCAACAAGTGATAAAGTTTTGGGAAAGAACATTTTTTTTCGTGATGGCGTCTATGATTTCAGCACGTCGAGAAATCCATGGAATATGCCGCCGCCATTCCGCAGGATGAGATTGATCGCGTCCGTCTCGAGGCAGTCGAGCTTGCCGGCATCGGCCTGTGCCGCTACAGCGCTGCCGACGGGACGATCCTGCACATCGACCAGAACGCCATGGCGATCCTGGATTTGAAGGGTCTCTACGCCGGCACGGGCGACCTGTTGGGCAAGCGCCTCTTCGACCTGGTGGATTTCGATGAGCCCAAAGCGCTCGTCGAGGGCGTCATGCAGGGCGTGCGACGCAACGAATACCACATCCGCACGCAGCGCGGGCGGAGCAAGTGGCTGCTGGCCGACACCTTCATGGTTGCCGAGCCGGCCTCGCTCTGTCAGGCCGTTCAACTGGTGCTGCGCGATATTTCCGACAGCCGCAACGTCGAGGAACTCTGCCGCCGCAGCGAGCAGCGATATCGGGACCTCGTCGAGAACGCCAACAGCATTATCCTGCGGCAGGACGCCAAGGGATACGTGACGTTCATGAACCGCTATGCGCAGGAGTTCTTCGGGTTTGCGCGGACGGAGATTCTCGGCCGCCACGTCGTGGGGACGATCATTCCGCATCGCGACACGGCGGGGCGCGACATGGCGGCGCTGGTCGAAGACCTCGCCCGCCATCCCGAGCGGCACGAGGTCTGCGAGCGCGAGAGCATCTGCCGCGACGGCCGGCGGGTCTGGATCTCGTGGGCGAACACGCCCATGCGCAAAGGCGACGGCACGGTCGGCGAGGTGTTGTGCGTCGGCTACGACGTGACGCAGCGCCGCGAGGCGGAAACGCAGGCCCAGCGCGAGCGCCAGCGCCTCTTCTCGCTGCTCCACCAGCTTCCCGGTTACGTGGCGCTGCTGGACGGGCAGGGAATGCTGCGGTTCTGCAACCAGGCGTACCGCACGGTCTTTCACTGGGACGGCCCATGCCCGTGTCCCGCCAGCGACCTGCCGGAGGTTGAGGCCTCCGTCTGTCAAACCAAGATTCGCGACATCCTGGCCAACGCCCGCCCGGCCCAGTGGGAGTGGGTCGATGCCCAGCAGCGGGCGTTCCACGTCTGGGGATACCCATTCGTGGACAGCGACGGCACGGTCGTCGCGCTGCAACTGGGCGTTGACATCAGCGAGCAGCGCCGCCTCCAGCGAGAACTGGGCGAGGCCAGCCAGTCCGAGCGGCGCCGCATCGGACGCGATCTGCACGACACGCTCGGGCAGGACCTGACGGCCTTGCAGTTGATCACGCAGGCGCTGACGAAGAAGGTGGCGGCCGCGGCGCCGCAGGCGGTGACGATCGCCCAGCAGACCGTCGAGCTGGCCCGCAAGGCCCTGGAGCGCACGCGCTGCCTGGCGCGGGGGCTCGATCCGATCATGATCACGGCGGCGGAGTTGCGACGGGGGCTCGAGTTGCTCTGCTCGGAAGCGGGCGGCGCCTCCGGAATCGCCTGCGAGTTCAGCGACACCTGCGAACTGCCCATCGAGGACGACGTGGCGGCAGACAACCTCTACCACATCGCCGCCGAGGCCGTGAGCAACGCCCTCAAACACGCCAAGGCCTCGACGATCTCCATCGAGTTGGCCAGTTGCGCCAACGAACTGGTGCTGACGGTGCGCGACAACGGCGTGGGGCTCTCCAATGGCACGTGCGGAACTCACGGCATGGGGATGCGGACGATGAACTACCGCAGCGGCATCATCGGCGGGGACATCTCGATCGTTCATGCCCCCGGCGGCGGGACGACCGTCGTCGCCACCGTGCCGGCCTGGCGGCTTGTCGCGCCGCCGGCATCGGCCGCCAAAGATCGCTAAGCGTTCTTCTTTCCCGATCCCAAACCCCGCGGGGCAAGTCGAAGACTCCTTGGGTACTGCGCCGCTGACGCGTGCGTGCGCATCGTGTCCTGTTAGCGGTCCGATATTCACAATGCCGCAATAGACCGACGATTGGACCGATAAACTAGTAGTGCCACGCTCGTTGACGTAGAATAAGTCCGGCCGCGGCGGTTTGGTCGGCCGATGGGAAGGTCCATGCCTGCCGATAAAAGCAGCCTGTTCCTGGAGTACAGCCTCCGCATGACCAAGCACCGCCTGCGGGTGGTCAGCCTGGGGATCGCGACGCTGGTGATGCTGACGATCACGGGGGCGTTCATCCTGCTGGTGGTGGTGGGCGACCACGTGGTGCCCGGGGGCCTGCCGGGCTGGCTGCGGTGGGTGCTGCGGTGGACCTACGCCGCGGCGATGGGCGCCCTGACGGTCTTGACCATCGTCCGCCCGCTGGCGCGGCGCGTCAGCGACCTCTATGCCGCGCGGCTCATCGAGAAAGCCCACCCCGAGTTTCGCAATGACCTGACGGCCAGTCTGCTGATCAAGGCCGACGGCAAGGTGCATCCCGGGACGCTGGCGGCCATCCGCCGCCACGCCGCGTCTGAGGTGGCTTCGACCGACGTGGAGTCGGCCGTGGCCACGCGGCACATCCGCCAGGCGGGCATCGTCTTTGCCGCCACGCTGGGGGTGTTCCTGCTGTACGCGGCGTTTTCGCCCAAGGACGTGGTGCCCTCGATCCTGCGGGCCTTTGGCGGCGAGGGCCCGCCCCCGTCGCGCACGAAGATTCTGGACGTCAAGCCCGCGCCCAACGAGATGGTCGTCGAGGGCCAGAGCGTCACCTTCGCCGCGCGAATCGTCCATGGATCGGGCGAGGTCAAGGCCCGCATCTCCCGCGACGGCGGACAAACGTACCTGGCCGACCACGCCCTGAAGATGCGGCTGGCCGATCCCGGAACCGGTCGCTACGAGGCCGTCTGGGAGCAGGCGGCGTCGGCGGCGGGGCGAGCGGCGTTCCAGATTTCCTGCGGCGACGCCCAGACCAGCCCGCAGACGCTGCTGGTGCTGGCCAAACCGGTCATCCGCAACATGCAGCTTCGGGTGACGTGGCCGGACTACACCCGCCGCGGGACGCGAGACGAAACCGGCGGACGCATCGAGGCCCTCCGCGGCAGCCGCGTTGACCTGCAGGCCCAGGCCAACGTCCCGGTGGTCTCGGCCTCAATGGTATTCCAGAAATCCCCGCCCGTCGTCATGAGGCACAACGAAAATACCCTCCAGGCCACCATGACCGTCGGCGGCGACGAGCGATACCGGATCTCCTTCACCGGCTCGCAGGCCTCGCAGCAGGGCGACTCGATCTGGTACGACATCAAGTCACTCCAGGACGCGGCCCCCAAGATCAACCTCGTCGAGCCCACGCGGCGAATCGAACTGACCACGCTGGACAAGCTGCGCCTGGCGGCCGAGGCCGTCGATGATTACGGCATCGCCGACATGGCACTGGTCATCCGCAACGGGCAGACCACCCGCCGCATCGAACTGGGATCGACGCCTCTGCCCGGTCGCCAGAGCCGCAGCGTCGAGCAGATCATCCCCGTCGACCAGCTTGGCGCCGCCGGCCAAACCGTCTCCTGTCACATCGAGGCGCGGGACTATTGCCCGCCGGCGGGGCAACTGGCCGCCAGCGATGCCTTCGAAATCGTCATCCGCCAACCGGACCAGGCAGCCCTGGCGCAGGCCGCCGAGGTCGCCAAGAGCGCCGCTGAAGAGCCCAAGGCCCAACCGCCCTCTGCCACGCAGCCCGCGGCATCGGGGCCCGACCAGCCCGCAGCCGCACAGGACGTGCTGGCGATGGCCGAAAAAGACCGCCCCCAACTCGATACGCTGGCCAAGGAACTGGTACGCGAAGACGCCGCCAAGGCCGCCGCCAACAACGCCGCAAACCAGGCCCCCCAGCAGCCACAGCCCGGTGTCGCGCCTGCCGACAAGCCCCAAGGCGCACAACAGGATCAGGCCGCCGCCCAAGCCGGCGGTCAGCAACAACCCGGCGGTGCCCAGCAAGCCGGTGGCCAACAACAACCCGGTGGTGCCCAACAACCCGGTGGCCAACAGCAACCCGGCGGTGCCCAACAACCCGGCGGTGCCCAGCAAGCGGGTGGTCAGCAACAACCCGGCGGCGCGCAACAAGCAGGTGGTCAACAGCAGCCTGGCGGAGCCCAACAGGCCGGTGGTCAGCAGCAGGGGGGGGCTCAAGACCAGGGTGCCCAAGGCGAACAAGTAGCGGCCGCGGATCAACAGGGCCAAGGCCAGCAAGGCCAAGGGCAACAAGGCCAAGGGCAGCAAGGACAGGGACAACAGGGCCAAGGGCAGCAAGGCCAAGGGCAACAAGGCCAAGGGCAACAGGGCCAAGGACAACAGGGCCAAGGGCAACAAGGCCAAGGACAGCAAGGCCAAGGACAGCAAGGCCAAGGGCAACAGGGTCAGGGACAACAGGGCCAAGGTCAACAAGGCCAAGGCGAAGGCCAAGGGCAGGGACAAGGTCAAGGCCAGGGCGAAGGACAGGGGCAAGGCGAAGGACAAGGACAGGGTGAAGGCCAAGGTCAGGGTCAAGGCCAAGGTCAAGGACAGGGACAGGGGCAAGGCCAGGGACAAGGGCAAGGTCAGGGCCAGGGTCAAGGGCAAGGGCAGGGACAAGGTCAGGGCCAAGGCCAGGGTCAAGGCCAGGGTCAAGGTCAAGGTCAAGGCCAAGGTCAAGGCCAGGGACAGGGTCAAGGTCAAGGCCAAGGTCAAGGCCAGGGACAGGGCCAAGGGCAAGGTCAGGGTCAAGGCCAAGGCCAAGGCCAGGGACAGGGTCAGGGACAAGGACAGGGTCAGGGACAGGGCCAAGGGCAGGGACAGGGCCAAGGTCAGGGACAAGGACAGGGGCAGGGTCAGGGCCAAGGCCAGGGACAAGGCCAGGGACAAGGACAAGGGCAAGGGCAACAGCCGGGGCAGGGTGGGGCGGGATCGAGCGCGGCTGCCGGTTTGCATGAGATGACCGGCGGGGGAGACTCCAACTCAGGCTCGGCCGACGCGCGCGACAACGTCCAGATGCCGCCGGGATGGCAGGATCTGGCACCGGCCGAGCAGGAACGGCTCAAGTCCATCGGCCGTGCGATCAACGAAGCCCAGAACCAGATTCGTGAAGATAAAGTGGATCCCGCCCTGCTGGCCAAGCTTGGGATGACACAGGGCGAGTTCAACGGCTTCGTCGAGAAGTACGCCCAGCACTTCGACAAAGGCCCGCGCAAGCAGGCTCGCGAAACGCAACTTCCCCAGCGCACGGTGCCCAACGCCTTCGATCTATCCGGCAAGAGCGGGCTGCAGAAAGGCAAGAGCGTTGAGGGCGGCATCGAGGCCAAGGGCGCCGAGAAACTCGACAAGGACCAACTCCGCAAACTCTACGAGTCGCGCGCCAGCCAGGTTGCCCCCGAGTACCGCAAGGCCGTCGAAGACTACTACCGCTCCATCAGCGAAGGCGAGAGCGACCAGCCCCCCGCCACATCACAACCGAAACGCTAAGCCCAGACTTACTCGTGGATGTCAACGCATATCGATTAAATAAGGTTCTTCCGGGAATACCGGGAACCGCCTAATTCGCGTCCCAAAAGGGACGCACAGGCTATAGCCGGGGGCAAGTCCGCAGCGAGCGCAGCGAGTCGAAGGACGCCGCCCCCGGTCCGCTCTGCCGTGCATGGCCGCCCCTACGGGGCGGCGGGGTCTTGTCGCACGCTACAGCCTGCCCACCGCTTCGCGGCGGGATCGAAAAACAAACCCGCTCCGGGGGCTGCGCCCCCGGCTAGGTACCAAGCGTCCCGTCGGGACGCATCGTAATTGGAGGCTCATACGTTCCCCGATATTTCCGGAAGAACCTTAAATATGCACCGGGTGGCCGTGTCGACCGCCTGGTGCGTCCACGCTCAATGATAGATTTCTGCCGCTGTCAGTTCCGACGGCGGTGAAGCAGGGTTGCCGTACCGCCCAGGGCCAGCAGGCTCGTCGTCGCTTTGAAGAATTAACATTTACATAGGACAGGGTCTACACGTCGGCACGTTCGGTGCCTTGAATGTCGGTCCGAAGTCCTGCTGTACGCTCCGGCGCCGGCGCCAGGGCGGCGGCGCAGCCGCCGGGACGGTCGAGATAATAGTAAGCCGTCGCCGACCAATCGTCCTGGCGGAAGAAGTTATACCATCCCTCGGGCAGCGACGCGTCGGCCGCATCGGTCGGTTGCTGTGGGCGTTCCATCAGCGGGATGTACTGCTTGCCGTCAAGGGTGGCGCAGGTTACGGGGATCAGCCCCGCGCCCTCGCGCTGAAGCTTGACCACCAGCTCGCGCATCGCACCGCCGATGGTCTGGATGGCCACGCGGCAGTTCTGGTAGAAGTAGATCGGACTGTCGCTGTGGAAGCGATAGAAGCAGTATTGGCGTTGGGCGACCTCGCAGACGGGGCAGCCCTGCAGGCGGTGGGCGAATCGGCCCAGTCCCCAGGAGGTTCCGACATAATCCTCCAGCCCGGTGCCGCAGATCGTCGGAAGGTCGGCGTCGCCGTCGAGCCACATCTTGATTTCGCCCTCGCCCCACCAGGCGTGGGCATAGCGCGGGTCGACAATGACGCCGATGTTGCAGCCGAGGAACCGCCCCGCGCCTTCGACGCGAGGGAGGATCTCGAAGTCGTCCCCGAGCCTGTTGGGACGCTCGCGCCGCCAGCTGGCATGCAGATACAGAACGTCCTCCTCGTGCGGCACGTCGAGCAGAAACTCCACGTCGTAGAACAGCGTCAGATCCTGGGCCGTCTCGTTGTGCAGAACGATTCGGGCTGCACGGCGGAAGGGCATCGGCAGGAAGCTCACGAAATTGCGCCCTTCCGGGCTTGCGAAGAACTCGCTCTCGAACGCGGTCATCCGCCCCAGCCCCACGCCGAAGAAATCTCCCAGCGGCACGCTCACCGCCGGCGCTGACGCCGCGTCCCACCACATCTCCAACCGGCACGCGCGGAGCGTCTCGGGGCTCCGCTCGTTGAGCGTCAGCCAGATTCGTCCGATCAGCCCGCTGCCGCGAACATCCAGCAGCGTCAGCGAACCGCCGGCCGCCAGCGCGGCGCAAGGGGAGCCCTTGGCGCCGCGGTTCGCGCTGCCGGCGGCGCCGGCGGCTGCCGAAAGATTCTCAAAGCTCGCCCACCGAGGTTTTCTTCCGCCACCGCTGCGAAACACGTCCATCATCGTACTCCTGATTCTGCAACGCGAAACAGCCGCCCATCTCCGGGGGCAAGATCGACCTTTATCTGACCATTGGAGTCCAGGACAGGGCCCGCTGTCCAGCGGCCGGTCGTGCGGTCGAGTTCCTGCAAGGCCCCACCGGGGAGCTGCACCATCAATGCGGCCTGCGCCGATTGCCTGTAATTGCGGTTGACGATCATGAAGGCCGTCGTCTTGGGGATCCCGGGAGCCTTGGTCGCCGCTGCGGTCTCGCCGGCCTTGCCGAACAGACCCAGCACAAACTCCCCGCCGCCGATGACCTGAACCGGCGCGTCGGCCGGGGCGGTTTGGGTGCCATATGGAAGGGGAGCGGTGTGGTAGACGGCCGTCGACTCCAGTTCCATCAACGCCGGTCCCAGGCGGTTGATCTCGGCGTTGATGGCGGCCACTTCCTTTACCATCGGCGAAGCCTTTCCGTCGCGGTAGAGCCCGCCGTACGACTCCGGTCCCCAGTAGGTGAAGTAGCTGATGCCCCGCCCGCCGTAGGCCATCGTCGTGAACACCAGGAATCGTGTCTCGGCCGCGTTGGGCAGCCGCCAGGACTTCTCGATGGTGTCGGCCTGGATTATATTGAGGAACGGTTTGCCGGCCGCGAGGGAAGCCTCTCGGATCAGGGCCAGGTTCAGAAAATACTGCTTTCCGTCGGAGCCGTCCTTCATGAAATGGTAGTGGTCGTAGCTGATGAGGTCGGGCTTCACCGTCGCGATGAACTGGCGCAGGTGCTCGCGGTAGCACAGCACGGTCTTGTCGCTGACGCCGACGCCGGCGAAGTTCTGCGGGATTCCGACCTTCGCGCGCTCGGCCGCGTCTGCCGAGACTCCCAGTTGCTGCTCGTTGGCGTACGTGGGAAAAAGATTGATGTACGCCAGGTGCGCCGGATCGCGCTGACGCAGATACGCCACGAGCTTGCCCAGGCCCGGGAAGGCGCCGGCACCCGGCTCGTCGGTAATGAAATACGCCTCCATCGCCGGGTGGTTCTTGACCTTGTCGATCAGGGCGTCAAGCGCGGCCCGGCGGGCGGGGTCGTCGAGACTGGTCGCGTTGAGCAGGTCGCTGGTCAGCATCGCCCGCAGCTTGTGCCGCGCCGCCACGTCCAGTCCCTCTACCGGAACCCACGTGAGGTTGTATCCTTCGGCCGCCACGCGCGCCAGCGCCTCGTCGCTCGCCGGCGGCGGGCACCAGAAAGTGACCAGGAACTGCTTCTGCCGCCAAGTCGGGCGATCAGGCTGAGAGCTCGCGTGGCCGCGGGATTGGCCCGAGGCGCGGGTGATCGCAAGACACACCATTACCGAAACCATGACGACGGCCCCTACAGCCCATTGCACGCTCATGGAACGTCCTTTCGCCGCGATCAACAATATCCATTCCGCCATCATCGCCCTGCAGACCCTACAGGGGTCGGGCAGCATGGGCAAGACGCCTGGTCCTTGGTCATTTGTTTTTTTTGAGGTTTGTTTGGGATTGGGATTTGCTCTTTGGGATTTCGCGATCAGGCCTCCCACATTTCCTGCCCGTGGCGCAGGGCCTTGGGCGGAGAGAGGATTTCCTGCAGGACGATGGCCTTGCGGGCGGTGTCGCGGTTGGCCAGCAGCGCCGCCAGCGGCGAGAGGGCGGCCTTGTGGCCCTGCTGGGCTGGGCGCACGTGCAGCAGGCGCTGCTCGATGGCGGCGGAGTCTTCTTCGGGAATGTGCAACTCGCCCATGCGTTGCTGGCGCGAGGACTCGGCAGCGGACATGCGCTGCTGTTGTCGCAGCATTTCCTGGTCGACGCTTTGGGCCAGATCCTCCTGGGCCTCGACCTGCGCCAAATCGCGGCGCTGAGGCGCGGGCCGGCGCTGCCCTTGCCGGCGCTGCTGGGCGTTGGGCAGGGGCGGGGGAACCGATGGCGCCGCGGGCTCCTCGTCGAGCACGATCCCCAGGTTCTGCAGCGTCTGGCGCAGGGCCTGGCTGCGGTCGTCCCGTGCCGGCGCAGCGGCCGGACGCCGCTCGCCCATCGGTGCGGCCTGCGGCTGCACGGGCGGCTGCTGCGCCTGGCGGGCTTGTTCTTCCTGGGCTTCCTTGGCTTTGGCGGCGGCCTTCTTGACGAGGCTGACGATCACGGCAATGATAATGCCGACGATCACCAGCACGTTTTCGGCGTCGGCCAGGATCGGGATGTTCGTCAAATCCATCATCAATGGCCTCGCATTGCGGATTTCGGATTGCGGATTAGCGGCCGCGTCACCCTCATGTTGCGACGTCTATTCCGCAATCGCCAATCCGCAATCGTTCCTGTTTATTTCGTCGGCGCGCTGGGCGGACCGGACTTGGTCTCGCCGCCGCCGATGGTGTCGCGCATCTTGGTGTCGGCCTGGATGTTCTTCATGCGGTAATAATCCATGATGCCCAGGTTTCCGGTGCGGAAGGCCTCGGCCATCGCCCGGGGCACCTCGGCCTCGGCGAGCACGACCTTGGCTCGGTTTTCCTGGACGAGGGCGACCATTTCCTGCTCGCGTGCCAGGGCCATGGCGCGGCGTTTTTCGGCCTCGGCCTGGAAGCGGCGCTTGTCGGCCTCGGCCTGGTCGGCCTGGAGTTTGGCGCCGATGTTCTCGCCGACGTCGACGTCGGCGATGTCGATCGAGAGGATCTGGAACGCCGTTCCGGCGTCGAGGCCCTTCTCGAGCACCTTCTTGGAGATCATGTCCGGGTTCTCCAGGACGCTCTTATACGTCTCGGCCGAACCGATGGACGTGACGATGCCCTCGCCGACGCGGGCGATGATCGTCTCCTCGGTGGCGCCGCCGACAAGGCTGTCGATATTGGTGCGCACCGTCACGCGGGCCTTGGCCTTGACCTGAATGCCGTCCTTGGCCACCGCGTCAATGGTGACCTTGCCGCTGGCGGGGTTGGGGCAGTCGATGACCTTGGGGTTGACCGAGGTCTGCACGGCGTCGAGGATGTCGCGCCCGGCCAGGTCGATGGCCGTCGCCAGTCGCCAGTCGATGCGGATGTTGGCGCGGTTGGCCATGATCAGCGCCACGGCCACGTTGCGCACGCGTCCGCCGGCGAGGTAGTGGCTTTCCAGGTCGCTGGTGGTGATGAAGTCCAGCCCGGCGCGGACAACCTGGATCTTGCTCAGCACGATCGTGCGCGGGTCGACCTTTCGCAGTTTCATGCCGATCAGTTCGCCCAGGGTGACCTTCGCTCGGGCGAACAGGGCCTGCACCCACAGGCTCAGTACCGAGATGGCCACCGCGAAGATAATCAGGGCGATCACGCCCGCGACGATCGCGATGGCGATGATCCACCATTGAGGGCCTGTGTCTTCCGCGGCCGCTAACATCAATCCCATCATTGCTCTACCCTTTCATCAGACGACGCGTTGACTTGCCGCACGATCACATCGGTGCCGGCGGCCTTAATGACTTTAATGGGTGTTCCCTTGGGAATCACGCCGCTTTCGGCCAGGGCGATGACCCGCCGTCCGTCGATGCGCACGGCCCCGCTGGGGCGCAGCAGCGTTTCGGCAGTTCCGGTCTTGCCCACGAGCGTTTCCAGCGTGGCGGCTTCGGGCGTGCCCTCGCCGGCGGCGACCTTGACGTGCTTGAGATACAGCCAGTTGCCCAGGCGCGTGTTGGGCAGGACCTTGACGAAGAACCACAGGTACGCGCCATTGAAGATCAGCAGCCCCAGCAGCACCAGCACGCCTGCGGTGGGGTTGAGGGTGAACGCCTGCCACACCGCCACGCTGCCGGCCGCCAAGGCCAGGACCGTCAAGAGCCCCATCGAGGGCGTCAGCAGCTCGAAGGTCATCAGGACGACCGTCAGGATCACCATCACGATAATCAGGGTGATCGTTCCCATCTACGCTTCCTCGACTACGATGCCGTTGCCGTCGCTGCGGAGCACCCGCACGCGCCTTCCGACGGGGATTATAGAGCCCTCGCTGGCGGCGTCCATCAGGTCTTCTCCGAAGCGCACCTTGCCGACGGGTCGGCACATGCCCTCGACGACGCCCACGTCGCCGACGCTGATCCGCCGCAGCGGCGAGGACGCCTCGACCGGCGGGGCCGGCTCGACGTGCACCGGCGCCAGCACCAGGCGGTTCACCAGCGGCACCTTGGGCAGATAAATCGCCAGCACGCTGATGATCGCCGTCGAGGCCAGCAAGGCGATCAGCAGCGCCCTGAGGCCGCTGTTGAAGACGCTCCAGTCCAGGTTCGTTTTGGGCATGGGGAACTCGGTCGGAGCGTTGGGGATGATCATCGCCAGCAGCGCGGCCAGCACGATCATCGCCCCGGCCGCGCCGAAGATGATGTGCCCGGGAAGCACGAAGATCTCCACCGCGATCAGCCCCAGGCCGACGACCAGGGCGAAGATTTCCACCGCGTTGGCCAGGCCCATCAGCACTCGGGACAACACGATCAGCACCAGGCAGGCGATGGCCAGCACGCCGGCCACGCCGAAGCCCGCCGTCTTGAACTCGAGGTATCCGAAGATCAGCAGCCCCATCGTCAGCAGGCTCTGGACGGCACCGGAGTTCATGAACTTGATGAACTTCTGATTGTAGTCGTCGCTGAGCCGCTTGGGCTCGCCGATGACGTTGAAGTGCGTCGCCAGATCGTGCATGTTCTTGAAGACGTTCTTGCAGAAGCCGTACTCGACGGCCTCGTCGGTGGTCATCGCCAGGATCAGCGTGTTGGAATCGACGGTCCGCACGAAGGCCCACTGGGAGGTTGCCGAGGAGCTTTCCTGGGTCTTCTTCTTCCACTCCTCGGCGTTGACGAAGATCAGTTGGCCGGTCCGCTCATTCTTGCGCAGATCGACCTCGATGCTCTTGGTCATCATCGCCTGGCACAGCAGCGGGCTGTATCCGCCCCGCACGGCCAGCGATTGCATCTCGATCTTCATGTACGATTCGATCTTGGCCCGATAGTCCTCGGGCATCTGGACGGGTCCCTGGGCGCCGCCGAAGATGGGCATGGAGTCGCCGAGTTTTCCGACGGAGGGAACCATGTCGATCTCGCTGCAGGCCAGGGCGATCACCGCCCCGGCGCTGATGGCCTCGGGGTTGACGTAGGCCACCGTGTAGACCCCGCCCAGGTCCTGCTGGATCAGCTTGACGATATCCTGCATGGCGCCCAGGCCGCCGCCGGGGGTGTTCATGTCGAAGATCACCAACTGGGCGTCGGACTTGATCTCCAGCACCTTCTGACGCAGCGTTTCGTAAAGCGGATCGTCGATCTCCTCGCGAATCTCGATGACGTAGGCGCGCTCGACCTTGGCCGCAAGAACCGGCGGCTTATGCGCCGGCTCGATCGGCGCGAACCAGCCGTCCTTGGTGAAGCGAGCGTCAGGCGGGGCCGCCGGCCAGCGAGCCGGTCCCGTCAGCGGCGCCGAAGCCGGGCGCGTCGCCCCCTGCGGCTGGGCCTCGACGAGGTTCGACCAGACCAGCAACCCCAGCACGACGGCCAGGCCGCCTCGCCGGATCGCCCGCACCGCACTTGAATGAGATGTGATTGACTTACCCATTGCGAGGCATTCTATGCAACAGCCGCCGCCTGCACAAGATAACGCCGCATCATTTTGACACCGCTTCGCCGGCGGCGCGAATACGAGGCATCAAATACCGCCCCAAGAGGCCCGAAGGGCCGTCATATCTTAGCCGGGGCCGTCAGGCCCCGGAGACATGACTCTAAATAGATATCCAGCCCCGAAGGGGCGGCACATTCATGCGATCGCTTGTGTCGCCCCTTCAGGGCTCTGGCAATATGGATCCCGTTTCCGGGGGCTCACGCCCCCGGCCAAGATATATCGGCCCGCCGGGCCGAGGAATCATGGGGAATCTGTCTTGCCACAAAGATCACAAAGGCCACAAAGAGTTTCTCTTCACTCTCTTCGTGTTCTCTGTGATCTTTGTGGCGAAGCTGCTACTCCAACCGCTCGATCTTGAGCTCGACCTTGGTCATGTCAGAGCCCCACCACTTGTTGGGGTGGATCACCAGGCGGATATCCTGCCCCTGGCGCACGGCTGCGGGCTCGGCCTTGATCTCGCCGCTGTCGGGTCGGCCCTTGCCGTCGCCGATGGGCCCGCCGCGGGCGATCTCGACGCCCTTGCCGCCGTCGTGCGGGGCCACTTCCAGCTTCCACGTCACGCCGTCGTGCTGGGCGTACTCGGGCTGAACCTGCAGGTCGGTCACCTTGCCGCTGACCTTGTACTTGCCCGTCGCCGGCGCCAGGTACGTCACAGCCACCGCGCCGTGCGAGTTCTTTTCGACGTACGGGTACAGGATGACCTGCTTGCCCTTAACGTCGCCCCAGGCCCCCTCGAAGCAGCCGTTCCAGTCGCTGTGGAAGATCCAGCCTTCGCTGTCTTTGGGATTGGGCAGCTTGCTGGCGATGGGGCCTTGCACTTTCTTCTGCCCGCGCTTGGCCTTGAGGTCGACGATCCCGTTTTGCCGCTGGTCCGCGCTCATCGTCTGCGTCGCCAGGTCCAACCGCTGGAACGTGTTGCCGGCGTGAACCAGCTCGAACCAGAACCCCCACGAATCGTCAGCCGTGTTGCCCTTACGGTCGGGCCCGTCGCCCTGCACGTCGCGCACGGCCTCGGGCGTCAGCTCGACGACCTTGGGCGCCGTCTTGGCCCGTTCGGACAGCACGTCCATGACCTGGGCCTCTTCGGCCTTGGCGGCCGCGACCTGCGCGTTTTCGCCTGCGACGCGCTTGGCCTCATCCTCGGCGTATTCCTTGGCCAACTCGGCGACCCGCTCGGCCGGCGGGTCCTTCTCCAGCAGCGCCTTGTAGACGACGATGGCGATGGCCTGCATGCCCTTGACGGTGGGGTGGACGCCGTCGTCGGTGATGTGCTTCTGGTCGATCAGCGTCGTGTAGCAGTCGATCAGCGGGGCTTTGGCCTCCTCGGCCGTCTTGCGGATGATCGGCTCGAAAACGCCGTGGAGCAACTCGGGCTTGATCCCGAAGTTTTCCTTATAGACCGGGATCGGCGTGCAGCAGTAGACCTTGGGCTTGCTCTTGATGGCCCGCAGGCGGTCGATCGTCGCGCGGTAATCGCTGCCGTAGCGGCTGGAGTACTGGCTCACGCCCGCCCGGGCTGTGTTGGCGCCGAGCATGATGATGGCGATGTTGGGCTCAAACGCGATGAGCTTGGGCAGCTCGCCCTTTTGCCAGATGCTGATCGACGGCACGCGCAGGCAGTCGACGCCGTTGGCGCTGAACGTCTCGACCTGGTACCCGTCGCCCAGGAGCTTGCCCAGATACAACGGCCACCCCTTGCCGCCCATGGCGATGCGGTTCTTGGAGATGCTATCCCCCAGCACGCCGATCTTGATCCTTTCGCCACCCGCGGCAGCACCGCACCACAGGGTCAACGCAACCAGCACGCAAAACGAACGGTTCGGCCTGAACATACGGGCACTCCTTAAAATGTCCGCGAAGTTGAACCCGCCCGGTCGTTGATCGAACTGGGGAAAACGGGGATTTGACCGCGAAGGCCGCAAAGATCGCAAAGAAAGCTTAAATAGACTGTTTGCGGCGCCTGAAGATGGTCATCGATAGACAGAACAAATTTGCCAGAAACGGCAGGCCGGCGAATCCCGCGTGAAACTCGACATACCTGCAGGCATGATCCCAAGCGCCATCTCCGTTGGCTGCCCAGAAAGAAGCAACGTATACAAGCACGAAGAACAGGCCAAGGATGCTCAGCGTGACGGGCAGGCCTTTGTGGCTGTCCGGCCGGCACAGGCTGACGCAGATTCCTATCAGGGCCATAAGAGCGCTTAGCCCGGCCAGAGCCAACATGATCATTCCACCGAAGAATGCTGCATCGGCAAGCCCGGCATTGGCTAAAGTGAGCATGACCATATTCTATTGATGCCCCATCGCAACGGCAACGAGCAACCGCGGGCGTGCCAAGTGGATTTGGAGAAAGAGGATGATATAATACGGCCATGAGAGTCCAGCGTGTGTATCTCGACACATCAGTTATCGGCGGATGTTGCGATATAGAATTTCAGGTGTGGTCCGAAGGCCTGCTTCGGGATTTTGAAATGGGCTTTCTCAAGCCGGTCATTTCAGAATTAGTGACGGCTGAGCTCGAGGCGGCCCCTCCGGAGGTGCTAGAAAAGCTTGATTCCTTTTGGGATTGCGATCCGGAGATTGTGGATATTAACGAGGAAATGGAAGATCTCGCCTCTGCGTATCTGGCTCGTGGGATCTTGAGCGGAAATTATGCGGATGACGCGCGGCATATTGCATGCGCGACGGTCGCAGAGGTGGATGTTCTGGTAAGCTGGAATTTTAGGCACGTGGTTCATCTGGAAAAGATGCGGTTGTTCAATGCGGTGAATCTGGATCGCGGCTACAAGGCGATTCAGATTCTTTCGCCGCGCGAGGTAACCAAACATGGCAATCAAGGCAGTTGAATGGGTGCGGCGGGTCCGGGACGCGCAGTGTGAAGAAACCCGGAACATGACGTTTGAGCAACGACGGGAGTTTTACCGCGCAAAGTCGGCTGCGCTGCTGCGCAAGATTGGCAAGGGCAAAGACGGCAAGAAGTCCGAGTCCCGGCCGTAAGCGGTTACCGAGTGGGCTCATGCCTGAAATATCTGAAGGCTTCAGAAGCTACGTCCCTCCCGCCTGGGTGCGGCCGACTACCGAACGGCTATTGAAGGCAATTCCGGTCTCGCGCCTTTCCGGACTTAAGACTGTTGTCCTGACGGCCAGCAACGACCTTAATCACGACCGCCGGCGCCAGAAGACCCTCAGCAGAAAGAAGAAAGTCCGCATCGTTTCTTGTCGGGGGCTGTACCACCAGAAATGGCATGGAGAGCCAGCTTGGATCGAGTTGTTCGTTGACAATATTGTGGCCGAGTATGAAGGCTGGAATTGGCTGCCATTAGTGCGCGACTTGGCCGTGGGAGAGGTCCTTGCACATGAAATCGGCCATCATGTTCATGCGACCGCGTCGCCTGAACATAGAGAGCGGGAGGATGTGGCGGACGAGTGGGCATCCAGACTCCTGGTGCCATATTTCTTGCGCCGTTACTGGTACTTCATGCCAGCCGTGTTTGGTCTCTACTGGGTGGTTATGAAAATTGAGTCCCTCTTGCGGAAGGTAGTTTTGCGTCTATCCGCCTCAGCGAGATAAGGCCCCCCTGATTTGCGCAACCGCCAAAGCGTCGCCAGGGGACGCACACCATAGAAACGCCCCCGGGCCGGGTTGGTCCGGGGGCGTTCGCTTCTCAATCCGCAATCCGAAATCCGCGATCCGAAATCGAACTACTTCACATCCGCCAGCTTGACCCACTTCTTGCTCGATGCCGACAGCAGGGCGGCTTCGAGAACGCGCTGGGTCTGGTAGGCGTCGTTGAAGTCCGGGATCGGCACCACCGGCTTTTGGCCCGACAGCACCTGCAGGATGTCGTACGCCTGGTTCACGAAACCGTGCTCGTAGCCCAGGATGTGGGCGTCCGGCCACCAGGCCTCGATGTACGGATGATCGCCGCCGTGGGTGACCATGATCTTCGTCCAGCCCTGCACGTGGCGGGGGGCGGTGGCATCGTAATACTCGAGGTAGTTCATGTCCTCGAAGCTGAACTTCAGCGAGCCCTTGGTGCCGTTGATCTCGACGCCGTTGTCATTCTGGTGCCCAGTGGCCTGGCGGGCGGCTTCAAAGGAGCCCACAGCTCCGCCGCTGAATCGCGTCAGGAACAGCACCGTGTCGTCGACGGTGACTTTGCCCTTCTTGGCTGCGGCCTTGCCGCCGCTGTCGGCGATCTTGCCGCCGGCCGTGCCGCTGGCCAAGGCGCGTTCCTTGATGAACGTCTCGGCGATGGCCCCGCAGATCTCGGTGACTTCCTGCCCGGTGACGAATCGGGCCATGTCGATCACGTGGGCGTTGAGGTCGCCGTGGGCGCCCGAGCCGGCCAGTTTCTTATCGAATCGCCACACCAGCGGCACCGAATCGCCGGCCCAGTCTTGCAGGTAGCGGGCACGCACGTGGCGGATATCGCCGATGCGCCCTTCCTGCACCAGCTTGTACGCCAGGGCGACGGCCGGGCAGCGGCGGTAGTTGTACCACACGAAGGTTTTGACGCGGGCCTTCTTGGCGGCCGCGACCATGTCGCGGGCTTCCTTGAGCGTGCCGGCGATGGGCTTCTCGCAGGAGACGTTCTTGCCGGCAGCCAGGGCGGCCATGGCGACCTTGGCGTGCATGTAGTTGGGCGTGACGATGTCGATCAGGTCGATGTCGGGGCTCTTGACGGTCTTCTGCCAGTTGTCCGAGACGTTCTGCCAGCCCCAGCGGCCGGCGAAGACGGTCGGGTTCTCTTCCGGCTGACCGAAGCTGGTGTGCATCACCGGCTTGACGGGCACCTTGAAGAACTTGGCGACCTGCCCCCACGCATTGGAGTGGGTGCGGCCCATGAATCCCTGCCCGATCAGCGCGACGTTCAAACTGGTCTTCTTTGCCATGTCAGGCTCCTTGTCTTAAGGACCATATTGTATTCGCCGAATTGCGCAAGGCTGGGAATATACACCTGAGCCGCCGGGGCGCACAACAGGAAAGCCGGGGAGAACACGAATGACACGAATGGACGAATGGTGAAAGAACGGGGACGGGAGCGGGGAGAACACGAATGACACGAATAGACGAATGGTGAAGAAACGGGAACGGGGAGAGAGGGATTACGCGGATCAGAAACGGATTAAGAGGATTAAGACTTGGGGAAGAGACACGGCGCGTGGCGGGTTCCCTTAGCGGTCGAACTTGTTCGACGCGGACGAGAACGGGGAGAACGCGAATGACACGAATGGACAAAGACGAAGAAAGGATGCTTGGTACATAGGAGAATGGCCCCGTTGTCTCCCCGTCCTCCATTCGAACATTCGTGTCATTCGTATTCTCTTCGGAAATTTCAAGAATCCCCTTGCCATTGCCTGCTAATCTACATAAAATCTATCGAGATTAAATGAATTGCAATCACCTGTTGCTTGCCGGGTTAGGACTACGAAATTGGCGCTATCGCAGAAATGTCAGTACGCTCTCCAGGCGGTGCTGGAGTTGGCGGCCCGGGATGGGCAGCTGACGATCATCAGCGACATCGCGGCAGCGCGGGGTATTCCCGTGCGTTTTCTGGAGTTGATCCTCAACGAACTGCGGCAGGGCGGGGTCGTCGAGTCGCGCCGCGGGCGCTATGGCGGCTACGCCCTGGCGCTGGCGCCGGCGGACCTGACGCTCGGCCGCGTCATCCGCCTGATGGACGGTCCGCTGTGGCCGACCGCCTGCGTCGCCGCGTCGAACGGGCAGCACTGCCGCCAGTCTTGCGCGTTTGCAGCCGTCTGGGACCGCGCGCAACAGTCCATCACCGACGTGTACGACACCACGACGTTCCAGGACATCCTGACGCGCGAGCGCGCCGCGGCGTCGGTTCCGAGCTATGCGATCTAGGGCTCCTATGACCTCAGCGTCCTCAGCGGCTCAAAAAAAGGAAAAGAAACTGATGGAGAATGATTTCGCCAAGGATGTATTTCCGTGCAACTCGATGGACGCTGCGCCGGCGCGGCTTCGGCTGGCCGGGCTGTACCCGCAGCGGCAGGAGGGGCTCTGGATGCAGCGCATCAAGATTCTCGGCGGGCGGCTCAGCGGGACCCAGTGGCAGTCGCTGGCGGAACTGGCCGAGCGCTTCACCCCCGACACGCCGCTGCACCTGACGACGCGGCAGGACATCGAGTTTCATAATTTGCCTGCCGCCGGCGTGCTCGAACTGCAGGCCGCGCTGGTAGCCGCCGGCTTCACCGGCGCCGGCGCCTGCGGCGACACCGTCCGCAACATCACGATCGACCCGGCCTCGGGCGCCCTGGACGACAGCGTGGACCTGGCGCCACTGGCGTGGCTAATTCGCCGCCTGCTCGAAGGCACGCAAGGCGTGGGCGAGCTGCCCCGCAAGTTCAAGATCAGTCTGTCCTCATCCGCCGCGGCCGACGCGCAGCCGTTCATCAACGATATGGGCTTCATCGCCATCAAGAACGCCGCCGGCGAGTGGGGCTTCCGCGTGATCGTGGCCGGTTCGCTCGGGGCGCTGCCGGCGACGGGCATCGAGTTCAGCGCGTTCGTCCCGGCCGCGGACGTGCTGCCGCTGACGGCCGCGGCGCTGGAACTCTTCATAGCCGAAGGCGACCGCACCAACCGCCGCAAGGCCCGTCTGCGCCACGTGCGACAGCGCCTGGGCGACGAGGCGTTCAAGAGCGCCCTGACGGAGCGGTTCAACGCCATCGCTGCAACGCGGGTGTTCGAGTGGCCGCCGATGCCGGTTGTCGCGACGGGCCTTCGCGCGCAGCTTTCGCTCTGCTTTGCCGGCGGCGACATTTCACCAGAGCAGGCGCGGGCGCTGGGCGAACTGGCCGACGAAGGCTGCCTCGTGCGGGTGGGCAATCAGCATCGCGTCGCGATCTTCGCGGCGGATCATTTCCGCCTGCTGCGCAGCCTGGGGCGCTATCAGGTTCTGGCTGCGGCGATGAATGAGCCGGCGGCCTTTATCTCCTGCCCCGGCAACCGGTGGTGCGTGCACGGGTTGACCGACACTGTTACAGCCGCGGCGGCCATTCGCGACGCATTGGGCTCGCGGCTGGCGCAGGGCACGACCGTCGGCGTTTCGGGATGCCCCAACGGCTGCAGCCACTCCGCCGTGACGGACATCGGCCTGGTCGGTGGCCGCAGCGACGGCGTCGACGCCTACACGCTCACGGTTGGCGGCGGCATGGGGCGCAGCGACCAGCTCGGTCGCCTGTTGGGGCGGAAGCTCAGCGTCGCGCAGGTGGTGGAAGAGCTTCGCCGCCACCTCGACGCGGCGGGGCAGGGCGGGTGATGGAGGCTGTATGCTTGAGACACGGATGAACATCGAGGACGTGGACCTGGCGGCCCTGGAGGCGATGGCGCCGCAGGAGCTGATCCGCTTCGCCGTGGAGAACTTCGGCCAGCGCTGCGCCATCGGCACGTCGCTGCAGAAGACCGGCGTGATCATCATCGACATGGCCGCGGCGCTGGCGCGGCCGTACCGCGTGTTCTTCGTCGACACGCTGCACAACTTTCCCGAGACGTACGAGCTGCTCGATGAGATCGAAAAGCGCTACGCCATCGCCGTCGAGCGGTTCACCCCTGCCCAGGAGGAACTCGACTGGCTGCACAAGACCTTCGGCCAGTGGCCGCACTACCTGGCCCGCGAGCATTGCTGCCGAGTGCGCAAGGGCCGCCCGCACGAGCGGGCGATGGCCACGCTGGACGTCTGGATCTCGGGCCTGCGAAGCGACCAGAGCGACCACCGCCGCGAGCACGCCCGCAAGGCCAGCCTCGAGCCCGCGCCCAAAGGCCGCAAGGTCCTCAAGATCAATCCACTGCTGTTCTGGACGAGCGAGCAGGTGGACGAGTACACCACTGCCCACGCCCTGCCGTACAACAAGCTCTACGACTACGTCTCGCCCCTGGGCGAGCGCTACGGCGTGATCGGCTGCCCCGCCTGCCACATCCCTGTCAAAGAAGAGTTCGGCAAACGAGCCGGCAAGTTCCCCTGGGAACACGGCAAAAAAGAATGCGGCCTCCACAAGGACGGGGAGGGGATTTAACCGCGGAGGACGCAGAGGCCGCAGAGAGTAAAGAGGCTATGTATGCGGTGTCCCCCGTCGCCGCAAGGCGACCCTGGAGTGCGGCGGCAGCGACGCCGCCATGGATGTTTTTCAGACGAGGCAAAGCCGTGCTGTGCCAAGACTTTTATCCTTGGCACAGAAAGACGCTCCACTCTATATTATCCCCAGCCCGCTTCAGCGGGCCTACAGGGAGACAAATCATGCCAACAGACCTTCTGCAGTTCGACATTGCGGCATTCGTAAACGAGCAATGCGCTAAGCTGGGGACCAGTCCTGAAATGTTCGGGCTGATCGATCTCAAGCGGAAGGAATCGGTCTGCAAGTCGTTTCGCTTCAAATTGGCTCCGCAGGAGCGATTGTTACTGGCGGAAGAGGACTTCGCCCTCACCGACAAGGCGCTGTACTACCTGTTCGATCCGGTGCCGCTGCCGTGCATCCTGACGGCCGAGGTCGAAAGTGATGAAGGCACGCCTACGCTGAAGGTCAACGACTCTACGATCGGCTGGAACAAGACTACGCGATACGCCGGAATGCTGCTGGAGTTGGGGCGAAGAATTCGCCGCTCCTTGCTTACGCGGACGGATGATCGCTGGCGAAAACTGATGACCGATATCAGTGATAAAAATCTTATCGACTCTGCCGCCAAGGCCACGTTTGACGGTCTTTCGGCCAAGCGAGTCAGAGAGCGCCTCGCTTCCGACGGAGCGGACGCGTGGGTGGCATCATTCATGGCCGAGTTCATGACCTCCCGACGTCGAGGCAACAATCGGCTGTGGTCTGTTCTGTCCATCGTGGGAGGACTGGCGTTGCTTGGCGTCATGATCCTGTTGATTTCGCTGTCTTTGACCGGCTCTATCAACATGAGAGGCCGAGGGGCCATCAAATTTCTGGGCGGCGGTGTAATTGCCGGAGTCGTTCTGACGATCAGCGGTATCGTGACGCTGGTAAAGAGCAAGCCCGCCGGTTCCTCGCGACAATATGCCAACGAATACACCCTTATGATCGAGGCCATTCTTTAGTAGTATCCTTCCATGAAACGCCCGAACATTCTTCTCATTCAATCGGATCAGCACGCCCCGACGGCTTTGAGCTGCCGGGGGAACCCTTATCTTCGCACGCCGAATCTTGATCGGCTGGCGGCCGGGGGCGTGAGCTTTGCCAACACGTACTGCACTTCGCCGGTGTGTACGCCGGCTCGGGCGTCTATTGCCACCGGCCGCATGCCGCACGAGTTGGGCATCAACGTCAACGAGCGGGCCGTGCCGCCGGAAATTCCGACGGTGGGGCACATGGTCACGGCCGCGGGGTACAAGGCCGCATGGGCGGGCAAGTGGCATGTGCCGGAGAATTATCCCGCCCACGCCGATGAGATCCCGGGCTTCGAGAACCTGCTGTTCGACATGCCCAACGGCTGGCACCTGGGCGTGAACGTGGACGGGCCGACGGCCGACCGGGCGATCGAGTTCATCCGCGGCCCGCACGAGCGGCCGTTCCTGCTGACGGCGTCGTTCTACAATCCCCACGACATCTGCTACTGGGTGATGGACCAGGGGCACGAGACGTTCAACAAACTGTTCAATCCCGACGTGGCGGAGAAGGACCTGCCGCCGCTGCCGGCGAACTTTGAACTGCCGGACGTCGAGTCGGAGTTCGTCGAGTTCTGCCGCCATCGCGGGCACTACGGCAACGAGATCGACTGGACGCACACCTGGGACGAGCTGCACTGGCGGCGGTACCTGTACGCGTACTACCGGTTCGTCGAGCACACGGATGCGACCATCGGCCGCGTGCTGGACGCCTTGCGCGACAGCGGCCTCGAAGACGAAACGCTGGTGATCTACACGTGCGACCACGGCGAGGGCGTCGCCACGCACCGCTGGGTCGTCAAGCTGATGCTCTACGAGAACCCCGTCAAGGTTCCGCTGATCGTGCGATGGCCGGCGGGCATCACGCGCCGCGGGCTCGACAGCGAGCATATCATCAGCGCCTTGGACGTGCCGGCCACCATCGCCGACTACGCCGGCGCGGCCCTGCCCAAAGAATGCGGCGGCGTGAGCCTGCGCGGGATCATCGAGAACCCCTCCTCGCCCGGCCGCGAGTACGCCGTGACCGAACTGCAGCCCGACCCGCAGCGGATGGAACACAAAGGCCGCCTGCTCCGCACAAAGCGGTACAAGTACATGGCCTTTTCGCACGGTCGTAATCCAGAGATGCTCTTTGACATGCAGGCCGACCCGCTCGAAACGCGCAATCTGGCCGTGCAATCATCCGCGGCCGGCGAACTCGTGCGCCATCGCAAGATGCTGCAGGATTGGGTCGTGCGCACCGGCGACGATTTCCGCGTAGCAGGTTCATGATTCGCCCAAAGAGAACACGAATGTCACGAATGATATAAGGGCAGGGGGCTCTGGGTGCCATGGCGGCCGTTGCTCAGCCGCCATGTCCCTGATCTTGAATGCGAGCATGGCGGCTGGACAACGGCCATGGCACCCGAGCAGGGGCGTCTTCGCCCGGAACGGGCGACAGAATTTAGCCGGGGGCGTCAGCCCCCGGAAATGTTCCCCCTCACGCCAGAGCCCCGAAGGGGCGAAAGGCTTCTCCGGCTCACAAGAAACCTGTCGCCCCTCCGGGGCTCTTATCAATTGAAAGGCGGTTTCCGGGGGCTGACGCCCCCGGCTAAATTCTGTCGCCCCGTCGGGGCGAAGAGCGTTCGCGGGCACAATGCTCTCCGGCGCGCCCTTGGCTGGCGTCCGCTCTGCTTTCGTTTCCTTGCCCCGGCGCGAAGACTCACTTCTTCCTGATAAGCAGATAGTTGATCCGCGTCAGGCGCCCTGCTCGGAGGCGGTCGTGGCTCTTGAGGGTCAGGCGGCCGTCTTTGACCTCGACGGCCTTGGCAATCTCGCGGTGCTCGCCCTTGTTGAGCACGAGGTCTTTGCAGAACTCCACGTCGTTGGCCACGATCGTGCCGTTCTCGATCTTGCCCTCGGCGTCGCCGATGCAGACCGTCACGTCATACGTGCCGTTATCCAGCAGAATGCTCCACGTTGCCCCGGGCATGAACGCCACCTGCGTGCTCTTGAGCGGGTCCGTCCCCCTGCGCCGCGCAGCCGAGGCCGTCATATCTACGTTCCAGCCATACGCGCGGTCGCCGTGCACGCCGAACAACTCGCCGCTGTCGGCCATGTAGCCCTCGATGGCTGCGTCCTTGGGACCGAAGTTGATCTTGATCCCGCCGCCGGCGTCGCCTGAGACGCGCGTGAGGGTCACGGTTTTTGCCGCGCCCGGGACCGGGCCCTTTTCCGTCCACGTGCGGGCGGTCAAGACGGTGGTGGCCTTGAGCGTCAGCGGCTTGTCATAGATCGCCGACGCCGCGGTGGGCTGCGAACCATCCAGCGTGTGACGGATGACGGCGCCCTTGAGCAGCGGGCGCAACTCGACGGAGCCCTGGCCGACGAAGACCGTGCGGCCGACCTGGCCGTCCACGATGATCTGCGCGGCATAAAGCTCTTGCCGCAGCGAATCGACCGCCGCCTTCAGGCGCGCCAGGATATCGGCGCTCTGCTGCGAGAGACCGGTCTTGCCTTCGACGGGTCCCATGACACCCTGGATCTTCTCTATGGTCTTGGCTGCCTGTGTTTCGACGGATTGGAAGTCCGCCAGCGTTGCTTGTCCGGCGAGGGCCTTTTGCCGCTGCTCGCTGCAGGCGGCCACGATCTGGAGATACAGGTCCTTCGTACCGCTGTGCAGCACCTTGTCGAGATCCGGTGGGTCCAGGCGGATCAGTCGGCCGTCGCCGGCCTTGAGACCTTCCATCGCGACCGTCCAGGCCGGTTGAATGATGCGCACGCTGTTGGCCGCGGCGCCGGGGGGCGGCAGGATCTCTACCACGTTAGCGCCCGGGCCAAAAGTGAGGTGCGCGGTGCGGGCGGGCGCTTCGGGGTTGCGGGTGAAATTCGTGCGCTTGTCGACGACCATCACGTAGGCGGGCTTGCTCTTGCCGGCCTTGAAGTTCTCGTAGCCGCCTTCGACGACCAGCACTCCGGCCAGCAGCGAATCGTCCATGCTCTCGATGAGTTTGCCGGGGCCCACGTCGAGAGCGCCGTAGGGTTTGTCGCCGCCGCCGGCGGTGTGATACACGCCGATGCTGCGGCAGCCGAAGACGTGCTTGCCAACGACCTGGTTGATGTACGCGCCGACCTCGGCGTTGGTCCGGTAGACGTTGCCGGTCTTGGGGTTCCACTGCGGGCGCTTGCCGGAGGCGGAATAGGCGAAGGACATCACGCCCGAGGCCCCGTACGCTACGGCCGCATAGTTCTGGAAGCGGATCTCGCTGTCGGCGACGGATTCGCGTTCGGCCAGGGCGGCGTAGATCGGCCAGAAGGTCATGTTGAGCTTGTTGGCGTTGAGGCGGTCGCCCTCGAGCGAGTTGCAGTAATTCATGCGCTTGATGTGGTCGGGCCCTTTGTTGTTATAGCCGAAGGCGTAATTCTGCGTGCTCAGCACGGGCATGGGCGTGCGGGCCTGGTGGCCGGGGTTGGGGTTCTCGGCCAGGTACGCGATGAGCGTCGGGTGGGCTTCCTTGAGCCAGCCGGCGCACGCCAGGGTCTGCCGCGGAAGGCCCGAGGCGTTGTCCCAGAGGTTGAACCCGATCACGGATGGGTGCTTGAAAACCTTGTCGCCCAGGGCCTGGAGCTTGGGCAGGTCGTACCAGATGGCCGCGACCATGATCTTCATGTCGTTGGCCTTGGCGTTGTCGAGCCCGCCGGCGCCGTCCATGAGGACGTTGAACCCGGCCGCCTTGGCGGTGGCGTAGAACTCGCTGCTGTAGTCATGCCCGGTGCGGTAATGGAAGCCCACCATCGCCCACTCCCGCAGCGAAAACCGCTTCATGCAATCCAGAGGCGGATGAAGGGGTTCATAGGCCCCAGCAGGAAGAGCGAAAAATCCAACCAGCAACGCCAACAATGCCGTGCGAATCATGAGCGACTCCTGAGAAGTTTCCATAAACGGAACACTTCTTCCTAGCTGGGGTGTCGCCCGCTATGGGTGGAACAAGAACCTACTTCCTGCCGTGCCAGTAGCCGGGCTTTCGGTGCAAGTGCATTACTGCCAGAACTTTCACATGCTGCGGGTGAATATGATAGATGATGCCGTAGGGGAAATGAGTGATCCGGCAACGCCGAGTGCGATGGCCCAACAAGGGCCAAGCGAGAGGGTTTGTCAATATGCGGTCAACGGTCTGGCGCGATTCCCATGCAAACTCGAATCCAAGTCCCGGCGCCTGCTGATTGTAATAATCAATTGCTTCGTTCAGTTCCTTTTCCGCAGCCGGATGGAATTCGACATGCACGGCGCTTACCTTTTCTGGTCAATCTTGCGGAAGACTTCTTCTGCAGGAATCCCTTTCACCTGTCCGCTGTCCATCTCGTCGATGCGTCTCTCCGCTTCTTCAGCCCATGCAGCATCTATCTCGTCACCCCCGGGCCTGTCGAAGCTGGACAGAAGGGCCTCAATCAGTGCTGCCCGCTCGATGGGGGGGAGGTGCAATGCTCGCTCTTTGATTTCCTGTGCGGTCATGGGCTTAGGCTCCAACTTCAACTTCATTTTACCGCAGGCAAAGATGGTTGGCAATTTGTTCAACGCCTTACGGCGTCACTACGAACTTACGGCCGCGAGTTTTTCGTCTACGCGCCAGGGGCGCAGGATGCCTTTGCTGTCGAGGTAGGCTTCGCAGCGGGTCATCATGCCCGCGTCGTTGCTGTGGCCGTCGAACTGGAGGGTCAGGAACGGCTTGCCCGAGGCCAGCGTGACGAAGTGCTTGATGAACGAGTCGGGCCCGCACTTGAAGTTGGTGATGTAGATGATGTGCAGGTTGTCGTGGCGGGCGACGATCTTGCCCGCGGCCAGGATCTTGCGCCCCAGGGCCCAGTACATCTGGGCGTTGATGCCGGTGACGTCCTCGCCTTCGGTGTCCAGGAAGTCTTGCGGGATGCAGTTGACGCCGTAGTTGTCGCGCAGCTTTGCGGCTACCGAGAGGTTCACGCCCGCGTCGTGGATGTTGTACGGGCGGCCCAGCAGGACGATCCCCGGGGCGGCAGCGTTGGCCAGGTCGCGCATGGCGTGGCGTCCGGCCTGGAGGCGCCGGGCGGTGAAGGCGTCCTGGGCGGCGAAGGCGATTTCCAGCGCCTCGGCGATGCGGCGGCGGGTCAGTCCCAGCCGCTTGCCCAGCTCATGGGCGGTGAAGAAGTCGATGAACTCGCGGCGGACGAAGTCGCGTCCCTCGCGGAAGTGGATCGTCGGCGTGACGAAGCGGCGGCCCGCTTCTCGCAGGGCCGGGGCGCGCCGGGTGACAAACGGCAGCGTCTGGTGCCAGGGGCACAAGTGGGCCTCGGTGGCCAGCCACTGCGTGTCGCTGGAGATGATGTTGGGCATGAAGATGTAGTCGACGCCCTTGTCGGCCAGGTCGGCGACGTGGCCGTGAGCGACGATGATCGGGAAGCACGGCTCGGCCACGACGCTGGCCAGTCCGGCCTGCACGATCTTCTTGTTGGTGGGCTCCGAGAGCACCACCTGCATCCCCAGGTGCGACAGCAGCGTTCGCCACAGGGGCATCCACTCGATAGCGAACATCGTGTTGGGCAACCCCACCCGCGGGCCCGTGGGCGTCGCGTCGGGCATGAACGAGTCGTCCATCATCCACTTGCGCCGCAGGGCCATCAGGTCTTCGATCACCGGCTTGGTGTGGCTGCGGGCGGCCTTGCGGTAGCGGTCCGAGCACTTGTCGCCCCAGTAGGTCTTGTCGCCCTCGACGTTGAACTCCTGGATCTGGCAGTGGTTCGAGCAGCCCTTGCACGTGAACTCGCGCAGCGAATAATCCACAGCCGCCATGTCATAGCCGCGGAAGTTGCTGGCCGGGGCGGCGTCCGCTTCGGCGGTGTCTCGCATGGTCACGTACATGCCGCCCAGGCTGGTCTGGCCGCCGCGGACCTTCGCGTGGCCGTTGGCGGTCATCTTGTCGCGTGCCAGCAGGGCCGAGCCGATGGCCCCGATCACGCCGTTGTGCGGCGGGACGATGATCTGCTTGCCGGTGACGGCCGCGAAGGCCGCCGCCACCGCGTCGTTGTATGCCGTGCCGCCCTGGAAGAAGATGCAGTTGCCGATCTTGCGTCCGCGGACGACGCGGTTGATGTAGTTGTAGACGACCGAATACGCCAGCCCGGCCACCAGGTCGGCCTTGGACGCCCCTCGCTGGAGGTAGCTGTTGACGTCGCGTTCCATGAACACGGTGCAGCGCTCGCCCAGGCGGATCGGCGCCGTGCTGGACATGGCCAGGGCGGCGAACTCGTCCTTGATGGCGATGTCGAGTTCCTCGGCCCGCTCTTCGAGAAAGCTGCCCGTGCCGGCGGCGCAGGCCTCGTTCATCGTGAAGTCGACCACCACGCCGCGATCGAGCGAGATGTACTTGGAGTCCTGCCCGCCGATCTCGAAGATCGTGTCGGGCATGCGTCCGCCGAGCATGGTGCGGCCGACGTAGTTGGCGCCGGTCTTGTGGGCGGTGATCTCGTCGTTGACGGCGTCGGCGCCGATCAGCGCGCCGATGAGTTCGCGTCCCGAGCCGGTAGTGCCCACGCCGCGGATGTTCAGGCGGTCGCCCCACTGGGACTCGATCTCCTTCAGCGCCTCGGCGACGACCTCGATGGGCCGGCCCAGCGTGCGGGTGTAGATCTCGGCGACCATGCGACCGGCGTCGTCGATGACCACGACATTGGTCGAGACGCTGCCGATGTCGATGCCCATGTACCCGTCGATGGGCCCGCGCGTGTAGTCGTGATGATAGCGCTGCACCTGGTCGCGCAGCAGCCGAACGTTGTCCAGGCTCAGCGGGGCGGCTGTGGGGAAAGTCCCGTGGGCGCTGTCGCTGGCGGCCTGGAGGTCCGAGAGGCGCGTCAGGGCGGTCCCGTCGGAGGCCTCGCCGGCCACCACGGCCGCGCCGATGGCGGGAACCTCGGCGAAGTGATCCGGGACGAGGAACTGCCCCGGATCGAGATCGAAGACTTCGCGGATGGCCGCGACGACGGCCGAATTGGCCGCCACGCCACCGATGAGCACCACCGGGGGCTCGACCGGATGCGAGCGCACCACCGCGGTGCGGAAGTTGCGGGCCACCGCCACGCACAGCCCGCCCAGCACTTCGGCGGGGGTGTAGCCTTTCTGCTGGGCGTGAATCATGTCGCTCTTGGCGAAGACGCTGCAGCGCCCCGCGACCTGCGCCGACCGTTGAGCGCCGGCCACCAGGGCCCCGATGTCCTCGATGCGATACTTCAACCGCCCGGCCTGCTGGTCGATGAACGAGCCGGTCCCGGCGGCGCAGTCGCCATTGGTGGCGTAGTCGACGATATCGCAGCCGCCGCTGCCTTGCTTAAGACGCAGGTACTTGCTGCTTTCGCCGCCGACCTCGAAAACCGTGCGGGCCTGAATCCCCAAGGCCCCGAGCCCCAGGGCGATGGCTTTGAACTCGTTGACGCGGCGGACGCCGAGCGTGGCGGCGGCGATCTTCGAGCCGCTGCCGGTCAGGCACACCGCGGCGACGTTCTCACTGCCGACGGTGCGGACGACCAGATCCATCAGTTCCTGCGCCGCCGCCAGCGGCTTGCCCCGCGTGCGCCGGTACGACGAGACGAAAACGCGACGCCCACTGTTGAGAGCGGATGCGGCCTCCGTCCAGTCGCCCGAGGCGATAACGGCCGCGGGGTCGTCAAGGATGATCGCGGCGTTGGCGCTGACGGCGCCGATATCGATACCCACGTGGCATTTCATTCTTCGCTGGCTCCCACACCATCGAGAGACTACGGGCCGGGGAAAAGCGTCATCCGCCGGCACGGACTTCACAAGAAGCTTCCCCGCCGCAGGTTGGAATCCTCAAACCCAGCGACAGGACCTCGTATTCTATCCAGTCCGGCGGTGAAAGGGTCTTAAAAAATAGAACACCCGCCGGAAGGCATCCTGCCTTCCGGCGGGCGTCCGGAGCATGGAAGCAGAGGAAAAGAAAGCGGTACCAGTCAAAACATACTACGAAACCGGCAGGCCAAGGTTCGTCCGGGGCCAGGTTTTCCGATAGGCCTTTCCTGTATAGTCAAATCGGTCTGCGACTGATTGAACGGGCGCCGCCACGGCCACTAAAGTACCTGTGATAGCGGCATAATCGTCGCCTCGGGGTGCCGGAGGGCAAATTGAACCTGGGGGCATAATCAAAAGGAAGGGAACCGACTATGTTCAAATACGCTTTCTTGGTTATGGTATTCATGGCGTTCGCCAGCCCTCTGTTCGGGGCATTTTCGGGCTCTCTCGATTCCCAAACGGGAGGATTGTTGGGAACGGGATCGTGGGGCGCAGGGCCGTCGTCAATCGAATGGACAGTAACCGAGTTGACAGGCGGCACGTGGCAATACGATTACACCCTGACCGTGCCCAGCAAGAAGATCAAGAAGCTGATCCTGGAGACTTCGCCCACCTTCAGCGGGGCCGATCTGATCAGCCTCTCCAGCTCTCCGGCAGCCAAGAACAACAAGGTCAAGACCTTCAGTTCGCTGTCGAACCTTCCGCAGGACATCTACGGCCTGGGAACTTCGCCCGTCGGCAAGACGCGGACGCTGGAGTACAGCTTTGAGACCACCGCGGCGCCCACCTGGGGCGACTTTTACGTCCAGGGGCCCAAAGAAACCGTCACCACGGGCAAGGGCCAGAACAAGCAGAAGTCCACGACGGACTTGGCGCTGTGGAACTCCGGGTTCATCGGCGGATCGCCGGATGTCGATCCGACGTCCGCGGCGGCCGACGGCTCGGTCGGAAACCACATCCTGGTTCCCGGCGGGTCCGACGGCGCCAACGGCGCCAACGGTGGCGGTGGCGGCGGGGTTGTTCCTGAACCGCTGACGCTGCTGGGAATCGGTCTGGCTGTGGCGGCAGCGGCGGGCAGACTCGTTCGCAGACGCAAAGCCCTGATAGCCTGAGCTCTTTGTCAAGAACAAGCAGGCGGCAGTGGCAAATCGCCCTGCCGCCTGCTTGTTTATTCCAGTGCGTGGGGGACACGGCGGTGAACAACGGCCGCCACTGGCACCGCGGCCGCCCTACAGCGCCGTCATCGCCGGGCCGTCGAGGTCGATCGCCACCACGGTGTCGGGCGACAGGCGGTCGGCTTGGGAGGCGCTCACGCGGATCGTCTCTCCAGCCGTGCGCACATCGACGCCGGCGGCGGTCAGGCTCGTGGCGCCGGTGATCTTGTGCTTGGGGGCCGGCAGCGTCAGCGTGTTCTCCGGCCAATCGAGGATGTGCAGGTAAATGCGGTTGCCCTTGCAGGTGGCGCAGCCCCATCCGGCCGGGGCGTATGGCCCGCCCATCGTGGCGTAGATGCTCTCGCCGGCGCGTTGGAGAAAGCGGCCGACTTCGGCCAGCCGCTCGACCTTGCGCTGCTCGATGTCGCCGTCGGGGCCTGGGTCGAGGTTTAGCAGCAGGTTGCCGCCGCGCCCTGCCGTGCCGGCCAGCAGGTGGATAAGACCCCGCAGCGTGCGCATGTCCCAACCGGGTCGATAGCCCCACGAACCCGTCAGCGTGTCGCATCGCTCCCAGGGTCGACTGTTGTCGAACTGCCCTTCGTGGCACTCGAACGTGGCGTAGTCGCCCTCCCAGCCGCTGCGGGGGTTGATCACGACATCCGGCTGGAGTTCGCGCACCATGCGGTTGAGCTTGAGCGGCTCCCACAGCCACGCCGCGTCGCTGTCGCCCTCGGCCGGCTTGCCGGTGTTCCAACCGCCGTGCGCTAACCAGCCCCCGTCGTACCACAGCACGTCGATCTTGCCGTAGTTGCTCATCAATTCGCGCACCTGCGTGTAGCACTGCTGCTTCATCGCCTCGGCGCTGGCGCGGTACATCGTCGGGAAGAAGTAGCCCGGGAACCGCCAGTCCATCGGCGAGTAGTAGATGCCCACGCCCAGCCCGGCCTCGCGGCATGCCTGGACATACGCGGCTACTAAGTCGCGACCGGCCGCCGTCTTGACCGAGTTGAAGTCGCCGGCCTGGGTGTCGAAGAGGCTGAACCCGTCGTGATGGCGGGCGGTGAGGACCATGTATTTCATGCCGGCGTTCTTGGCCGCAGAGGCCCACGCCGCTGGGTCGAACTTCCGCGGATTGAACTGCCCGGCGAGCTTAGCATACTCGTCCTTATCGATGCGTTCGTGGAACATGGCCCACTCGCCGCGGCCGAGGATCGAGTACAGCCCCCAGTGCAGGAACATGCCGAACTTGGCGTCGCGCCACCACTGCAGTTTCTCAACAGGCAGCTTCAGGGAATCGTCCACGATCTTGTCGCCTATGGCCATGGAGTCGCTCCTAAGATTCCGAGCATTATGCCGGGGCAAGATGCAAATGCCAACTCGCAATCTCGAAGAATTGGACCGTCGCGACCGTATCTGGTAGCCGGTAGCCCGTAGCCAGTTGGGAAACGAAATCTTCCCGGTTTCGTGTTCCCGGCTACCGGCTACTGGCTACCGCTTCTTCGTGCTCGTCCTCGTCCTCGTCGTCGGTTGTTTCTTTTCTTCTTTGGCCGTCACAGCAATCCACGCCGGGCAGACGATATGACCTTTTCGACGCTATCAGCGTGTTTCCACTGAAGGAACCGCCACCAGTTGTGCATGTCTTTCGGCGGGGCCATGCGCACTCGCAGGGCGTCGTCGTCTTCGCCGGCGGCGATGCCCGCCTTGGCTTGCCCCTGCAGCCACTGAAAATATTCGCACCATCGTCGCAGGTGCTCGACGGTGCAAAGCGGTCCATGGCCGGGGACGATCACGCGCGGCTTCAGGTCGATCAACCGCCGGTAAGTCGACAACAGCAGGTCACTCGTCTGTCGCCGCAGGCGCCGCGTCAGTGGGATCAGTCCCCAGCCGAAGATATCGCCCGTGGCCAGCACCGCGTCGGGCTCGACCAGGATGATGCAGTCCTCGTCGGTGTGGCAGCCGGCCAGCGGCAGCATGCGCAGGCGACGGCCGGGGCCTTCAAACGTCAGCCCCTCGGGCGGAATCGTCGTTGTGTGGCGATTGACGATCTTCGCCCCGGCCGCGGCGAAGGTCTCGTTCAACGCCACGTGATCGTAATGCGTGTGCGTGTTGAGCACGTGCGAGACCGGCTTGCCACCGGTAGTTTCGGCAATGGCCGCCAGCACCTCGCCCGCCAGAGGCGCCTCCTCCAGCGCGTCGACGACGATGACCGACGCGCCGACATCGATCCACGTCAGGTTGTCCACCGCCAGGCGCACGTACACGCCCTCGCTGATGCGCTGCACGGTGGCGGTCAAGGCGGGGTCGATGTCCATAAGGAAGCTCTCAACTATCAGCTTTCAGCTATCAGCCAATGCAGGCAATTCCCGTTTCAGCTGAAAGCTGACAGCCGATAGCTCTTGTCACGGCATTTCCGAGTGCTTGAGCGGTTGCGAAGCGCTGGGCTGCGTCTGTGCGGCTGCAGCACCTGCCGCGGGCAGCGTGGGTATCGCATTGGGGTTGACGGCCGCGGCGCCCGCGTCGCCGGCGCCCGCGCCGGCCGCGCCGGGCGAGTATGTCCCGCCCAGCGGCGAGGGATACTGCCCGATGGTCTGGGCGGTCGATCGCGACAGCACCAGCAGCGCCCAGCACGTCGCCACCGTCGGCGTCGGTTCACCGCTCCAGGACCCATCAGCCGCCTGCGCGCTGACCAGCCCCTGGGCGACCGTCGGGTACCATTCCTTGCCGGCCACCGACTGCACGCCCGTCAGGGTGCAGGCCCGCTCGAGAGCGTAGAGGTAGTAGGTCTCCAGATTGCGCGTGGCGAGGCCCTTGGCATTGAACCACGCAAACCCGCGCCTCATCAGGTCGACAGGGTTGGCATTGTTGGCCCGCACGTCGCGACGCACCACGACGGTCCCGCTCTTGGGCAGGTTGGCCCCGCCACTTCGGTAGACCTTGGCGTTGGGGTTCGTCCCGGCCGCCGCGGCCGCGGCAGTGATCTGACAGATCGCCAGCGAGCTGATGCCCGCAGCCGCCATCGAGTGTCGCTCCTCGTTGGCCCCGGCAGAGTAGATCCATCCGCCGTCGCGCTGGTGAAGATTGCTGACGTACATGCGGGCGTTGTCCCACACGCCGGTGGCCACGGGCACCTTGTTGCGCTGGGCGGACCACAGCCCCAGCAGCGCCATCTGCGTGTTAGACAAGTCGCGATGATTGTCGACCGCGGCGTACCCCCATCCGCCGTCGCCGCCCTGGAAGCCCTGAAGCGCCGCCGCCATGTTGGCCATCGCCCGGTAATGCGGGCTGAGCCCCTTGGGGCCCTGGACCGATTGGGCCGACCACGCGGCGTCGAGCGCCATCAGCGTCAGGGCGCAGTTGTAGACGGCGAACCGGTCCTTGGGGTCTTGTGCGTACGCATATTTCAGCAGCGGCGCCGTCGAGCGGAGAATGCAGGGGTCCTGGACCGACACGCCGCTCTTGATCAGCGCCAGCACGCACAAGGCCGTGTGCCCCGGCTGCGGCGAATACTGCTCGCGACCGAAGTCCCCGCCGTTCTGCCGTCCGGCCAGAAAGTGCACGCCCTTCTTGACCGCCGCCGTGACCGAGGCCTTAAGCTCAGCCGGCGAAGGCGCAGCCGCCGGAGCGGCGATAGCACTCGCGCTCGTTGCCCCAACCAAGAGCAAAATAGATGCCCATGCGAATTTCATAGACGGGTTCCTTGAAGAGCTTGGGAAATTATAGCAATATCCCAAGCGAAAGGAACACACGCCACTGGACGCGCGCCCGTTAGCGGCGGGGCTTGTTCCGCGTCCCCGACCGCCGAGACCACGTCGAGCAGGCTCGACCGCTAACAAGATAATTTCTTCTTCTACAGATTCGTCTAAGATGTTCCGGCGACCATGAACACTGACCTTCTCATCCTGATCCTTATTGTCGCGGTCTTGCTGGCGGCTGGTTCGGCCTGGCCGCTGCTGCGGCGCCGCCGGCGTCGCATGCTCATGCGCCGGCCGGTTCCGCAAGAGTGGATCGACATCCTCAACGCCAACCTGCCTGTCTATCGTGCGGTGCCGGCCGCACTCAAGCCCACGCTCCACGCCCTGACGCACGTGCTGCTGGCGGAGAAGCACTTTGAAGGCTGCGGCGGTCTGACACTCACCCACGAGATGCGCCTGACGATCGCGGCGACGGCGGCGATGCTCCTGCTCAACGGGCGCGGGCGGTTCTTCCCGCGCTGCCAGTCGATCCTGGTGTACCCCGACGCGTACGTGGCTCCCAACCACGTCGCGGCCGCCGGCGGTTTCGTGATCGAGGAAGAGGACGAGCGCCTCGGCGAGTCGTGGCGCAGCGGGGCCGTCGTCATCAGTTGGGACTCTCTTCTGGCCGAAGCCGAAGACCTGCGCTGGGGCAGCCTCGTGCTGCACGAGTTCGCCCACCAGCTCGATCAGGAATGCGGCGAGGCCGAGGGCATCCCCTTGCTCGAACCGGCCCAGGCCAAACGCTGGCAGGAAGTCTTCGGGCGCGAGTATCGCCGGCTCGTGCGAAAGGTCGAGCGGAACCGCGACGACGAGGTGCTCGACGAATACGGCGCCACCGACCCGGCCGAGTTCTTCGCCGTGGCGACCGAAACGTTCTTCACGCAGCCGCGGCAGCTCAAGCAGGTCCACGGCGAGCTCTACCGCGAGCTGGCGCGGTTCTACCGCGTGGACCCCGCCGCGTGGGACTGGGGCCGGCAGAAGTAGCACGGGCGTCTTGCCCGTGCTGCGGATTGCACGGCCAGGTCTAGGTTCGCCGGCTCAGCAGCTTCTTGAGGTGCTCGATATAGCTCTCGGCGCCGCCAGACTTGTAGCCGGTCTGGGCGATCACGCGGCCGTCAGGGGCGATGAGAAGGATCGTGGGAAAGCCTTCAATGCCGTATTGGCGGGCCAGCGAGTCGTTCTGGGCCTTGATCGCGGCAGGGGGTTCCTTGCTCCTGGGAAAATCCAGCTTCACCAGGATGAGGTTTTCCTTCGCGTAGGCCTCGAAGGCCGGCTTGGAGAAGACTTCGTTGTCCAACTTGATGCACCAGCCGCACCAGTCGCTGCCGGTGAAGTCCAGGAGCATCGGCTTGCCCGAGGCCGCGGCGGCGGCCTTGGCCTGCTCGAAATCCTCGAACCACGCCAGATTGCTCGGCGCCTGCGTCGCAGGCTTGTTGCAGCCGCGATAGGCCAAACCCGCGCCGGCGATGATCAAGGCCAACACGATCAGTTTCAGTCCGGATCGATGATTGTCCATGGCGGTGCTCCTTTCATGCATTCTAGCATTCAAGATCGCCTGGCGACTGATTAAGCCGCCGCGACCTCAGCGGCTGATTATTGGTTCTTCCGGGAAGAACGGGAGTGTATGCGTGTCCAGTTCGGATGCGTCCCGATGGGACGCTTGGGTGGGCTGTAGCGTGCGACAAGACCCCGCCGCCCCCGTCGGGGCGAGCCATGCACACGGCGGCGGCGTCCTTCGACTCGCTGCGCTCGCCCCGGACTTGCCACCGGCTAGAGTCCAGGCGTCCCTTCCGGGACGCAAAGCAGGCGGTTCGGTATTCCCGGAACCTGATTATTTCCTGAAGTTTTTGAGTTGATTACGGCGATGGTGCGAAATAGAGTTTCTGCATCATTCCTGTCGCGAGCGTAAGCCACGGACGGCGACAAGGACAAGCGAGCATGGACGACTCTCAACTGCGAACAGTTTGGCAGCAGCGACAAAAGCAAGACCGCGCCGTCGCTCTGGCCGTTCCGCTGGCGACGCTGATGAAGCGAACGCTGTCCAGGCGATATTCACAGTTCGGGGCCTTGGCCAAACTCTGGGACGAGATGATCCCCCAGTCCATCGCCGCGCACACGGCCCTGGAGAGCTTCAGCCGCGGCGTGCTGACGGTCATGGTCGACTCGGCCGCACACCGCTTCCAGCTCCAGACGCTGCTGTCGGGCGGAGTGACCAAGGCCATCCAGTCCCGCTTCGGCGGCGCCCTGAACAAGATCCGCCTGATTCCCGGACAGTTCTTCAGCCTCGACGAAGCCGGACAACAGCGGTATCAGTTCTGAGAGACGAAATTAGCCGCAGAGGTCGCTGAGGACGCAGAGGAAAGAAGTTGTTTTACTTTTTATCCTCAGCGTCCTCAGCGACCTCTGCGGCTTAATTATGGCCGCGGGGTCTGGGCCTTGGGCTTGAGCACCAATCGCGTGCGATAGATTTCCCAGTTGGCGGCCGCCGCCAGATTTACCGTTGCGAGACCGAAACCTTCCTCGCCCGGGGGCAGGATGACCATCGGCACGCCGCCGGCAGCGCAGATGCTGCTGGTGCCGGAAAGATTCTCCGCAGCGCCGTTGCAGCAGACGATGGGCATGTTGTGCGCCGTGGCATACGACGACGCGGTGGGCACGCGGTCGAAGTTGCCCATCTTGCGGTCGCCCACAGCCGCGTTGCACCATACGAGCATCTCAGCTCCGGCCAGGCGCAGGGCGCGGATGGTCTCGGGGAACGAGCCGTCGAAGCAGTTGGTCACGCCGATGGCGGCCACTTTGGTTTTGAAGACCGACACGCGCTGGGCCTTGGGCGGCTCGTCGAAGACCTTGGTCTCATAGTCCCACGGGAACAGCGGGTTCTTGCGGTGCGAGCCCAGCCACTTGCCGTCGGCGTCGATGACGCCGATGGAGTTGAAGACCTTCTTGCCGCCGGCGGCCTTTTCCGAAAAGCCGAACGCCAGCACCATGCCGGCCGCGCGGGCGGCCTTGCGCAGTTGGGCGATCTGCTTCGAGGTGGCCGGGTCGTCGGCCAGACTTCGCCCAGCCGCACGTGCTTTGTCCGCGTCGCCGTCGACCCAGGTGAAGTACCCCTGCAGGCACATCTCGGGGCAGGCCAGCAGCTTCACGCCCCGTTTGGCCAGAGCGGCCATGGCGCGGCAGATGCGGTCGGTGTTGGCCTGCTTGCCCTTGGCGCCGTCGCAGTGGTTGGCCATCTGGTACAGCCCCGCCACGATCCCGCGCTGGCCGTCTTTGCCAACGGCCTTGAGCGAAGCCTTGCGGGTGTCGTCTGCGAACTTCTTGAAGTTGTCTAAAAACACCGGGGCAATGTCACGAAACGTCTTCACGGATGCTCCTCATCGTTTGCTTACGGGGATCAGCGCCAGCGATGTCTGCACCTGGTAGGGGCACGTGCAGCCGCTGGAGCCTTCGGGAATCAGCACCAGTCCACCGGCGGGGATAATGTTGATCCAGCAGCCCGGACGCGTGACGGACGTCAGTCGCTGGGTCTGCCCGGTCTTGAGATCGGCCACGGTCGGGTTGAACAGGCGGAAGTATGCGCCGGTAGCGGACATGGCGTACGCGCCGCAGCCGCGCTTTTCCTGGCCCCACTGGATCGGCAAGACCTTGCCGGTCTTCAGGTCGTACGCGCCGGGATTGATATACACCACGTCGCCCACGATCGATGGACGAAAGGCGTTCTCGCCGTGCGAGGCGCCCACGCCCTCGGCGCCGGTGGCCGTGTGCACGGCCTTCCACATCGCCTTGCCGGTGGCGGCGTCGAAGGCGTACAGGTCGTGGCGGAGGATGGCGCCCTTGTCGCCGACCTTCTCGGTGCGCGAACCGCACGCCACGGCCACCCCGCGCGAGACGCTCAGATACAGCATGTGCTCAACGGCCTCGAGGCCGGCGGGCATGCGGAAGAGCTCGCGGCCGCTGCGCAGATCCAGCGCCACAAGCTGCGAACCCTTGCCCACCAGCACCTCAAGCGTGCTCTTGCTGTCGGGGGCTTCTCTGGAGGCGGGGTTTGTGCTCTCGACAAAGAACACCCGCCCGCCCTCGATAGCGATGGCGGCGTTTATGATCGCGCCGGAGGCGGGAGTGTACGTCCAGGCCCGCTTGCCGCCGGCGCGGTCGAAGGCGAAAAGACTCGTGCTGGTCACCAGCGGCCGCCCGCCGTCATATGCCCAGTGCCAACTGTTCTGGTCCTGCACGCGGCGGTGCGCGCCGCTGCGCGACTCGCTGCCGATGAGCAGATCGTCCACGCTGGCAACGTAGCCCCACTCGCACTTGGCGCTGGCGGCCGCATCGAACGTGCGGCGGACCTCGCCGCTACGGGCGTCGAGGGCCAGGCACTGCCCGCCTGCCGCGATGTAGAGCACGTCGTCGCGGGCGGCCATGTTGCCGCTGTCGCGCGTGGCGTCCATGCGGGCGGATTGGGGCAGGGGCTTCTGCCAACGCATGAACCCGTTGTAGGCGTCGACGCAGTAGAGGTAGTCGTATCCCGACACGTACAGCACGCCGTTGGCCCAGACCGGCGCCGCGCCGCGGTTGTGGCGGTCGACCATCTCGCGCGGCCCCGGCGCGCCGAACCACTGCAGCGCCAGCGGGCCGTTGACCAGTTCATCGCCGCTGCAGGTGCTGTTGCCGGGGTCGGCGTAAGAGTGCGACCAGGTTCCGCCGCCCTTGAGCGCGCCGCGGCGGATCACCTCGTCGAGCGACTTGCCCAGCATCGCGACGCCCCCGCAGGGGCGCAGGATGCGAGCGAGTTCCTCGCGGTCTCCCTCGAACGCCTTGCCTTGCCCCAGGCCCTCATGAACGATCACATTAAAGAGGTAGTCGCTGTAAGGCAGCGATTTGCCATCGCGCGGCGCTCGGTGCACGCTGACGCGATGCGCCAGTCCCGCCTCGTCTACCGTCTTCTGCGCCGCAGCGCCCGCCTCGTCGCTGCCGGTCAAGCACACGACCTGGAACTGCGAACCCGCCGCGATCGCGCAGGCGAGCTTCCCGTCGCGCGCATCCGCCACCAGCGCATACCCGCGGTCAATGTTGGCGATCTTCAATATCTTTGCGATCAGCTCCGCAAGACCCGCATCGACGGCTTGCGGTTTTGCGTTCGTCGGAATCGCCGCCTGGGCCTTGTCCGCGCCGAAGCAATAGACCTTCCCCGCATCGGTGCTGACCAGCAATCGCCCGTCGCAGATCGCCAGAGCGTACGCTCTTCCCTCGACCTTCGCCTCCCAGAGAATCTTTGGTTCGCCTTTGTTGTAGTCCGGCGGAACGAACGCCGCCACCGTGCCCTCGCCGCCGGCGACGTGCACGTTCTTGCCCGCAATCAGGGCATAGCGGTATTTGCGGGCGATGGTCGAATTGAACACCAGCCCGCCCGCCTTGGGCGGCAGACCGAGGGGCCCCAGCACCGCCATCTTCGGCACGGCGCCAGTCTGCGCCTGGGCCGCTCCACCTGCATTGTGCAGGTACCCCTGCGCAGAATCGTCGATCTTCCTGCTCGCCAGCAGCTTGCCGGTCTGCACGTCCAGGCAGCAGTAATACACGCCGTACGTCGGGAAGATGCCCGCACAAAAGTACGCCTTGCCGCCCTGCACCAAACCGCCCGCCCGCACCGGCCAGGCGCTGGTGATGCGCCCGGTGCCCCCGATTCGCCGGTCGCGCTCGGTCAGGCGGGTCTTCCATTTCAGCCGCCCGTCGGCAAAGGCAACGCTGTACACGCATCCGTCGTCGCTGCCGAAAATCACGCTCTCGTCGACCACCGTCGGCGCCAGGCGCACCGGGCCTTCGGTGGCAAACGTCCACACCACTTTGCCGTCGGACGTGTCCAGGCAGTACACCTTGCCCTCGGCCGACGATCCGAACAGCACGCGCCCCCGTGCCGCGACAAGCTGGTCCACCACGTCGAACATGACCATCGGTTTGAGATTGCGGCGGTTGTGATAGTAATCGTGATGCGCAGGCCCGGGCCAACTCGGCTCGGGTAAGGCCGACTGGTGTACCCACTGAAGCTGCAGCGGCATGGCCAGCGTCTCATCGCACGCCCCGCTGCGCGCGGGGTTCTGCATGTACGTGGGCCAATCACCCCGCGCGGCGCTCAGCGACAAGGTCATGACGCCAAGAGCGGCCAACCAGGCGGCCGCCGATTTGCGATGGATCGATCTTACGAGCATTTTGCCCTCATCTGTACAACCCCCCATAGCGGGCGTGGGAGTTCCTCGATCAGGAAAACAGGAAAGTGGCGATTTCCCAACCGCAAGAAAACACGGATGCCGCTTCCGGCCGCAATCGGGCTGTTACCGGGGTTTGCAGATGATGATCGAGTTGTTCTGTCCGCCGAAACCCATCGAGTTGCTCATGACGTACTTGACGTCGGCTTTGCGCGGGGCATTGGGGACGTAGTCCAGGTCGCAGTCGGGGTCGGGGCTGTTCAGGTTGGCGGTGGGGGGGAGAACCTGGTCTCGCAGCGCCAGCACGCACGTCAGCAGTTCGGTGGCCCCGGCCGCGGCGATCAGGTGTCCGAGCATGCTCTTGACCGACGAGACGGGCACCTTGTACGCCTGGTCGCCGAAGGCCCGCTTGATGGCCTTGGTCTCGACCTCGTCGTTCTGCTTGGTCCCCGTGCCGTGGGCGGAGATATAGTCGATGTCCTCGGGCCTCAGGCCCGCGTCGGCCAGGGCGGCCGTCATGGCTGTGGCGGCGCCGTCGCCCTCGGGGTCCTGGTCGGTGATGCGGAAGGCATCGGCGGAGGAGCCGTAGCCGATGATCTCGGCAAGCATCGGGGCGCCGCGACGCTTGGCCGACTCATATTCTTCGAGGATGATGATGGTCGCGCCTTCGCCGATGACGAACCCGTCGCGCGTCGAATCGAAGGGGCGGCTGGCCGACTCGATGGCGTCGTTGCGCCGCGAGAGGGCGGTCAGCCGGATGAACCCGGTGATGCCCAGCGGGTGGATCATGCTGTGGGCCCCGCCGCTGATGATCGTCTCGACCATTCCGGTGCGGATCTGGCAGGCGGCTTCGCCGATGGCCTGTGTGCTGGCGGCGCAGGCGGTCAGGACGTTGAAGGCCGGACCGCGGGCGTCGAACTCGGCGGCCAGGTGCGCCACGACCATGTTGGCTTCCTGCTCGACCTCGCGGTAGAGCTCCATCCGCTCGAAGGCGAGCCTGGCCCAGCTCTTGTGATCGAGGGCGTTGTCACGCCACGAATCGGTGATGCACGAGACAAACTTTTCAAAGTCCAGGCTGCCCTCGCCGCTGCCGAGATAGATGCCCAGGCGGTCGCGGTCGAGGCTGGTGCAGCCTTCCAGGGCGGCGGCCTTCCAGGCCTGGCAGGCGGCGCCGAGGGCGAAGCGGGCGTGCCGGCCGGCGTGGGCATGCTTGGCCGGGTCGGGCACCTGCGTGGCGAAATCGTACCCGCGCACCTGGGCGGCGAACTTGCTGGGGAAGGTGCCGGCGTCGAAGATTTCGATAGGGTAGAAGCCCTTCTGCACCGTCAGCAGACTGTGCCAGGTGTCTTCCACCGTGTGGGCCAGCGGGTTGACCGTGCCCATGCCCGTAATGACGACGCGTCGTTTCATCATGACTGATACCGCTTGAAGACGCAGACGGCGGACTGCCCGCCGATGGTGAAGGCGCTGGTAACGGCATACTCGAACTTGCCCTGCCGCGGGGCGGCCGCGAAGTCCAGCACGCTTTCGCACGCGGGACGCTCGAAGTTGACCGTTGGCGGAATCACCTGCTCGTGCAACGCCTTGCAGGCCAGGATCATGTCCATCCCGCTGGCGCCGGCAAAGAGGCAGCCCACCGCCCCGGTGAGCGTGGCGGCAGGCAGCTTGCCGACGCGGCCGAAGACTTCCGTCCACGCGGCGGCCTCGACCTCATCTTCGCCCGGAACGGCCGTGCCGTGCGCGATGGCCAGCCCGACATCCTCGGGTCCGATGCCCGCGCTTCTCAGGGCATTTTTCAGCGCGCCGGCCAGGTTGCCGCAGGTGGGGCGCTCCAGGTCGATCCCGTGCGGGTCGCAGGCGGCCGCAAAGCCGACCAGCTCGGCATGGATGCGGGCGCCGCGACCGGCCGCGCGGTCCATGTCTTCCAGAATCAGCAGTCCGCCGCCCTCGCCGATGGCGAAGCCCGCGTGGCCGGCGTCGAAGGGGCGGCACGCGGTAGTGGGGGCGTCGTTGCGTGTCGTGCACGTGCGGTGCATCAGCGTCTGGCGCAACAGGCCCATCGGGTTGAGTTTGCTCTCGGCCGAACCTGCGATCACCACGTCGGCAGCGCCGCGCAGGATCCACTGGGCGGCCTCGCCGACGGACATATGCCCGCTGGCGTCGCCGCAGGTGATGTTATTGCTGGGGCCTTCGGCCTTGTGAATGATGGTCGTGTGGCAGGACAGCATATTGGGCAGGTATTTCAGCAACCACAGCGGCGTGAGGTTGTTCATGCCGGTGATGCCCCAGGTCTTGTAGTCGAACTTGCCGTCGACAAGACTGGTGATCAGGGCCGTGCCCAGCTCGGGCAGCTCGGCGCACATGAGTCCGGCGCCGATGTTGCAGCCGAGGCGCTTGGGCTCGACGTTGGGCGTCTGCCCTTCCATGCCGGGGGTGATGAGGCCCGCGTCGCGCACGGCCAGGTCGGCGCAGGCGACGGCGATCTCGATGTCGCGCGCCATGACCTTGACGGCTTTGCGGTAATCCTTGGGCACGAACTTTCGCGCCGAGAAGTCGCGGATCTGCCCGCCGATGTGCGTGGGAAAGCCTGTGGCGTCGAAGCCTTCGATGGCGGCAACGCAAAGCTTGCCCGCCAGCGTGGCCTGCCAGAACTCGTCCAGGCCCACGCCGGAGGGGGTCACTACCCCCGCTCCGGAGACGGCGAGACGGCGATCAGGCATTTGCCGCTCCCAGGAACGGCTGGATGAGCCGTTGGAACTGTCCAGTGAACACGAAATTTTCCTCGGGGAACTTCAGCCCGGCCATGTTCTGGTCCACGTGCGAGTACATCAGATCGACGATGCCGATCTGCTTGCCGTTGCGCCAGACGATGCCGTTGGTCAGCGCCGCTTGCGGGGCCAGCGTGTCGATCTTGACCTCGTAGAGCAACTGGTCGCCCGGGACGACGATGTCGGTAAACTCGGCCTTGGAGATCTTGCCCAGGACGACCTTTTCCTTGAAGTGCATCGCGTGTCCGACGAGCAGCCCGCCGGTCTGTGCGGTGCCCTCGATCATCAGCGACACGGGCATGATCGGGAATGCCGACCAGTGATCGTGCAGGTGGTCTTCGGCCAGCGAGACGTTCTTGAGGCCGACGGCTCGCTTGCCGGGCTCGAACTCCACGAGACGGTCAATCCAGTACCAACGCATGCCAAGCTCCCAATCGTCCGGATCGCGCTGCGGGTTGCCCCTCAGGCAACCTTGGTGCGAACGTAATTGCAGATCGTTTTTACGCGAAAGAGATTCGTCATTTTGTTGATGTCGGGGTCCTGCTGGAAGTCGGTGAAGTCCGCATGGGGCATGCGTTCTTTCAACTGCGTCAGGCCCGACTCGGTCAGCTTGCCGTCCTTGACGTACTCGGGGTTGTTCAGGATGTTGTCCGGGAACAACTCGCCGCGCGGGATCTTGATGTCGAAGGCCTTTTCCAGGCGGAAGACGATGTCGAGAAAGTCGATCGACTCGGCGCCAAGGTCTCCGGTGAGGGTCGCTTCCGGCGTGACTTCTTCTTCGTCAACGCCCAGGGCGTCCACCAGCGTCTCTTTCACTTTTTCGAAAACTTCCACTTCAGTCATCAGGCGTTCTCCTTGATGCCTTTCGTCAGGTTAGAATTCAGCCGCCAAAGGTTCCACCTTCCGGCGGTTCGGGTCTTATCTATAGAGATTTTCGCCGCAAAAGTCAATGCCGCCCCGGCGGCGAGAGTCCGTCAGCATACCCCAGCCGCCGCCAAGGCGGCCGGGCCTCCGCACAGGTCGAACTCGCGTTTGAGGCCGGCAACAATCTCCTGGTCCGACGCGGCGGGGTGGCCCTTGTCGACCAGGTTGAAGCTCGTCAGTTCCATCCGGACGACCGAAACCGTCGGTTTGTCGCCGACAAAGCCGTTGCCCTTGAGCCGGGCGGTGTTTCCCTCGAGGGAAACCAGCTCCACTTCGCATCGCAGCACCTGTCCGGGCGCCACGAAATTTGCGTATCGCACGTTGACGGCCTTGGAGAGCACCACGATGCTGTTGGAGAAGTTCTGTTTGAGCCTCACCAGCCAGGCGGCCGCCTGCGTGAGCGATTCGAGCATCAGCACGCCGGGCATGACCGGGAAGATGGGAAAATGGTCCGCCAGGTACTCCTCGGCCAGCGAGAGCACCTTGGTCGTGACGATCTTCTTGCCCGGCACGATCGACTCGATTTTGTCCACAAGCTGAAACTTCATGGCGTCGCCTCATCCCCCACCTGGCCAAAGATTGGGGGGTTTTAGTCGTTCAGCCCCGGCAATGCAAGCGCATTTTTGGCCGGCGCCCAGTGGCATGGGCGTCCCCAAGGGACAGGCCCCCCCATGCCACAACGCTGCCGACGAACAAAATTCTGCAAGCCCACTCGACTTAGCGCGGCCGCATGGCGATAATTCCGACACGGGTGCATACAATCTTGAGTCAGGGCAGGCGAAGGACAACGATTATGATTACCAAAGGACGTAGAAAGGGCACGTATCGTTTTGTGCTGCGGGCGGTTGACGGGGCGACCAAGGCCCAACTCGCCGGGACATTCAACGAGTGGACGCCCCAGCCGATGCGGCTGACCAAGGATGGGCAGTTCGTTGCCGAGGTGCCCATGTCCAAGGGAACGTACGAGTATAAGTTCATCGTCGACGGCAAGTGGATTCTGGATCCCGACTGCAGCGACATCGCCGCCAACGACGTCGGGACGTTCAATTCCGTCTTCCGCGTGAAGTAGCCATCGCCGGCCGGACTTGCAGGAGCATTCGATGAGCGTGATCGCGGATCTGACGGAGATGGGCAAGCGGATGGTGCGGGCCAATCTGGTTGCCGGCCCCGGCGGCAACATCAGCGCCCGCGACGGGCGGCGGATGATCTGCTCGCCCAGCGGATACGACCTGGACGCCATCGGCGTGCGCGACTGGGCGGTGGTGGACCTCGCCCGCGAGCGGCAGGTGCGCGGCGCCAAGGCCACCTGCGAGTTCGAGTTGCACCTGCGCGTGCTGCAGGCCCGCCGCGACGTGAACTTCATCTGCCACTCGCACCCGGCGACGGTCGTCGGGCTGATTTCCGGCGGGCAGGACCTCCAGCCCTTCACGCCGGACTTCGTGACCTTCGTCGACCATATCGTGCATCTGCCGTATATGATGATCGGCGGCAGCGAGTTCGCCCGCGCCGTCGCCAAGGCCGCCGCCGGCGGGGCCAACTGCGTGGCCATCCGCAACCACGGCCTGGTGACCTTCGGCGCCACGATGCGCCAGGCCCTGACGCGCACGATCGTGATCGACGATCAAGCCCGCGTGCAGATGGCCGCCCTCATCGCCGGCAAGCCCAAACCCCTGCCCCGCCGCACGCAGGACATTATCCGAAAGCTGGACTTTGAGGTGATAAGGCAGAAGCTGCAGTGAGTTTTGCTCACCACTCACCACTCACCACTCACCACTCACCACTCACAACTTCTCCAACGGGAACATCGCGTACGTCATGCGGCGATATTGTTCCTGGAACCCTGCGTCGAGATAGAGCCTCAGCGCGTAGCTGTTGCCCGCGTCGACGGCCAGGGTGAGCGATTGGTATCCCGACGTGTACGCCTGTGCCGCTGCTCGCGCCAGGAGTTTGCGGCCCAGGCCTTTGCCCCGCGCCGCCGCGGCCACGCCCAGATACACTACGTCGGTCCCGGCGCCGTCGTGCGAGGCGTTGACGAGTACGCATCCGGCAGGGGCATCATTTATGAAAGCGATCCACCACGACTTGGGGGAGAATATCCCGCTGGCCTTGTGTCCGGCGATCACGTCGGCGATCTGCCGCTTGCCCCGAAGCGGCGGGCAGTCCAGCGAGCTCTCGTACGAGGCCTTGATGACGGCCGCGAGATGGTCCTGCGTGAACTGCCCGTAGCGGCGCCAGACGATGCTGGGATCGTCGAACTCCTCCGGCGGGGCTGCCAGGTCCAGGCGCATGTAGATCAACTCCGCGAGCAGGTCGAAGCCCGCCCGGCGCAGCAGGTCGCTGTCGCGGCGATCCTCGGGCGAGAAGGCCGCCTGCACCAGCGACAGCGGACCCTCGGCCAGTGCCGCCGGGGCGATGGCCGCCAGCAGCGCCGTCAGCGAGTCCTCGTTTACGCCGGCGGCGGAGGGCGGGCTGTAGTAAAGCATGCCCGTGCGCCCGGCGCTGGCGAGGATCATGGCGGCCGCTTCGCATCGCCCGCCACGTTGCAGCCACCACAGCCACGCCTCGCCCACGCGCGAGTCGAGCAGATGCCGCAGGGCGGCGGTGCGCTGAGCGGCCATGTACCCGCTGTCGCGCCCCGCGGCGACGAACGCCACCGCCGATCGCTGCCGGCGAGGCGGAACAGAAACAATCTGCACATCCATGTCGGGCATGGCAGAATGGTAACGAGTCGCGGCAAAAACGGGGAAGAAAAACCGAGGACGACGACGAGGACGAGGACGACGATGACGACGATGACGAGATAAGACATCTTCTGCCGTTAGCGGTCGAGCCCCGACGGGATCTTCGACTTGCTCGACGCGGTCATCTGGTTGCCCAAGAACGCGCGGTGCAAGCCCCGCCGCTAATGGATGCATCGGAGCATTCTTCTCGTTTTCGTCCTCGTCCTCGTCGTCGTCCTCGGTTTCTTCCCTCTTCAGTACGAATTACCTTTTCAGCCCTTGATAAACCCCAGGCGGAGGTTTATTCTTTAAGGCGTCCTCGTGGCGCGGGTCGATACCAGTAGGCGCGGGCCCGCCGGGCCCTTGTGGAGCTTGACTATGAGACGACTGGTGACTGTGGCACTGCTGGCAGCCATCGTGGCGACCCTGACCGTCAACATGGCGCACAGCGAACCGCCCAAGCCTTCCGAAGCCCAGTTCAAGTGGCAGTTCGACTTCCGCTACGATCCGCCGCGCCCCATCCAGGTCACGCTGCCCGGCGAGAAGACCAAACGCACCTTCTGGTACGTGATCTTCACTGTCACCAACCGCACCGGGGTCGACCGCTCGTACGTGCCGGCATTCGAACTCTACACCGACACCGGCCAACTGATGGCCGCCGGACGCAACACGCCGACGTTCGTGTTCAACAAGATCAAAGAGCTCCACAACCTGCCGCTGCTGGTGACCATGACCAGCCTGATCGACAAGACCCTCCTGCAGGGCGAAGACAACGCCCGCCACAGCGTGGCAGTCTGGCAGGACATTGACCCGGCGGCCGGCGGGTTCGACATCTTCGTCGGCGGTCTCAGCGGCGAGACGGCCGTGGTCAAGCTGCCCCAGCCTGTCAAGACGATGCAGTACGACTCGCGCGGCCAGGCCAAGGAAGTCATGACCGACCAACTCCTGCTGACCAAGCAGTTGCAGCTCACATATAAGCTGCCCGGCGAGGCCTCGGCCCGCGTCTACAACCCGGCCGTCTTCGCGGGCAAGCAGTGGGTTATGCGGTGAGTTTGGTAGCCGGTGGCCAGTAGCCGGTAGGGATGAATGGATGGATGGATGGGAAAAAACGTCCCTCGTCCAACCATCCAATCGTCCAATCATCCAACCATCCAACCAACCATCGCGATTCACTTGGTCTTTTTGCCTGCCAGGTCTATCGCTAGATTGATGGCGGCGATCATGCTGGCGGGGTTGGCCTTGTTGCGGCCGGCGATGTCGAAAGCGGTCCCGTGGTCGGGACTGGTGCGGATGATCGGCAGGCCCAGCGTCAGATTCACCGCCGAGTCCCAGGCCAGCAGCTTGATGGGGATCAACGCCTGGTCGTGATACATCGCCACCACGCAGTCGAACTTTCCATCGACGGCCTGGCGGAAGATCGTGTCGGCGGGCAGTGGGCCGATGGCGTCGATGCCGGCCTCGGTCGCCAGCAGAATCGCCGGGGCGATGATGCGGGATTCCTCGTCGCCGAATCGCCCCTCCTCGCCGGCGTGGGGGTTGAGGCCCGCCACAGCGATCTTGGGCTTGGCGATGCCGAACCAGCGTTTCAGGGCCTGGTCGGCCAGGTCGATGGGGTTGAAGACGGCCCCGATGGTGATCAAGTTGCGCAGGTCGCAGACCGCATGGTGCGTCGTCGCCAGGGCCACCTTGAGCTGCGGCGAGACGAACATCATCGTCACGTTCCGCACGCCGCAGCGCTCGGCGAGCAGCTCGGTGTGCCCGGGGAACCGCTTGGCCCCGGCCATCTGCCAGGAGGTCTTTGAGATCGGGGCGGTGACGAGGGCGTCGATGACGCCTGTCCGCGCCGCGGCAATCGCGTCTTCCAGAAACGCCAGCGACGCCAGCCCGCCCAGGCGGCTGGGGCCGCGGGGCATAGACGAGGGCTGGGCGACTTCATCGTAATCGGCAGCCACCATCTCCAGGTCCAGGCGGCGCAGGTCTTCGTGATGGACGCGCACGGTGCCCAGGTCGATTTCAGCGGTGTCGGCGGTGTAGGCGAGCTGCTCGTAGAATCCGAAGATGACGAACCGCGCGCGGTTTCGCAGCTCGCGCGAGGCCAGTGCCTTGACGATCACCTCGGCGCCGACGCCGCAGGGGTCGCCCATGGTGATTCCGATTGTGGGCCTTGCGTCATCCATAGGAGAACACGAATGACACGAATAGAAGCTTTGCCACAGAGATCACAAAGAACACAAAGAGAGGGCAAGGCTCCTGTCGCGTCACTCCTCAGGTCATACGAACCCCGCTTTGCGGAGTTTTTCCAGAGACAATCCCCCGCCTTCGCCGCCGGCGATCTGATTCAGATAACGGCGGACATATTTGCCGATGAGATCGACTTCCACGTTCACTTGGTCGCCCGCCCGCAGGTTGGCCAGCGTCGTGTCCTTGTGCGTCGTGGGGATGATCGCCACGCTGAAGGTTCCTTGCCCGACGTCAACCAGCGTCAGCGAAACGCCATCGAGTGCGACCGAGCCCTTGGGCACCATCTGGTCGGTCACGTCGGCCGCGGCGGCAAACTCGATCACCCATTCGTTGCCGCGGCGGACGTTCTTCACCGTCGCGCGGCCGTCGACGTGCCCCTGCACCAGGTGCCCGTCGAGGCCGTCCTGCAGCGTCAACGCGCGCTCGAGATTAACGCGGGCGCCGGCGACAAGTCTGCCCAGACCGGTGCGCCCGAGCGTCTCGGCGATCACGTCGAAGTCGGCGACCGCTCCGGCGATCGCGCTGGCTGTCAAGCACGCGCCGTTGACGGAAACGCTGTCGCCAATGCTCAAGCCCTCGGCCAGCGGGCCAATGTCGATGCTGAGCCGCCGCGAACCGCTACGGTCGACGGCGGCCTTGATTGAGCCCACATGTCGTATGATTCCTGTGAACATGGCAGGAATATGCTAGGCAATGGGCGGGGGTTTCGCCATTGAAAAGGATTGCGGATGGCGGATTTCGGATTGCGGATTGGCCAGCCAACAGGTACGGTTCCACTCCAAGGCATCGAGGTTAGAGGTTAGAGTAACAGCCACCGCTTGCGGACTCTAACCTCTCACCCCTAACCTTGTTCGGGGGCGTGGCAGCGCCGAGCAAGCTCGGCCGCTAAAGGAGAATCGCTCATGCGTGTAACGCTGATTGGTCCGCCGCAGTCGGGTAAGAGCATGCTGTTTTCGGCCGTCGCCGTGGCAGGGGGGTCGCACGTGGATCTGTCGCGCGGCGACCAGCCGCACATGGCCATGGTCAAGGTGCCCGACGAGCGGCTGGAGTGGCTCTCGGAGCATTACAAGCCCGAGAAGACCACGCCGGCCGAACTGGAGTTTATCGACCTGCCCGGACTGGACCTCTCCGACGACGCCGGGCGCACCCGTGCCCGCGCGCACTGGGCGGCCATGCGGCAGAGCGACATGCTCGTCTTTGTCGTGCGGGCATTTGAACAGTCCGACGCGCCGGCGTACCGCGACCGCGTGGACCCGCAGGCCGACGTCGAGGAACTCATCGGCGAGATGATCTTCGCCGACATGGACCAGGTCTCCAGCCGCATCGACAAACTGCACGCCTCGATCAAGAAGCCCTCGCGCGACCACAAAGACGAGCAGCGCGAGCTGGAGCTCATGGAGCGCCTGCTGGCCGCGCTGGAAAACGAAAAGCCCATCAGCACGGCTTTGACCAGCGACGCCGAGGGCAAGCTGGTGCGCAGCTTCGCCTTCCTGTCGCAGAAGCCCATGCTCGTGGTGCTCAACTGCGGCGAGGATTCGCTGGGCGAGCCCGCGCCCGAAAAAGTGCACGGCCTGCCGGCGCTGCAGCTTTCGGCCCAGATCGAGTCGGAGATCGCCCAACTGCCCCCGGCCGAGCGCCAGGAGTTTCAGGCCGACCTGGGCCTGACCGGCAGCGCCCGCGACCGGCTTGTCCAGGCCTGCTACAGCGGCCTGGGGCTGATCTCGTTCCTCACCAGCGGCGAGGACGAATGCCGCGCCTGGACGATCCCGGCTGGCACCGAGGCCGTCGTCGCGGCGGCGGAGATTCACTCCGACATCGCCCGCGGATTCATCCGCGCCGAGACGGTCAGCTACGCAGACTTCCGCTCGGCCGGCGACTTCAAGAACGCCCGCGCAGCCGGAAAGGTCCGCCTGGAAGGCAAGAACTACGTCGTGCAGGACGGGGATATTATTAACTTCAGGTTTAACGTCTGACCGAACTGGTTAGCTGGTTAACTGGTTACCTTGTTAACTGGTTGACCGGTTAATTGGGGTCCCGTTAACGAGTCAACCAGATAACCAGTCACTAACTCTGTTTGTTTTCTGGGCGGGGGCGACATGGTAGAATCCTCAGACCGTGAGCGCATCGTTGACACAATCTCAAAAGCGGCGGTGGTGGCAGGTCGCCCTGCGCGTGGCTTTGGCGGCCGCGGTGGTGCTGGTGGCGGCATATGTGACGCTGCCGTACTGGTTGCCGGCGGCGTCGCTGCGCAACTGGTTGACCAGCGAGCTGAGCCGCCAGACTGGCTTGAAGGTGACCATTGGCGAGGGGCTGCAGACGCCGCCGGGGGAGCGGCCGGCGGACGACTTCCGCGTCACGTGGCGCAACGACATCGAGATTCGCCACCTGACGTTTCGCGAGAGCGACCGTTTCGGCGGGGGCAAGATGATCTTCATCGACCGCGTGCGGGTGGACTTCTCGCCGCTGGACATGCTGCTGCGCCGCCGCATCGAGTGGATGACGCTGCAGGGGCTCGAGGTCAACGTGCGGCAGGACCAGGAGGGCAACTGCAACCTGGCGCCGCTTCAGGGTCTGCAGCTCGACCTGGCCACCCAGCACATCCGCGTGCAGAACGCGACGCTTCGCGTCACGCCCAGTCGCTCGCGGCAGATGCTGACGATGAAGATCAGCGACATGGAATATGTCGCCGGCAAGATCCAGCACGTGGCGCTGGGCTACGTGACGGTCTCGGCGTTGCTGGAGCAGGAGCCCTCCAACGCCCCGGTGAGCCTGCAGTACAACGGCAGCGCCGCCCCGGCGCGGACTCGCTTCGGCTTCAGTAACGTCGAGCTCTCGCAGCTCAACGTGGCGGGCCTGCTGAATCTGCCGGTGCGCAAGCTTTCGGGCCGATGCAGCGGGTGGGTGGACCTGGCCTTCGACGCCGACGGCGAGACGGGGCAACTGCCCTTCGAGGTGGACCTGTCGGTGGAGAACCTGGACGTTCAGCCGCTTCAGGGTCCGCACCTGCCGCCGGTGCCGCAGGCGGGGATGAGCGTCAAGGCGGTCTACCACCTCAACGGCCTGCTGGACGTGCTGGAGGGCAAGGTGACGCTGCCGGGCATCGACGTGCGCGGCAAGGGCAGCCTCATGACGCGCAGCGGCGGCGAGGCGATCGACGGGATCGACTCGCTGGAGATCAGCGAGGGCGTGGTGCATCCGGGGCGCCTGGCGGCGCTGCTGAGCGGACGTAGTGACGCCCTGGGCGACCTGGTCATTGCCGGGCCCGTGCGCGTGGGGCGGCTGACGCTCCGGCACGAGGGCCCGCGCGTGCGACTGGCCGCCAACCTCAACGCCACCGACGCCCAGGTGCGCTATGGCGGCGACGTGCTCAAGCTCGGCGGACGCAGCGCCCTGCTGGACGTCGAGGCCACGCTCGATCAGCGCACGGCCGCGGTGGATCTCGAACTGGTGCGGATCTCGGTGGGGGGCAACAGCCTGATCGCGCGGGGCACGCTGGGCGACGCGGGGGCGGCGATGGAGCAGATCGTCCGCGAGAAGGGGCCGGTCCTGCGCACGGCGCTGGCGCACCTGACGGCCATGAAACTCCGCGGCGAATGGGAAATTCACGATGCCGAGGCGCTGCTGGACCTGTTGGGTCCGCGGCTTCGCCGGCAGTGCCAGATCGACTTGGAGGGTTCGGCCACGGGCAAGTGGTATCTTCAGCCTTCGGCCGACATCGGGCTGCATATTTCCGCCGACGTTCCCGGCGGCACGCTGCTGACGATCGGGCGGCGCGTGGCCAAGCCGCCGGGGCAGGCGCTGCGCCTGACGATGGCGGCCGGGTTCGACCTGGCCAAAACCGCCTGCACTAACATCAGCATGGATGTGACGATGGGCCCGGCGCGCCTGGCGCTGGACGACGGGTTCGTCTCGCTGGTGGCCGACAAGGACGGCAAGATCGCCGCCGGGGGCAAGTTCTCACTGACGGGCACGCGCACGCTGCTGCAGTGCGTTCCGGACCGCCCCGAGTGGCTGCGCGTCATCGACGGCGACTTCACGGCTGCCTGCAAGGTGCAGATCCATCCGGCCGCCCAACAGGTGCAGGCCCAGGTGGCGCTGTCGCAGATGAACGTATACGGCCACCCCACCCCCGGCGACCAGCGAACGCCGGGCGAGAAGCCCTGGCAACTCCAGGGCGAGATGCTCCTCGACGCGGCGCTGACGCTGAAAGACGCCTCGACGCTGGACATGTCGTTGACATGCGAGGCCCAGAAGATGTCGTTCGACACCGGCGGGCCGCTTCCGCGGTGCAAGCCGGCCGCTGCGCCCGCGCGGCTGCAGTTCGACGGCCGGCTCGTGCGGGAAAGAGGCACGGCCGCCGTCACTGTCAATACTCTGCACGTGACGATCGGCAGCAGCGCCGTGCGACTGGGCGGGTCGGCGGCGTTCACCGAGGCCGAGGCGCCGCTGGCGCCGATCCCGGCGCGCGTCGACTCGTATCACCTCAACCTCAATGCCGTCTGCCTGCTCGATCGGGCGCTGCTGGACCTGGTGCCCGAGCTCAAGGGTCCCGTCGCCGAGCACCAGATCAGCGGCTCGCTCGAGACGGATATCACTCTGGCCGACAGCGGCCAAGGCGCCCGACTCACTGCCCGCGTCGACGCGGGAAAACTCGCCGTCAACTCGGCGGCGCTTAAGGTGCGCAAGCCCGCGGCCCTGCCGGCCACGGCCAAGATCGACGCCGCCTTCGGCGCCGACGGCCGGAGCTTCGACCTGACGACGCTGGAGCTGCGGCTGGGTGCGCTGGATGTTCAGGCCGGCGCCACCGGCGTCGTGGTTCCCACAGCCGGCAGCGCCCTGCCGCGCGTGACGCCCAAAGAGGTGCATCTGACGGCGTCGGCCCCGGACGTGGCGGCGCTGGAGGGCCTGGTCGGGGACATTCGCACGTACGTGCCTTCCGGCGACTTTCGCCTGAAGCTGCAATGGCGCGACGACAATGGCGGCGTGCTGCCTCGCGTCGAGCTGACTACCAGCGGCCTGGGTGTGAGGCTCGGGGGCAAGACCGTCCAGGTCAAGGGGCAGATGACCGCCCAGAACGTCCGTCTGACGCCCGGCGCGGCCGCACCTGTGAGCATCGAGAAGCTCGCCCTGGCGCCGCTGGAGATCAGCGTCGAAAAGAACTCCCTCGCCCTGGTGGCGGACCTGGCGGACCTTCCGGACAAGCCTTCCGGCACATTCACGCTGCTGGCCGCGGCTGTCGATGCCGATGAGCTATCCCGCTGGGTCAGCCCGCCGGCGAGTGGCGCCGCCTCGCGCCCCGCCTCAGGCCCCGCCGCCCTGACGGCAGTGGAGGGTGGCGCCCTGCTGGGCCGCGCGCAGGAACTGATCGCCCAGGCGTCGCCTCGCCTGCTGGCCTGCGACATATCGGGGCGGGCGGAGATCGATTCGCTGCTGATGACCGATGCGGGCACGGGCAAGCCCTTCCACCCGCGGCAGGTGACGGTGTGGGTGTCGCTGTCGCGCGGGCTGTGCAAGGTGAACTACGCCGCCGCTCTTTCGGGTGGGACCCTGGCGGTGAATTATGCGGTGCACCTGGCCGACAAGACGCCGCTGGTCAGCACGCAACTGTCGCTCAAGGATGCCGTCGCCACCGACACCATCCAGAGCCTGCTCAAGGCTTCGTTCCCCGGCAACACTGTCGAGGGCACGTTCAGCCGCACCGAAGACAGCACCCTGCCGCTGCGGGACCTGGTCGCCTCGGTCCTGGACAGCCGCTACCCGCTGCACCCCCGAGGCGTCGCGCAGACGGTGGCGGTCGACGGCATCGTGCGCGGCCGCGCGGCGCCGATGTTCGTCACGCGCGTCTTCCCCGGGCTGAACCTGACGCAGTACAACTACCGCCGCATGACGGGGTTTGCGGAGCTACGCGAGGACGGCTCGGTGGTCAACGACCTGGTCTTCGACGGCTCGAAGTACGACCTGTACATGGAAGGGGTCACCGACGCCAGCATGGTGGGTCGCTACCAGGTGGGTCTGATCCTGCTGGGCACGCCGCAGAGCGCCGACTTCAACCACCGCTACCGCCAGGGGCGCGTTCCGATCCTCAAGTCCAAGGCCCAGGTCGTCAAGGGGCAGATGGTCGACGAAGAAGTCACGTATCCCTGGCCCAACGAATCGCTGTTTACCATGTTTCTCGAGAACAACATCTTTTACCGGATCTGGTTGAACTCCAAAACCAAGCCCGCCGCGCCGCCGGCCGAGTCTGACCCGCATGCCTCGAAGTAGGAGAACAACCTTTGACCACCATCGCGGCCTGCACCCGCTGCTGCGACAGGTGGCGTGGTGGAAGACGGCGCTGTTCATGACGATCAACGCGGCCGCCTTCGCCGCCGTTTGCGCGTTCCAGCAGTACCTGGCCAGCGGGCGGTGGATCAACGTCGGCGCGGCGGCGTATCTGCAGGACGTCAAGAAGCCCATCGGGCAGATCCTCCTGCACCCGCTGCCGGTGCTGCAATATCCGTGGATGATCCTGATCACCGGGCTGCTCCTGGCGATCCTGGTCTTCCTGCCGGTGATCATCGCGGTGCTGTACCACCTGCGATTCGCCGCCATCTTCATCGTCATCCAGGCCCTGGTCTCGCACACGCCGGTGCTGGCGGGCTTCTCGGCGATCGGGTGCCTGCTGGCCGCCCGTACGCGCCTGCGAAGCGACATGCCCTTCGTCGCGGCGCTGCTGGGGCTGCTGCCGGCGGTGGTCTACCTGCACCTGATGGGCTACCTCGGTCTCAACACCGCCACGGTCATGTCGCTGCAGCGGTGGGTGCTGTATGCGCCGTTCCTGGTGGCCACCGTGGCGGCGGTGCTGGCCTGCGGCCTCGTGCTGACGCTGGCGAACCTGACGGGCTTCCGCCCCGGCGTGGTCTGGCCGGTGCTGCTGGCGATGACGGCCGCTCCGACGACCTTCTTCTACACGCAGGTCGGCGCCGATGAACTGGACTATCGCATGCTGGTAGACCGCCTTCCGCCCGGCGACGCGATGCTCGAGACCCGCAAGCTCGATGAGTGGATCGCCGCCAGCAACGCCCAGGGCCTCAGCGGCCAGACGCTGACGAACCATATCGGGGCCGACCTCAAGACGCAGCGCGCCCGCATCTTCGACCGCTGCAAGCGATTCCTGGAATTGCACCCGGCCAGCCCGCGATGCCCCGAAGTCCTCTGGGTGCAGGCGCAGGGCATGAGCCTGCAGATCGACCGCCGCGCCTTGGCCGGCGGCCTGATCGTCTATACTTCGACATGGCCTATGGCGACGTCACAGGTCAACTACAACCAGTTGGTCCAGGATTTCGCGCCCACACGGCAGGCCGCCCTCGCGCGGCTGCAGCTTGCACAGCTGGCCATGCGCAGCGGAGACGCTCACGTGGCCATCGAGCAACTCCTGGTGGCCGAGCGCGGGCTCAGTTCGGCCCTCAATAGCATCCAACGCCGAACCAGCGACGCCGACATCTTCGTGCCCAAGGCGGCCGTGCCCAGCACGACGTATCTGGCCGACCGGCTGTTCTGCGCACAGAGATTGATCGCCGTCATGAAGGAAGGCGGCGTCGTCACGCCAAGGGGAAAGAGCAAGTGGCAGATCAATCCCCAGGCCGCTGCCGCGCTGGCGGCGTATCTCGAGGTGGAACCTTTGTCGCCCGGCTACGCCCAGGCGATGCGCGACCTGGCCCAGGCCCACGCCGCCAGTTCGCTCGGGCCGTTCCTGCGCCTGCAGGCGGCCAAAGCGGCGCTGGTCCAGCCGGGACAGGCGCCGGCCGGTATGCTGCGGTCCGCCCAGGACCTGCAAACTCTTGCTTCGCCCCGCCCGCTCGACTACCTTTCCGCCGAAGCGAACTACGCCCTGGGCCAACTGTACGGGCGGTTGCCCGCGGGGGCGCAGGCCAAGGGCTCGCAAAGGGAGTATTATCAAGCGGTGGCCCATGGGCCAGTGGATTTCTGGGCGCGGATGGCCGACGATGCGCTGGCGTCGATGGCCCCGGACGAGCCGCCCGCGGCCGCGTGGCGTGACGAGCGGTTTCAGCCGGCCTCGGGGCCGGCGACGCGGGCCGCATCGGCAAGCGCGCCGGCAAGCCGGCCCGCATCGGCGGCGGCGACTTCTTCGCAGGCGCCCTGAGTGGCGGAGAGAATGGAGAGATGACGCAACAGAACGATATTCAGGCGGGCTCGGCGAGGCCGGTTCGGGTGCTGATCCTGACCGCCACGATCGGGGCAGGGCATAACTCGGCCACGGCGGCGATCATTGAAGGGCTCAAGCACTCGCCGGTGCCGATGCAGATCGAGCGGCTGGACCTGATGACCGTGGTGCCGCGGTGGTTCCGCGCGTACTACGCCAGCGGGTACGAGATAGTGATGATCCACCTGCCGCGGCTGTACGGGGTGGGGTACGCCCTGACCAACCACCCGAGCGGATCGCGGCGGGGCGTGATGGAGAGCATGCGGATGTCGGTCGAACGCCTGGCCATGCGCAAGCTCGCCCGCCGCCTCTGCCAGGACACGCCCGACCTGATCGTCAACACGCACTTTCTGGCCGCGCCGATGATCGGGCGGATGATCGAGGCCGGGCGGCTCCGCACGCGGCAGGTCACCGTCATAACCGACGTCGAGGTGCACCGGATGTGGTACGCCTCGTCCGTCGAGCACTGGTTCGTGGCCTCGGAGTATTCCGGCGAGTCGATCCAGAAGTGGGGGATCGCCCCGGCGGACGTGACCGTCACGGGCATCCCCATCCACCCCAAGTGGAACCTGCCTCTCGACAAGGGCAGGATCCTCGCCGAGTGGGGCCTGCCGGCCGACAAGCCCGTCGTCGTCCTCACCGGCGGGACCGAGTTCACCATCGGGCCGATCGTCGACATCGCCCGCGAGATCCTGCAAGCCTGTCCGCAGGCGTTTCTGGTCGTTCTGGCCGGACGCGACAAGAACCTTCTGGGCGAGCTGTCCAAGCTGGCGGCTGTCGAAAGCCGCCTCAAGCCCGTCGCGTTCACCGACCGCTCTCACGAGCTGCTCGAGGCCGCCTGCGTCATGCTGACCAAACCCGGCGGGATCACGACGACCGAGTGTCTGGCCAAGGGCCTGCCGATGATCTTGATGAACCCGGTTCCTGGCCACGAGGGCGGCAATGCCGAGTTCTACCAGCGCCAGGGCGCCGCCGTCATCGCCCGCGGACAGCAGCAGATCGTCTCGACGCTCAAGAGCCTGCTGGACGATCCGCAGCGCCTGGCCGGCATGAGCAGCAAGGCCCGCGCCTTGTCGCATCCGTCTACCCCGCTGGTCGCCGAGGGCATCGTCGCCCGCTGCAAACAGATTTACCAGCAGGCCATCCGCGGACCTGACTTTCCCGATCCATGACAAGCGTGGCCAACCCCCGCCGCCAACGCTCGCGCACCGGAGGTTTTTTCTTTTCCGTCGCTGGGTCGCTGGGCCATAATGTCTCCGGCATGGAAGCTCGCTTTGAACGCAAGGATGCGACGGCATGAAATCAATCCACATCGTCGAACGATCGCTGCCCCTGGCATGGGAGAAGGCCGTCCTGGCCTGCTGGCACGAGGGCGACGCCTTCCCGACCGAATATGACAAGCCCGGCGACCCGGCCAGCCGCGACGTCAGCGCGATGATCCACGTGACCGCTCCGTTCGACGAGCCGCGAATCCACCGCGCGTTCCCCGGCGGGCTGGACGACCTCGAAAAATACCGCGCCGAGATGCTCTACGGTGTGCACGATCACTGGATCGACCCTGCCGCCGGCAAGTGGGAGTACACCTACCACGAGCGCCTGCGCGAGTATCGCGTTCCGGGCGCCGGCCTGTTCGACCAGATCGAAGGCGCCCTGCAGCGGCTCAAGCAGGCCCCCCACACGCGCCGCGCCCAGGCCGTCACCTGGCAGGTCTGGAATGACATGCACATCGCCGACCCCGCATGCCTGCAGCGACTGTGGTTTCGCATCTCAGACGGCAAGCTCCACATGAACGCCCACATGCGCAGCAACGACGCGTACAAGGCCGCCTTCATGAACATGTACGCCTTTACCGAACTCCAGGCCGAGATGGCCGCCCGCCTCGACATCGCCCCCGGCGACTACATCCACATCGCCGATAGCTTCCACATCTACGGCAGCTACTTCAGCGACTTTGAAGGCTTCCTCAAGCTCTCGCAGTCGCAGGCCCTGGAGAAGAAAACCTTCTCGACGGATTTCGCCCGGGAGATATTCCTGGAAGGCTGCGACAAGCTCCTGGCCGAACCCGACATGCCCGACCACAAGAAGGCCCTCGTCCGCGCCCGCCGCGAGCAACTGCTCAAGTGACGTGGCAAGGGCCTTCCAGCCTGTGATTCACGGCCTGGAGAGGCCCTGCCATCCAGTAATCCACACAGGCTCTTAGCGATGCCGCCCGCCTCCGCCGCCGCGCGGCGCTGCGGACGACCGGCTCGGCGCGGAGAATCTGGGCGAGCTGCGCGGGGCCGCAAGCGACCGGCTTGGCGCTGAGAACGATCGACTCGGCGCTGCAAACGACCGGCTTGGCGAGGGAGTGCTTGCCGAGAAGCTTCGCAGCGGCGTTGCCCCGGCACTGAACCGGGGCGTACTGAACGTTCGGCCTTGGACAGTGCTGCGCTGCCGGATTGTCGGGGCGCTAAAGGGCGTACTGAGCGTCCGCCCTCCAAAATTGCCGCGCGGGGACTGAACGCTTCGCCTGGGAGCGGCGGTACCTGTGGGCGCGCTGGGCGAAAGCAAAACGGTGCTTCCGCCCGAACGTTCACGGACCGCAGAACGGTTCACTGTCGTGCCGCCGGTCTGCCCGACGGCCGCGCTGCGCCCGGCCAGGGTGCTGCCCTGGGCAAAGCGGCGCTGGGTGCGCACGCCGGTCGAGGACACAGCGCCGGCGTTTACGCCCCCCCTGGCGGCGCTGACGGCGCCACTGGTGACGGTGGTTTGCGGCTGCGCGGCCAAGGTTGCGGCCGCCCCGGCGGTACGGGCGCCTGCAAGCGTCCTGCTGTTCCAGCGGCGCCGCGCGTCCGTATTTCTCAGGACTTGCTCGCCTGTCAAGGTTGGAGCGGCCAAGGCCGCAGCCGTCTCGCTGCTACTCAACCCGCGGTGGCCTCCCCAATGCCTCCACCCCTCGCCTCGCTCGGCCCCCCATCGCCCGTAGCGGCGGTGGTGCTCGCGGCCGAAGCTAAAGAACGCGAACAACTGCGGATAGTAGAATCCGTAGGGGTAATAGGAGTAGTAGGTCGGGTACGGATTGAGGTAGACCGGATAGGTGTCATAGATTACCGACGGCGCCATGACCACATCCGGCGTGTAAGGCGTCGGGACGGCGCTGGCGGTAGCGGCGCTCTGCTCGCGCAGGGCCGCTGTGGCGGCGTTGTAACCGTCGATGAACGGCGCCTTGTCCTTGAACCGGTCCAGTTGGACCATCCCCTGCTGGATATCTGCCCCCAGTGCCGCACGGTCGCCCTGGAAGTCATACCAGGCTACCAGTTGCCCCGCCAACTGCAGCACGTATGGGTCGCTGGGCGAAAGCTCTGTCGCACGCACGGTGTCGGCGACGGCCTCGTTCATCGTCCCGTCCTGGGCCTTGAAGAATCCCGTCAGGGCCCAGGCCAGTCCGCTGGCCGGATTCAATTGGACCAGCGCCTGGGCGGGCTGGCGAAGCAACTCGATCGCCCCCAGCGACAGCATCCGGTTTATGTAAACGTCATACACGGGTGCGACCTGGCCGCGGTCTGCCAAGGCCTGGGCAAACGCCGACTGGGCAGAGGCGGTGTTCGTCGCCGCCGCGATGGCTGCGAGGTCCGGGGGAATCGGCGCGGCCGGCGCCGGTTGAGGCGCTGACGTTGGCGCAGCGGCGTCTTGAGCTATCGCGGGCCCTTCGCCAAAGCCGACTGCAAGAACGCCTGCCGCAAACAGCGCGGCGATTGTCAATTTGTTGATTAATGTCTTCACGGCTCAAATCCTCACATCCCCCTCTCAACAGGCTTGTGGCGGATATCGTGGACTGGATTACACCAGGTTCTGATTATTCCGCCCCTGACCTCCGCATATATAATCACAGGCGCGATTGAAGCGAATTGCAAATTGCGGTATCGTCCAGAACCCAATACAAAGGAAAGTGGAACCTCATGCCCGATCCCGCCAAGACCGCCCTGCACGACAAGCACGTTGAAGCCGGCGCCGCCATGTCCGACGTGGACGGCTTCCTGATGCCCCTGCACTACGGCGACGCCACCGGCGAGGCCGCCGCCGCACAGACCCGTGCGGCGGTCTTCGACATCTCCTCCATCGGGCGAATCCGAATCAAGGGCAGCGGGGCGGTGGACCTGCTCGAGCGCCTCTGCACAGCCGACGCCTCGCACCAGGAAGACGACACCAGCCGCCTGACGCTCCTGTGCGACGCGGCTGGCAAGATCATTGACATTTGCATGATCGCGCGGCTGGAGGACGAGTGGCTGCTGACGTGCAGCCCCTCGCGGCGCGGCGCCGTCATGGCGCACCTGGACGCGCAGGCGGGCGACTTTGACGTCAAGATCAAGGACACCACCGACAGCAGCACGATGCTCTGGCTCTGCGGCCCCCAAGCCGGGCGAATCCTCGATGGCGTGCTCCCGGAGAAGGTCTCGCCGCTGAAGCGTGGGCAGGGCAAATCCGGTTCTTACGTGATCGCCAAGTACGTGGCCACGCGAACCGGCCTGACGAAGCTCTGGTCGCTGGAGGTGATCTTCCCCAATCTGCTGGCGGGGCAGGCATGGCGGTTCATCACCCAGAAGGCCGGCGACAACGCCATCAAGCCCGCCGGCACGCAAGCCCGCGACGCCCTGCGCACGCAGGCGAACCTGCCCGCCTGGGGCGCCGGGATCGACGAGAACACCAACCCCTTTGCCGCCGGTCTGGCGCGGGCGATAGATTTCAATCACAACTTCCTTGGACGAGCGGCGCTGGAAAAACTGTCTGCTACGCCTACGCCCGGTTGAAGCGAAGCGGAAACCGGGGTCTCCCCGACTCTTCCCAATGGAGAGAGCGCGGAAACCGGGGTCTCCCAGACTCTTCCTAATGGAAAGAGCGCGGAAACCGGGGTCTCCCCGACCTCCTCCCAATTGAAGACCGCGGAAACCGAATTTCCCCGACTCTTCCCAACGCAAGCCCCTCACCGTTACAATCCCTCAATGCCCACTGTGGGGAAAGCATGGCGGCACGTGATCATTTCCACGCTCAACAGTTGGTTGCCCGGCGATGCACGCGGGTGGCGCAGCTATCGCCACAAGCGACACTCCAGCGGCGATTACAGGAACCCGCCACCGCCGGGCGAACACGCGGGGCTGTTGAAGTACTGCAAAGATCGCAGTGGGCAACCCCTGGTGATCCCTCGCTCGATTCGAGCGACGGTAGGGAAGGCAATGATTGACACATTGATCGCGCGAGGGCATCGGGTGCTCGCGATTTCGGTCAGCGGACAGCATTCGCACCTGCTGGTGGAGCTTCCGGACGATCTTACGGCGATCCGCCGGATCATAGGCGACGCCAAGAGCAGGTCCTCCCTCGCCATTCGACAGCAGATGCCTGGTCGGGTCTGGTCTGCGCGCGGGACGTACCTGCGGATCGAGAACCGCCGCCACCACGTCTGCACGTTCGACTACATCCTCACGCAACAATCAGAGGGTGCGTGGACGTGGTCGTTTCGGGAGGAAGCGCGGGGGGAGCACAGGTTGTAGAAGAGTCGGGGAGACGGGTTTGTGAGTCTTGATTAGCGAAGGATCGGGGAGACCCCGGTTTCCGCTTCGCTACAACCGGGCGTGGTGGGGATCACGAATTGCTGATGGCGATGAGTTTTTCCAGCGCGGCGCCGGCGGCGCGCGAGTCGATGGATTTGGCGGCGAGGGGAATCGCTCCGCCGATGTCGTCTGCTTTGCCCGCCACGGCGATGGCGGCGGCGGCGTTGAGCAGGACGATATCTCGCGCCGGGCCCTTCTTCCCGGAAAGCACATCGCGAATGATCCCCGCCGACTCTGCTGCGGAAGACACCATCAGGTCTTCGCTCCTGGCTCGTGCCAGCCCGAAATCATCGGGCTCGACGGTGCAGGTGACGATGTTGCTCTCGTGCAGTTCGGTCACGCGCGTGGGGCAGGTAGTGGAGATTTCGTCCAGCCCGTCGTCGGCGTGAACGACGAACGCCCGCACCGCCCCCAGCGATGCCAGCACGCGGGCGATGGTCTCGGTCAGGGCCGCATCGAAAACGCCCATCACCTGCCGCTGCGCGCCAGCCGGGTTCGTCAGCGGGCCCAGCAGGTTGAAGATCGTCCGCACGGCCAGGGCCTTGCGCACCGGCCCGGCGTATCGCATGGCGGGGTGGCACGTCACGGCGAAGCAGAAGCACACGCCGGCCTCGCGCAGGCAGCGGGCGGCGGTCTCGGCCGAGGCCTGGATATTCACGCCCAGCGCCGCCAGCACGTCGGCCGACCCGCTGGCCCGGGTGTGGGTGCGGTTGCCGTGCTTGGCCACGGCCACGCCCGCCCCGGCCGCGACGAGTGCGGCGGCTGTGGAGATGTTGAACGTGCTGATGCCCGTTCCGCCGGTTCCGCAGGTATCGACGACGTCGCGCCCATGGGCGTCGATGGCCGTGGCGTGCTCGCGCATGGCGCGGGCGGCCCCGGCGATCTCATCGACGCTGTGCCCCTTGACCGCCATCGCCACCAGCAGCCCGGCGATCTGGGCCTCGGACCACTGCCCGTCCATGATGGCCCCAAAGGCCGCGTGGGCCTGGGCGGCCGAGAGGTTCTCGCCGTTGACGACCTGGCTCAGGATCGACGCATATGCCTGCGGATGGTTCATGGTCTTCCTCGGGTGGGATTATAGCGGGAACGGGGAGAGCGGGATTGGGAAAAGATTTAAGAAGATTAAGAGGATTAAGAGCAGTCAGAAATCGCTTGTGCGACTCGTTAGCGGTGGGCCTCTCGGTTCGCCGAAGCCTCTGGCGAAGTCGGCTGCCCCGCGCGTTTGGGCGGCGAAAGTGCGTTCGGTGGCAACGGCTGCGCCCGCTGAATAGGCGCTGCGGGTGTATAAGGGTAAAATACCACGGCGCTCAGCAATCTGACCGCAAGGTACGAAGCTGATGAATGATGAAATGGCGCATGACGGCGTCCCCAGATAGTGGTGTCCCCGGATAGTGTAGCCTGACGCCCGCTGCACTTCCTTGCACTTTGTTGTACTTTTCACAGCGGTTCCGCGGATAGCGGCGATATGGGCGCAGGGCCAAAAGACATCCGGCCAAGGTAACAATTGTCCTTTCTTGTCTGTTTTGCGCGTAATTCAAACAACGAGTGTATTATAAGC
>JAJFVE010000127.1 GCA_021371965.1 Planctomycetaceae bacterium
ACTTATGCGAGTGACGGTCTGCTCGGTTGTCGGACCCGTGTCTCCATTTTGTCTCCGGTCGTCTCGGCCGAAGCCTGCCCGATCAATCTGATAGCCGAAAATGACGATACAATGGAAGTATGAAAAAGCCATGGGTTTACAGACGCAAGGGTGTCAAGGGCTGGTGGGTCGGCTGGTATGAGGCGGGCAAGCGGAAAGCCAAGGCGTGCCCCAACAAGGCTGTTGCCGATCACGTCTGCCGCCTGAAGTATACCCAGATCAACTCCGACGTGTACGCGGGCACCATCAATGCGGAGTGGCGGCAGATGGTTGAGGAGTATGAACTTAGCAAGCATGTGGCCGGCTGCCGCGACACGTCGATTTACGAGGCCCTGCTGACGCTCAAACACTTCAAGCGGCTCGTCGGTCCGCTGAACTCCAAGCAGATCGTCCAGCCTGCTGTGGACCGCTTCGTCCTCGAACGCGGCAAGGAGGTCAAGCGGTTCACGTTGAACAAGGATATCTCGAATGTGCGGGCCTTCCTACGCTGGGGTGTTGGGCACCGATACGTGAGCCCGGAAGTGAAGGTGCGAAAAGTCAAGGTTGAACAACACATCCCTTGCGCCCTCGATACCGATCAGATCAGGTCGCTGCTTATGGCGGCGGGGCAACGGTCTGCGTGCTGGCGGATGCGCGTGCTCCTGCTTCTTGCGACCGGTCTGCGAAGTGGAGACGTGGACAAGTTGACCGTAGCCGACATCGACTTTGAGCGGAACACCGTCGATACCAAGAGCCGCAAGACTCGAAAACGGATGTTGTACCGGCCGCTGCCGGCGGGCATCATGCCTGAATTGCTGCGGTACGTCGATGCCCTGCCAGGGGGCCAAGAGCGTCTTTTAGCTCAGGACTCGAACACGCACAAAAAATGGAAGGTGATTCGCCGACAGGCGGGCCTGCCGACGCTACGCCTGCATGACCTAAGGGCCACGTTCGCCAGTGTCCTACAGGGTGCGGGGGCTTCCACGGCAATCGCTCAGGAACTTCTCGAACACTCGGACCCGAAGATCACGGCGAGTTACTACACGAATGTCAATGCGTATGCCGCCGAGGCGGTCAACAAGATACCGGTCTCAGAGTGGCTCCCACAACTGACACCACGAGTGCCCACAGTAGCGGTCAGAAAGATACCCCCCGTTCCGAAAGTGCCTGCAAAAGACTGAGAGAAGTAAGGGCCGGCCTGCACGGGCCGACCGGCCCCCATCGTTTCAAGATGAATACTTCCGGACCAGGTCCTCAACGTACGCCTTTCGCGTCACCCATCGCTTCGGCCTGCCGGGTAAACACATGACAACCAAATCCCCGCGGTTGATCCACCGGCCGACGCGGCATCTGGAGACCCATACGCCAGTCCTCTTGTGGATGTAGGGGATCACCTGCGGCAATTCGAGGAGATCTGGTATTGTCACTCTGGCAGCCTCCGACGTATCGATCGCTTACGGCTGGATCGTTCACGACGACCGCTGTTGTGTTCTTCTTGCCGCTCCTCCGTTTGTACGGAGGCCCCAAAAAACGCCAGGGCATTCACTGCTGTGGCCCGCGGCACATCCCTATCCATCATCGTTTCATAGACGGTTTTTGGGAACATCGGCGTCATGGAATCCACCAAGGCCCCAAGAATCGTCACGGGATCGCCTTTGAAATCGGTGCCTGTCAACCCGATATCTACGAGCGCGCCCGATCCAGGGGCCAGTCCGCCCCGGAGCCACTGCACAACAACGTCCAAGCCCGTGTCCCCGCCGTAGGGGACGTTCGGGCCGCGAATCGCGACGATATCACCTGAGCGGGTCTTCTTTTTCCCGGTCCATAACCGGGTTAGGAGCACCTGGGCGCTGGCAAGACCCTGGAAGGGGCTGACGTACGTGTTCGTTCCCGGCACCTGCCATTTCTTGAAATAGGCGGATCGCGGGTCGTCTTCCGGTTCGCCCCACACCAGAGACAGCAATTGGCCGGCGATGTAACTGCCCAGGATGTATCGGGCGTATTCTTTGGCGACGGCCTTACGGACCCGCCACGGCTGTCTGCGAAGAAGCGGCTGTCCGGTCGCCAGCATCAGCCGACTCAGCCGCAGTCTGGGGGCCCACATCACGCCGTTCAACGCCGTAACCGTTTTCTCCAGTCCTTTTACTTCGCCACGACCGGTCGTCGTGTTGACGAAATCGGCGATCAATCTACCGTTGATCGCTGGAGGCCCGCCCTCGGCTCCGTACTCGGCAACCATGGCATCATAGGCATCCGCCCGAATCCTGTTCAACGTGACTGTGAACAATCGGTTTGATGCCTTGACGCCGGGGATATAGCTCGCCCAATTCGACCGATAGACCTCTTCGCCGTGCGTGAATGCGGCCTCGCCAGTCACCGGCATCAGGGCCAGCTTGTCCCTTTGGTACAGCCACGCATTGGGGCGATTCTCGATCCCGGCCTGCAACTGCATGGCGTCGGCGTCACTACGCAGGGCCGCGAAGGTTTTCGGCAGTATTCGCAGTGTCCGCATTGGATGCGACGCCAAGTTGCCATCCACTGGCTCACCGCCGCCTCGCTGACTCCCAGGATTTCGGCAATGGCCCGCTGGCTCCAGCCCCGCTCGGCCAACTCCACTGCTCGCAGCCGTCTCCACTCTCGCCCGTCATGCGATATCGAT
>JAJFVE010000133.1 GCA_021371965.1 Planctomycetaceae bacterium
CGCCGAGATCATCGGCGCCGCCGAGACCACCATGGGCGTGCAGTATCTGGCCAAGGGCCTGGCGCGGTTCGGCTCGAGCGGGGCGGCCATTCTGAAGGACGGCAAGCTGATCGGCATTCAGTCCAACGCCTACACGGCCAATTGCGAACTGGGCGAGATGCCCTTGGGCCACTTCTCGTTTGCCCCTGTCTGGCGGGCAATGGTCGAGAAAGTCATCGAGGCCGACAAGAAGCAGCAGATCCAAACCTCCCGGCCCATTCGGGCTCAATAGCGATGGGGCGCGTTCTTGCCCGCCGCGCCTTCAGCCACTACAATACTTTGGCCGCATCCAGCGAAAGGTCTTCTATGTCTGGCCGGACGAAACCTCTTCCAAGCATGTTCCTGATTTTGGCTCTCGGCGCGCTCTGTGGCGTCTCATGGGCGGCGTGCCCGTGCGCCGCTCCCAAGAAAAAGAAGAAGGACCCTGCACCGGCCACGGCTCAGCCCGCGCCGGCCACAATCGACCCCGACACGGTGCTGGCGCAGCGGATTGACGCGCGGCTGGAATCGGCGCGCAAACAAATCGCCGACGGGTCATGGCAGCAGGTGTGCCTGGGCCTGCCGCCGCTGCTCAAGGTCGTCAAGAAGGATCCGCAGCGCAAGGAGATCGAGAAGCTGCTGGCGCAAGCAGATGCCGAAGGCGCCGAGCGCGTCAAGAACGCCGACAAGCTCTATGCGGAAAAGAAATACTCCGAGGCTCTTAAGGCATATCGCAATATCCTCGCCACCTTCGGCCAGCGCAAGTGCGCTGTGGAGGCCCAGACCGCTCTGGACAAGGCCGAAAAAGACCCTGCCCTCGCCGCGGCGCTGCGGGCGGCCAAGGCCCAGGACCTGGACGAGCAGGTGACGGCGGTAATTACCGCCGACATGAAGGCTAGGAACCTGTCTGCTCCGGCGACCAAACCCTCGCCCACCGAAGAGGGCTCGCTCATCATCGACCCGGACCTGCGATTCGATTACATCAAGAATCTCACCCCCGAGGCCGCCTGCCAGGCAGTCCAGACGCTCCAGACGCTGGCCGCGCAGTTCCCCCAGACCCCGGCCGGCAAGCAGGCGATCTCGGACCTGGCGCTGGTCAACTATGACCGGGATCTACAGACGAGGCTCAAAGCCGCCATGAAAGACGCCTCGGGCAAGAGGATTCTGGCGATGGCGCGGCAGTACGAACAAGCCGGTCGCGACGACGTTGCGATGGAGAAGTACCGCGAGTTTCTTAAGGGCAATCCCCAGGCGGACGAATCGCAGGACGTGGCGAAGCGAATCGAAGCCCTCGAAAATAGGGTTCATCCGGAATGAGCGTGCGCAGGGGTTGAAAGAACGTGGTCCCACTCGGTCCACAGCCAGCCCAACTCACAACTCGCCACTGGCCCCAGGCGTCATTGATTGAGAGTCAAGGTGAATGACGCGCCGGCGCCGGGCGTGCTTTGAGCCTGGATCGTTCCGCCGGCGGCGGTGACGATCTCGCGGCAGACGGCCAGGCCCAGGCCGTTGCCTTGCGAGCCGTCGGGACGCTGACCGGTGGTGAAGAACGGCTCGAAAATCTGCGGCAGGTTTTCGGCCGCGATCCCCGGGCCGTTGTCGGACACCTGCACGACGGTCTGTCTGCCCCGTGCGGCGGCCTTGATCTCGATGCGGCGCGGACCCTTGCAGCCCAGCAGCGCTGTGCGGGCGTTCATCAGCAGATTCAGCAGCACCTGGTGCAGTTCCACCGGCCGCGCCAGCGCCGTCAGGCCTTCGGGAATCTCCACCGCCAGTTCGATGCGGTCCTTGGCCGGGTCGCGGGCCATCGCCGCAAGCACGTCCTGCACCGCCTGGCGCACGTTCACGTGCGAAGCCTCGGCAGCGCCCGTGCCGCTGATGCCCAGAATCGCCTGGCAGATTTCGGCCGCCCGCGCGCCGCCGCTGGCGGCATGCGAGAGGGCCTTGTCCGTCAGGGCAGGGTTCTTTTTGGCCAGCGTGGCATAATTAAGGATGGGCGTGAGAATGTTGTTGAACTCGTGGGCGACCATCGCCGCGACGGTTCCGATCGTCGCCAGGCGCTGGGCGTGACGCAACTGGTTGGTCAGCGCCTGAACCTGCGCCTCCAGGCGGGCCACCTTCTCGGGGTGCGAATCTTTGCTTGCAGAAATAGCGGACACTCCGGCGAATCCTTTTTGCGACGCGGCTTCACCTTCGGCCGGCGCTTCCGTCGGCCGTACAAATGCTCTATTATGTCTATCGGATTTTGCACGCGGTTTCCTTGAAGGAAGGCATCTTGACGATGAATTCCGGGGCTCAACTGGACGCACTGGTGGAACTGGCCGAAAGCCTCGATATCGCCGTGCGCTGTATCGCCGGGCGCCCCGGCGACGGCGCCTCGGCCGGCGACCTGGTCTGCCTGAAGGGAAAGCTCGTGCTCTTCCTGGACTCGACCGCTCCGCCGGCCGAGCAGGCCGCCGCCTTGGCCGGCGCCCTGGCAGGCCGAAAAGAACTCCAGGACCGCTTCCTGACCCCGGCCCTGCGCGAGGCCCTGGACCGTGCCGCGGCGGCCAAATGCACCGCCGGGCCCGAATGAAGAAATGACCGCATGGCGATATTGTCACTGATCAATCCGCGGCGGCTGTTCGACCGATCGGGTCACGACCTGCTCGTCTTGGACGACGCCCGCCTCGCCGCTCAGCCGCCGGAGCGGTTTGCCCACGCCGGGTTCTCGTTGATGCTCGCGGCCGTCCTCTGGGGCGCCGCCGCCTCGTGGCTCTGGGGGGCCGCATGGAAGCTCTTTGGCGGGGTGGGCACCTCGGAACTGGCCATGCCCGCGGCCGTCACCGCTGGGGCCATCGTCCTGTGGCCGCTGCGGCGGTCGCTGGCGGCGCTGGTGGAAACATTCTGCGGACGCGACCCTGCGGTGCGGGCCGTGGGCGCCGCGGCGCTGATGGTGCTGCTGTTTGCGGCGATGTTCCACCTCAAGGCTGACTGGTCGCGTGGCGAATGGGCGCTGTGGCAGCCGATCGCCGGCATCCGCCCGCAGTGCAAAATCTACCGCGTGCTGATCCTCATGCCGCTGTGGGGCTGCTGGTCGATGCTGGCCGCGTGCCAGTTCTGCAAGAAGCCCGAGTCGGTCCCCGCCTTTATGACCGCGTTTGCCCGCTCGTGCGGGGCCGGAGCGGCGGCCTTGTGGCTGGCGGTCGCTCTGGCCGTCTCGATGGGCTATTACGGATACATGGGCGAGGGCGCTCAACTGACCATGGCCGGCGTCACCATCGCCACTGCCCTGGCGGGCAGCCTGGCCCTGTGCCGCGCCGACGGCGGGCTCGGCCGCCGCGCCCTGCTGGCGGCAAACGCCCTGACGCAACTGGTGCACCTGCTGACGTTCGTGGCGCTGCAAAACCTTGCCAATGCGTGAGAACGGGCGTATAGTACGTCACACGCTTAAGATGTCCCAAGGAGCCCTGGCATGAACGTGTATCAAGGCAATCTGGTGGCGCCGGCCGGCGCCAAGTTCGCGATCGTCGTCAGCCGCTTCAACGAGTTCGTCACCGGCAAGCTGCTGGAAGGCTGCCTCGACGGCCTCGTGCGCCACGACGTGAAGGACGACGATATCGACGTGGTCTGGTCGCCCGGGGCCTTCGAGATCCCCGTGCTGGCCCAGCAGCTTGCGGCCACCAAGCGATACGCCGCCGTGATCTGCCTCGGGGCCGTCATCCGCGGCGGGACGGATCATTATCAGTACGTCGCCTCGGAAGTCGCCAAGGGCGTGGCGATGGCCTCGATGAGCACCTCGGTGCCGTGCATCTTCGGCGTCCTGACGTGCGACACGGTCGAGCAGGCCGTCGATCGCGCCGGCGCCAAGAGCGGCAACAAGGGCTCCGCAGCCGCCGCAGCCGCTTTGGAAATGGCCAATCTTATCAGCCAGTTGCCCACCGCCGGCAAGCGGGGCAAGTGACGCTGTGATAGCCCGCCATCGCGCAAGACGCCTGGCCCTGCAGGGGCTCTGCTGCCTCGACGTGCAGGGGCCTGCGGCGCGCCCGAACCTCAGGGAATTCTTCGCCGATAGCGACGAAGACCCCGTCACGCGCAACGAGGCCGCCAAAATGCTCGACGTGGCGCTGCAGCGCCGCGACGAAGCCGACGCCATCATGACCCGCCACGCCAAGCACTGGGACCTGCAGCGCCTGGCGATGGTCGACCGAAACGTACTGCGCCTGACGATCGCCGAGATGCTCGACGGCCGCACGCCCGCCAAGGTCGCCATCACCGAAGGCATCAAGCTGGCCCAGGAATTTTCCACCGCCGAAAGCCCGAGATTCATCAACGGGATACTCGATGCCGTGGCGAGGGAACTGGGCGGAGAGAAACAAGAAGAATAGATCCTAGATCCTAGGTCCTAGATCCTAGGGAAGACGGGAACCTGGGATCGCGATCAGTATCGAACACCTAGGACCTAGGACCTAGGATCGAGGATCTGTTTTACGATCGAGGATCTGTTTTTGGCCCTATTCAGAAAAGCAATCGAGAAGCTCGCCGCCGGCCTCGCCCGGACGCGGCAGAAATTCGTCGGCTCGCTCAAGTCGCTGCTGACGGGGCGCAAGCTTGACCAGACGTTGCTGGACGATATCGAGGCCGAGCTCATCCAGGCCGACATCGGCGTCGCGGCGGCCACCAAGATCTGCTCCGACCTCGAAGCGGCCTTTAAGGACAAACGCATCGAGAAGGGCGACGACGCCATCGGGTTCCTCAAGGACGAGCTCAAGAAGTATTGGCCGCCGGCCGACCGCGCCGTGCGCATTGCGCCGCAGGGGCCCACGGTCGTCCTTGTCGCCGGCGTCAACGGAGCGGGCAAGACGACCTCCGTCGCCAAGCTCGCCTACCAGTTCAAGTCCGAGGGCAAGAAGGTCGTGCTGGCCGCGGCAGACACGTTCCGCGCCGCGGCCGTCGAGCAGCTGACGATCTGGGCGGGGCGCATCGGAGTCGAGATTGTTTCAGGCAAGGGAGCCGATCCAGCCGCCGTCGTTTTCGACGCCTGCGAGGCCGCCTTGGCCCGCGGGGCCGACATCCTGCTCGTCGACACAGCCGGGCGGCTCCACACGCAGGACCACCTGATGCGCGAGTTGACGAAGATTCGCGACGTGGTGGCCCGCAAGATTCCCGGCGCCCCCCACGAGGTGCTCCTGGTGGTCGACGCCACGACCGGCCAGAACGCCATCAACCAGGCCAAGGTCTTCTCCAAGGCCATCGACGTGACGGGGATCTTCCTGGCAAAGCTGGACGGCACGGCCAAGGGCGGCATCGTGGTTGCCATCCGCGGCGAGGTCAACATCCCCGTAAAGTTCGTAGGCTTGGGGGAGACCTACGAAGACGTAGAGCCCTTCGACCCCGAGCAGTTCGTCGAGGCCCTCTTCGCCTGAAACGCGTCGCGGGCGTCTCGCCCGCCCGCCGCGGGGGCATCTTGCCCTCGCTGGGGCGGTTGCGACTTTTGCACGCACGAGGGCTTAACCCTCTTGACAGAACCAGCCGATAGAGTGATGATAATACCTTCCGGCCCGAGGCCGGAAGCTGACTACCTTCCCCGATAGCTCAATGGTAGAGCGAGCGGCTGTTAACCGCTAGGTTCTAGGTTCAAATCCTAGTCGGGGAGTCCTTCGACTCGCTGCGCTCGCTCAGGACTACGTCCTTGAATAGTGGCGCCGGCTTGGTCGCAGGTGCATCTATTGAGCGGGAAGCGAGTCGAAGGATGCTGAGCGAACGAAGTGAGTCGAAGCATTCCCCGGCCCCAGCAACTGGTAATCCACTCTGGTACGTCTACATCCTCCTCTGTTGCGATGGTGCATACTACGTCGGCGTTACCATCGACCTTGAGCGTCGCTGCACGGAGCATTTCACCGGCCGTGGCGGCCATTACACCAAGTGCAATCCGCCCCTCCGCCTGGCATGGCACGAGTCTCATCCCACCCGTGCGGCTGCCGAAGCACGGGAACGACAACTCAAAGGCTGGACTCGCCGAAAGAAAGAAGCCCTCATAGCCGGAGACTTGGCACTGCTGAAGAGAATCTAGTGACCTTCTCTGCGCCAAGAGCAACGCCCCGAACTCTCCGACTCTCGCAACCAGCCCTCGCCCAGTTAACCGTCCCGTTCGACCGGAACCTGCTGCCATTTCGAACTCATGTCGGGTAACGTATTCGTCGGAATGTATAGAAGGAGCTGACTATGGACCTCGGCATGGACATGTGGAAGTACTTTGGCATCACTCACACTGACCACGCGGTCATGAACCCATTGAGCCTGGAGAAGACACGGGAGCTCGTGGGGCTCTTGCGGCTGGCGGATGGCGGGCGTGTTGCGGACGTGGCCTGCGGCAAAGCGGAGTTCCTCTGCCTCGTGGCCGAGGCGTACGACGTGACGGCCGCGGGCGTCGAGCTTTCGCCCTATACCATTGCGGCGGCCCGCGAGAACGTGCAGGCCCGCGGCCTGGGCGGCCGCATCGAGCTGCTCCACATGGACGGCGGTGAGTACCAGCCCGATGCACCGGAGAGTCTGGACCTGGCCTCGTGCATCGGGGGCTCGTGGGTGTACGGGAATCACAAGGGCACTCTGGAGGCCTTGACGAAGATGACCCGCCCGGGCGGCCTGGTGCTCGTGGGCGAGCCGTTCTGGGCGGCTGACCCCGACCCGGAATACCTGAAACTCACGGGCCAAGATCTCAACCTGTGCGGTTCCCACGCCGGGAACGTGGCCACTGGCGAGGACGTCGGCCTCGCTCTCCTCTACACTCTGGTGGCCAACCCGGACGATTGGGACCGCTACGAGGGGCTCCAATGGCGGGCTGCGGAGCGATATGCAGCCGCCCACCCGGACGATCCGGACGTGGAGGCCCTGCTCCGCAGCACCCGCAGGAATCGCGACGCCTATCTCCGCTGGGGCCGCAACTGCGTGGGCTGGGCGATGTACCTCTTTCGCAAGCCCTGAAACCCCACCCACAGACATTTCAAACTTGCCGCGGGTTGGTATTTCGTTTTGCGCCGGCGGGCTCTGGGCGGCTGGTAGAATTGAAATGCACAAAGTGGTTGGGGCGGATAGGGCCGTCATGTACTATCCGCAGGCTGAAGTTCGATGAGGTTTCCTGGTCGATGTTCCGGCGGTCGGGTTGCGGAGTTTTTTGCTGATGAATGAGGTCTACCTGGTTGTGCCACTGGCCCTGGTGGTGGTCGTTCTGGTGGCGGCCCTGCTTGACCGCTGGAGCGTCCCTGTCATTCTCATTGCGCTGGGGGCCGGCATCGTCTTCGGCAGCGATGTCCTGAACCTGTGGGACTTCAGCGACATCGCCCTGACCAATCATATGGCCAACATGGCGCTGGTCTTCATCTTGTTCCAGGGCGGCTTCAGCACCCGACGGGAGAGCTTCCGGGCCGTGGCGCTGCCGGCGGGAGGGTTGGCCACCTGGGGCGTTGTCCTCACCGCCCTGGTGACGCTATTGGTGACCTGGGGCGCGTTGGGCTGGCCGTTTGAAGAAGCAATGCTGCTGGCGGTGGTGATCTCATCGACCGATGCGGCCGCGACGTTCTCGATTCTTCGCCGCCAGTCCCTGCCATCGAAGCTTTCGACGACCATTGAGGTCGAAAGCGCCGCCAATGACCCGATGGCCATCCTCTTGACGCTGGCGGCCATACAGGCGTTCACGGCCGGGGGCACGCGGTGGTACTTCATGGTGCTGTCTTTCATCTGGAAATTCGCCGCCGGGATCGGCATCGGCGCGGTGCTGGGCTGGTCGGCCATCTGGTTATTCAACCGCCTCAGGCCCCAGGACCGGGGGCACTACTATGTGTTGACGCTGGGCGTGGTGCTGCTGATGTTCGGTCTGGCGGAACTGGTCCAAAGTAGCGCCATGCTGGCGGTGTTCGTTGCCGGATACATCATGGGCAATCAGCCCTTCGTCTACAAACAGGGCGTGGCAAACTTCGTTTCGGCGCTGTCCGCCGTGGCCAATACCAGCATGTTCGTGTTGATGGGGCTGCTGGTCTACCCGCACCAATGGGCGGACTTGTGGTTGCGGGGAATTATTCTGTTCCTGGTGTTGAGCTTCGTGGCGCGGCCGGCCGCGGTGTGGCTGGGGACGCTGGGCATGAGGCTGCCCGCCAGGAACAAGCTGTTCATCTCCTGGGCAGGATTGCGAGGCGCGGTTCCGATCATTCTGGCCACGTATCCTATGGCCGCCGGGCTGTCGAGCGGGCAGGAGATATTCAACCTGGTGTTTTTCGTGGTCATGCTCTCGGTGGCAACCCAGGGTTCCAGTCTGGGCGTTGTGGCAAAGTGGCTCGGTTTTTCGGCCAAGGCTCGTCCCAAGCCACTGTACAACCTCGAACTGGTCACCATGGCCAAGAGCGACATGGATCTTATCGTCATCGACATGCCCGGGCCTCAAGGTGCGCCTGGCCCACGAATCGCCGATCTGAAGTTGCCTCCCAGCTGCATCATCACGCTGATCACGCGTGGCAGCGAGGTCATTGCACCCAAAGGCGATACCCGATTGCAGGGGTGGGACCAGATCACGGTGCTGGCACACGTCAAGGACGAAGACCAGGTTCGAAGCGCGTTACTCCAAAACCAAAGGTCATCCCCCGCCGACGATTTCTCAGAACCGCGATAGTATCAAGATATTTCGGACACTACTTCAGCCCGAAGACGTTCTGTCCCTGGGCCGCCGGCGCGGCGACGGGCACGACTGCGATCTGGGCATGGCCTTCCTCCAGCAGCACGACCTCCTGGCCTTTGGCCAGCGGCAGTTCAAAGATTCCGCCGGCGCCGCCGCGCAGGGCCGCTTGGCCGCCTTGGACGCGCGGATTTTTCATGTCCAGTTTCACGCGGCAGGGTTGGCCGTGTTGGCTCTTGATGCGGACGGCGACGGTGCGGCCGCCGCGGCGGATGGCGCTGACGAGGAATCCGCCTTCGGCCAGCAGGTCGTGAAAGGCCGCGTCGGCCCAGGCGTCGGGCATGGCCGGGAAGATGTGGATCGCCTCGCCCCAGCTTTGCAGCAGCATCTCGTGGATGGCCTGCGCGGCTGAGAACGGCGTCTCCAGCACCGGCCAGCCCTCGTCGTACATCGTCGTGACGTTGATGTGGTCATTGGGCGTGGTCTTGAGGCCGTCGAGGTACTCCAGCGCCAGGTTCCCCTCGCCCAGCGCCGCCGCGATAGACGCCGCCCCCGTCCAGGTGTAGCCGCACTTGCCCTCTTTGAAGCCCACCCAGTGGCGCAGGGTCTTTTCGATAAGCTCCCGCGCGCCGGCCTGCTCGGCCCGCACCAGGTGCAGCGGATAGACCATCAGCAGGTGCGAGTAATGGCGGTGCCCCATGGCGAAGGGCGTGTCGCGGCCGATCATGTATCCGTTCTCGTCCACGGGGTAATCGACGAGTTGCTCGAGCACCTCGCGCCATCGCGGCAGCAGCGGGTCCGGCAGGGCGAACTGCTCGCACAGGGCGACGGCCGTCTGCAGGCACCAGCGCAGCAGCGCGAGGTTGTAGTTGGTGTCACAGGCCCAGCCGTACTCGGGCGAGAAGCTGTTGGGGATGTGCAGGCGGCCGTCGTCGCCCGGGGCGATCACGTGCAGATACGTACTGATCGCCTGGCGCAGCAGTGGGAGGAAGCGGTCGCGCATGCGGGGGGTGTCCATCGAGCGGCGCAGGATGCGCCAGTAATCGTGCAGCGCCCAGGGCAGGTCGCCCAGGCACTGCATGTCGAAGGGGCTCGTCAGGTCCGGCGGCACGACGGTGTACAGGCCCGCGCAGTCGCCGCCGAACTCCGGCGGCATGTTGGCCACCAGGTTCCCGCGGTAGCGGTCGAGGCGGCCGATGAGCGACTCGGCCAGGTCGAGCCGGTTCGAGTCGGCAGGCAGCCAGTACGTCAACTGCACGTTGAGATTGAACCACGCGCAAGGCCAGTGCGTGTGCTGGTACCACGGGCCGTTGTTGTCGATCATCGCCCGGTCGGCCCGCGTCGCGCTGGCGAACTTGTACATCTGGATCCAGTAGAACCCTTCCCAGTACGAATCCGGCACGCTGACGAAACTGGCCGGGTAGTACTCGTGCCACCACTGCCGGTGCGATTGGGCGAGCGTCTCCAGCGGCGTCGCGGCGCCCAACGCCACCTCGGCGCAGGCGTCGGCGACGGCCGTGTCTTGCGGATACGTGTGGGCGATGCTCGCCACGAGCGTGCGCCGCGCGGCCGGGCCTTCGATCACGCGCCATGCCGTGGCGGTCTGTCCGCCCTCGATCAGCCGCTGCAGGCAGTAGTCCGTCTGGCCGCAGCGGCCCAGCTCGGCGGGGGGGTGGGGGACGTAGTCCGGCTGGGCCCAGGACCGGGCCCACTCGTTCTCCTCGGTTTTGAGCGTCTCGATAGCCCAGGTGCGGTTGTAGCAGACGGCCTCCTCGGCATGCCACTCGATGCGGCAGGAGCGCTCGCCGTCGTCGGGGGCGATTTCAGCGAGCATCAGCATGCGATCCGCATGCACGAAGCTTCGCAGGCCGATGACACCGGCCGAGGTTGTCACCGTGCCCGTGAACTCGGCGTTCCACAGGTCCAGGCGGCCCTGGAAGCCCTCGATCGTCCCGGCCGTGCGCAGCACGAAGTGCCCGATCGGCAGGCGGCAGCGCCTCAGCCACGCCGCGCCGCCGGGGCGGTGGTCGTAAGCGTCGGCGCGGCCGACGTCGAACTGCAGTTCATTGCCCCCGCCCGCCTGGCGGATCATCACGCCGAGCAATCCGTTGCCCAGAAACGGCGCCTCCCACCACGCGTGAGGCGTCTTCGTCCAGATCAAATCATGCCGTGCCAGGAACGCGGACCAGTCTACAGTGCATCGCATACAAGATTCTCCGGCATCTTGCCCTCGTCTGGGGCACATTCAACTTCGTCTTCCGCGGCGGGACGCCCGCGACACGAAACCCGGCATTATAACGACAGTAGGCCGCCACGGGGTTCCTGCGGTAGAATCATTCCAAATCCGACAGGCAGACGACGAACCCCAAACAGTACCTGCAAGCGAGTACGTAATCTTCCCGCGTGACATAGGTGGGGTGCTGATATAGAATGAGTTGTTTGACCCTAAGGGCATGGAACATGGGAAAAACAGTGACAGGTGATCTGGGCCGGCTGACGGCGGCGATATTGGCCAACTACCAGACGGACGCGCGGACGCAGCGGATCGGGCATGGGTTCCAGCCCAACCGCCAGCAGATCGTGCAGATCGTCGAGGATATGCGGCGGCTGCTGTTTCCGGGGTTCTTCGGCGAGCGCGGGCTGACCGAGGGCAATCTCGGTTCGCACATCGAGCACCTGGTCGCCGAGATCCGCGAGAAGCTCGAGCAGGAAATCTACGCCTGCGTCTGCACCGAGCGCCAGTGCCCCACATGCGCTGACCCTGAGACCTGCCGTAACGACGCCGAAAAGATGGCCGTCGAGTTCCTGGCCCGCGTGCCGGCGATCCGCGACATGCTCGCCCTGGACGCCCAGGCCGCCTGGGACGGCGACCCGGCCGCCAAGGGCACCGACGAGGTGATCTACTGCTATCCCGGCTACTATGCCGTGACGGTCTACCGCATCGCCCACGAGTTGCTGGCGTTGGGAGTGCCGCTGATGCCGCGGATCATGTCCGAGCACGCGCACGGGGCCACCGGGGCGGATATCCATCCCGGCGCGATGATCGGCAAGAGCTTCTTCATCGACCACGCCACCGGCGTGGTGATCGGCGAGACGACGCACATCGGCGACAACGTGAAGATTTACCAGGGCGTGACGCTCGGGGCCAAGAGCTTCCCCAAGGACGAGCGCGGACGCATCATCAAGGGCCTGCAACGACACCCGACGATCGAAGACAACGTGACGATTTATCCCAACGCGACGATCCTCGGCGGCGAGACGGTCGTCGGGCACAACGTCACCATCGGCGGCAACGTGTACGTGACCGAGTCGGTGCCGGCCGAGAGCCTGGTCGTGCAGATGGATTCCAACATTCGCGTGCTGAGCAAGAAGAACCGCCCCGGCGCGTAGGATACGAACATGGCACTGAACTTTTCCGCATCCGTTGACGACGTGTTTGTCAATCTGAGCCTCCAGACGGTGGTGGACCTGCCCTCCAGCGGCGAGACGGTGCTGCACTTTTGCGACGCCGTCCGCAAGAAGTTTCCGCTGATGACGAGTTTCTATCGCCGCGAGGAAATGCCCGAGGGCGAAGGCGTTCCGGCCAAAGGCGCCGGCTTCGTGCTCGAGGGCGACCGCGACCAGGGAACGTACCAGTGGCTGGAGATCAGCGGCAACCAGATGACGGC
>JAJFVE010000149.1 GCA_021371965.1 Planctomycetaceae bacterium
CGGCAGACGTCCCAGACCTGGTCGGCCAGGCAGCGGTAGATCTGGTAGTCGCCCTTGAGGATGACGGCCTGGGGGCAAAGCCGCTTGGCCTCGGACAGGCCCATGCCCGCGTGCAGCCCGCGGGCCCGCGCCTCGTACGAGCACGAGGCGATACACCCGCTGCCGACGATCACCGGCCGCCCGCGCAGGACGGGGATCAGCAACTGCTCGACGGAGGCGAAAAACGCATCCATGTCGACGTGAACGATCAGGCTGTCTTCAGCGCGAAGCATTTACAGTTTCCAATTTTCAATTTCCAATTTGCGTTGCCGATTGAACCGCTACAGCGCCGGCCTGTTGTTCAATTGGAAATTCCAAATTGGAAATTCGAAATCGACACTCACTCCACCGCCACCTGGTCCAGCCACCACTGCATTTCGCTGCTGGCAAAGTGGATGAAGTACGTCTCCTGGCCGACCTGCACGCTATAGTGCAGGGTGTAGCCTTCGCTGGTGCGGTCGCTCCAGCGGGCGTTGACGGCCTTGATTTCATACGTCCGCCGGCCCCAGACAAACCGCACGGGGTTGGCCTGTCCGCCGGAAAACTCCGCGACCACGCGGATCGGTTCCTGGATTTTTTCGATGTTCATAGTCCACCCTAACAACATACTAACATCGGTCCGGGCGTAAGTCAAACTCAAGTTTTCCCGCGGGGTCGGGGAGAGCGGGGAGAGCGGGATTACGCGGATTGAAGGGATTAAGAGGATTAAGAGGATTAAGAAAGAGCTGACGGGAAAAATCCTGGTTCTCCTCTTTACCGCTTGCTGGCTTGACGTTTTTCCGCTTGCGGCTTCGCGCTGTCTTTCGCTGCGATAAGATATGTGAGACTATTTTCTCAGGAGTGTTGCCATGATCGTCGGCGTGCCGCGAGAGGTCAAATCGGACGAGTACCGCATCGCCCTGCTGCCGGTGGGGGCCGACCTGCTGGTCAAGGACGGCCACCGCGTGCTGATCGAGCGCGGAGCCGCGCGCGGCAGCGGGTTTGACGATGCCGAATACGCCAGCGCCGGGGCGGAGATCGTCGACGGCTCTGCCGACATCTTCGCCGCCGCCGACCTGGTCGTCAAAGTGAAGGAGCCCCAGCCGGCCGAGCTGGCCATGCTCCGCGGCGGGCAGGTGCTGTTCACGTACTTTCACTTCGCGGCCGACCGCAAGCTGACCGAGGGTTGCCTGTCGCGGAAAATCGCGGCCGTGGCGTACGAGACGCTCCACGACGAGCAGTGCCGCCTGCCGCTGCTGACGCCGATGAGCGAGATCGCCGGCAAGATGTCGATCCAGGAAGGCGCCAAGTATCTCGAGCGCCCGATGATGGGGCGCGGGATTCTGCTGGGCGGCGTGACGGGCGTCAGCCCCGCCAACGTGCTGATCCTCGGCGGCGGGGTGGTGGGCTCGCACGCGGCGACGGTAGCGGCCGGCCTGGGGGCCGACGTGGTGATCATGGACATCGACCTCGACCGCCTGCGGCACCTGGATGAGTACATGCCCGCCAACGTCACGACGATCTTCAGCGACCCGCACGCTATCAACCGCTACAGCGCCTGGGCCGACCTGGTCGTCGGGGCCGTGCTGATCCCCGGCGCGCGGGCGCCCAAGCTGCTGACGCGTGCGCACCTCAAGGGCATGAAGAGCGGCGCGGTGGTCGTGGACGTGGCCATCGATCGGGGCGGCTGCACCGAGACCTCCCGCCCCACCACGCACAGCGCGCCGTCGTACATCGTCGACGACGTGGTGCATTACTGCGTGACCAACATGCCCGGCGCCGTCGGCCGCACGTCCAGCCAGGCCCTGTGCAACGCGACGCTCAAGTACGTCCGCCAGCTAGCCCGCCTGGGCCTGGACCAGTTCGCCAAGCAATCCCCCGGCCACGCCGCCGCCGTGAACATGCGCGACGGCAAACTGGTCAACCCCGCCGTAGCCGCCGTCTTCCCGGACCTGCCCATGTAGCACGGGCGTCCCGCCCATGAGTGGCATGGGCGTCTCGCCCATGCTCCCCGACCGTGTCGCGGACGTCCCGTACAGCAGGATGTGAATCTGTCCACGTTAGCGGCGGAGCTTGCTCCGCGCGGTTTTTCGGAAGTAGGCGCAGACTCCAAATCAGGCAAACAACCGCGTCGAGCAAGCTCGACCGCTAACGGGTCACACTGCGAGGTTACCTTCCGAACCACGTGTGCCAATCTGCGTCGAGGCCGTAGGCTTCGATGTTGTGCTGCATTGTCTTTTCGCAGGCGCAGTCGGGGGGGGCGTTTTGCACCGCGTGGGCGATTCGGACCATCGTTTGCGTCATCGCGCTGACGGCGCCGGCTACCCGGTCGTGGTCGCTCTCGGCACTGAGGCCGCCGAAGAGCGTGCCGGGGGCGAAGGGTTTGTGACGCAGGCCGCCTTCGGCGTAGTTCACGACGTAGCAGACGGCCGCGTAGCACATCTGCAGTTCCTTGGCCAGGAAGACCTCCGGCACGAAGGTGTGAGTAGCAACCTCGGCGCCGAGGGCTGAGAGCATGCGGATCTCGGCCGGCGTTTCGAGGCGCGGGCCCTCGGAGACGGCGGCTGTGCCCGAGCCGTGGAAGACCAGTCGCATGGAATGCAGGGCTTCGCCGGCGGCCTTTCGCAGCGACGGGCAGAAGACCGGAAACTGGCGCAGGAAGCCCAGGGGGGTATCTTCGAAGAACGTGCAGTCCCGACGGCGGGTCAGGTCGAGCAGGTCGGTCAGGATCACCAGGTCGCCCACGGCGATATTATGCGTGATGGTGCCGCCGGGCCCCCAGGCCACCACGCGATTGACGCCCAGGTCTTTCAGGGCGTACATGTTCGCGCGGCTGTTGATTTTGCAGGGGGCGGTCTTGCTCATGCCGGCGCCGTATCGCGGCAGCAGGTAGAACTCCGTGCCCTCGGCGGAGACCAGGAAGATCTCGCCGCTGTTGCCGAAGGGGGTCTTTCGCGGGCCGAGTTGCATGCCTGCGATATGCCCGGTCTGCCACTGCCGGTAGACCTCTTCGCCCGCAATGCACGCCAGTGTCGCGGCCATGAATGACTCCTTTCACAAGCAGTAGCCGGTAGCCGGTAGCCAGTAGCCAGTGAAGATCCGCACTTATCCTCCTGGCTACAGGCTACTGGCTACCGTTTTCTTCTTCTTCGGTCACGGGCAAGATGCCCGTGCTACTGTTCTTCTTCCGCCGGCGGCTCGGTGGGCAGAATATCATCTTCTGTCGCGTCCAGCGGCAGTTGGGCCTGTTCGCCCTGACCGGCGTCCAGGGGCAGCTCGCCCTGGGCCGAGTCTTCGCCGACGACCTGGGCGACCGAGACGAGCTTCTCGCCGTGCTTCAGGGCGATCACTTTCACGCCCTGGGTGGCCCGGCCGATGGAGCGCAGTTCGCTGACGGCCGTTCGGACGATCATGCCGCCGGAGGTGATGAGCATCAGTTCATCGGCGTCGCGGATGGACTTCATGGCCACGACCTTGCCATTGCGGTCGGTGGTCTTGATGTTGATGATACCGCTGCCGCCGCGGCCCTGGATGCGGTACTCGTCAAAGCTGGTGCGTTTGCCGTGACCGTTCTCGCAGACCGTCAGCAGCGAGGCGGTCGGCTCGACGACGGCCATGTCGACGACGTGGTCGCCCTCGCGCAGCTTGATGCCCCGCACGCCGGCGGCCGTGCGGCCCATGGGTCGCACGTCGTCTTCGTTGAAGCGGATGGCCTGCCCGTCGGCAGTGCCCAGGACGATCTCGTTCGTCCCGTGCGTAATGGCGGCGCCGATGACGCGGTCGCCCTCGCCGAGGCCGGTGGCGACGATGCCGCCCTTGCGCGGGTTGGCGTAGGCCTTGAGCGAGGTCTTCTTGATCTCGCCCAGGCGCGTGGCGATGACGAGGAACTTGTCCTCCTCGAAGTCTCGCACGGACACGACGGCGCAGATGCTCTCGTCGGCCTTCATTTCCAGCAGGTTGACGATCGCCCGCCCGCGGCTGGTGCGGGCCATCGACGGGATGTCGTAGACCTTGAGCCAGTGCATGCGGCCGTCGTTGAGGATCACCAGCAGATAATCGTGCGTGCTGGCGATGAAGAGCTGCTGGACGAAGTCGCCTTCCTTGGCGTCGGAGCCGATGATGCCCTTGCCGCCGCGCCCCTGGCGGCGATAGGTCGTGACGGGCAGGCGTTTGATGTAGCCGTCGTGCGTGACGGTGACGACGACGTCTTCCTCGGCGATGAGATCCTCGATGTCGATGTCTTCGACGTCGCCGACGATCTCGGTGCGGCGGTCGTCGCCGTAGCGCTCCTTCATTTCGTAGATGTCTTCGCGAATCACGTCCACCAGCAGTTCGTCGCTGACAAGCAGGCGCTCGTAGCCTTCAATCTCCTCGACGAGCTCGCTGTAGTTGCCGGCGAGCTTTTCGATCTCGAGGCCGGTGAGGCGCTGGAGCTGCATCGAGAGGATGGCGTCGGCCTGGACGCCGGTGAGGTGCTGGTCTTCACTGCCGGCAGTGTTGACGAAGCTCTCGGGCAGCAGTTGCCGCACGGTGGCTTCTTCCGTCAGGCGCAGGTTCAGGGCCATCAGGCCCTGCCTGGCGGCCGGCACGTCCGGCGAGGTCTTGATCAGCTCGATGATGCGGTCGATGTCGGCCACGGCCAGGATGAGGCCTTCGAGGATGTGGGCCCGCTGGCGGGCGCGTCGCAGCAGGAACCGGGTGCGGCGGGTGATGACCTCGCGGCGGTGGAGCAGGAACTGCTGGAGCATATCCTTGAGCGTCAGCGTGCGGTGCTGGAGGCGGTTAACCAGGGCGATATTGATGATGCTGAAGGTCGACTGCAGCGGCGTGTATTGATAAAGCTGGTTGACGACGACCTGCGTCTCGGCGCCCTTCTTGAGCTCGATGATGATCCGCATGCCGGTGCGGTCGCTGTGGTCCTGGATGTCGGCGATGTCGGGGATGCGGCCTTCCTTGACCACCTCGGCGACGCGTTCGATGATCGTCGTCTTGAGGACCTGGTAGGGAATCTCGGTGACGACGAGCTGCGTTTTGCCGCCGCGGGTCTGCTCGGCGTGCATGCGGGCGCGGACGATAATGCGCGAGCGCCCGGTGGTGTAGCCTTCGAGGATCCCGCGCCGCCCGCAGATCAGGCCGCCGGTGGGGAAGTCGGGGCCCTTGACGTGCTGCATCAGGTCGGCCAGCGTGGCGTCGGGGTGCTCGAGCAGGTGCACCAGGGCGTCGCAGACTTCTCGCAGGTTATGCGGGGGAATGCTCGTGGCCATGCCGACGGCGATGCCCTGGCTGCCGTTGACGAGCAGGTTGGGGAACTTGCTGGGCAGCACGATCGGCTCGTCGCGCGTGTCGTCGTAGTTGCGCTGCACGTCGACGGTGTCATACTCGATGTCGAGCATCATCTCCGTCGCCACGGCCGTGGTGCGGGCCTCGGTGTACCGCATGGCCGCCGGCGGGTCGCCGTCGATGGAGCCGAAATTGCCCTGCGGGTCGATGAGCGGGTATCGCATGTTCCAGCTCTGGCCCATGCGGACCAGCGTGGGATACACGACGCCTTCGCCGTGGGGATGGTAATTGCCGGAGGTGTCGCCGGCGATCTTGGCGCATTTGCGATGCTTGGAGCGGGGGCCCAGGTTCAGGTCGTGCATCGCCACCAGCACGCGCCGCTGCGAGGGCTTGAGCCCGTCGCGCACGTCCGGCAGAGCGCGGTCGACGATGGTGCTGACGGCGTAGGTCAGGTAACTGTCGCGCATCTCGTCTTCGATGGGAAGATCGTCGATGCGCTCGTTGGCGAACATGACGGCCGGGCGCGGAACGCGGGGCTGCACGCCCAGCACTTCGGCATCGCCGTTGCTTTCGGCCGGCGGCGTCACGTCCTGCTTCTCGCCGTCCAGATCGTCCGAATCAGGTCTTTCAACGTCCTTGTCAGCCACAGTTCAACTCCCGAGAAGTCATCCGCGAGAAGACCGGAAATGGCTCTCGCCCACAGGTCTATTATGCCCGAAATCGAGACGAAATGGAATGATGGAATGAGGAAGATTGCTAAGGAATAACCTCGTAAACCAGCCCGTAGGGGACCGTGCGGCCGAGCTTGGGGACCCACCTGGGCATGTAGCCCCGTTCGTCCGAGACAACGAAAAGCCGTCGGCCGCCCTGGCGCAGATGCTCCAGAGGGTTGGAGGCTTCATCCCAGAGGCTCTCGCCCTCGGCCGCGGGGCAACCGGAAAGATTCACCACGTCCACGTCGCTTCGCAGGCCCTCGACATATCGCACACAGACCAGCGGCCACAGCGACGTCGACGGGGCCACCACCACGGCGTTGGGGGGCAGCGAGGTAAGGACCTCGGTGGCAAACCGCCGCGGTCCCGTTTGCGTCTGCTGCCATGGCAGCAGATAGTACCTGTAGAAGTCGCGATAGGGTATGTCGCTGACTTTGTCGTCGCCGCGGAGGTTGATCTGCCACTTCCTGGCGCCCTCGGCCATAGCCCAATAGGTTGGAATCTCGGCCAACAGCAACACGATGATCAGCGCCTGAACCCAGCGTTTGCGGGCAAGGCCCCAAGTCGCGACGCCCAGGCCGATGTAGATCGCTGACAGGGCATAGAACGGCGTGAAGAAGAAGTTCTGGTTAGGCACGCGATATCGCAGGGCAAAGAGCAGATAAAGGGCCGCACAGGCCGCCAGGATTGCGGCCAGCGGCGTGCCTCGCAGCAGGCGGAAACTCTTCCACGCTCCCCAGACGGCCAGCAGCAGCACCGGCGTGGGGAAGTTCAATACCAGCATGGCCCCGCTACGGGCCGCCAGGGAACCCAGGCCGGCGACATTGAAGACCGCCGGCCCCCATCGCCCCACCACGGCGGAGGCGAGCGTTGCGGCCAATGAGCCGGTGCGGGCATATTCCAGCACGAGGATGTAGATGAACAGCCCCGCCCCGACCAGCCATACTCCCACGCCCGCGGGCAGAACCCACCAACTCTGCCGCCGGCGGATCACCTGCACCAGTGTCCACGCGCCCAGGACCCCCACGCCCAATTGCGTCAGCATGTGAACGCTGACGCCCAGGCCCCCCAGACCAAAGGCCAGCAGCAGCCATCGCCGCCGCCGGCACCGACAGTGCACGACCACGGCCGCCAGCATCCCCGTCAGCAGCGCGTTGGCGCATCCGTACGTCTGCGGCTGCACCCCCTGCTGCCAGATCGTGTGGGCCAGCAGGCAGGCCAGGTAGCCCACCGATGCCGCAACGGCCCGCCCCGTCAGCAGGTAGACGATCAGCCAGACATTGGCGGCCAGCAGCGCCGTGCCGATGACGCTGGCCATGGTCGCCCCTCGGGCATAATTCCAGATCTCGATCCTGCCCAGCACATGGCCGGCCAGGACAAACAGCGGGTGCGAGCGGACGGCGTCGCCGGGCTGGTCTATCGCCAGGCGGGCACAGCGCCATTGGTAGTCGCCGGCATCATGCCAGACCAGGTCCGGAGCGGACGTGGCTGTATAGAGGCAAAGTGCGGCAGCCAAGGCCACCAGCCACCCCGATTTGCTCCAGGGCCGCGGGGCCGACACGATCTCCCCTGCCGGCTCCTGCCGCGGCGACTGAGGTTTGGACTGCAGCATGGTCATGCCTCTTGCCGCTCCTTGCCGGCACGAGCACGGGCGGTAATGAGATAGTGGTTATACCACAAGCGATCGGCGCGAGAGGCCGACTCGACCGCAAAGCCGTCCTCGCCCAGCCAGTCCGCCACGCGCTGCATCTCGACCGGCCAGACTCTGCTGCGCGTCATAAGCCCATCGTGCAGTGCGTTCATCCACGCCTTCCATCGCGGCCGGGGGGCCAGGTCCTTGATGATGATCTTGGCGGCGGAGAGGCCCTTGAGCCGCTCGATGAAGCGGCGCTGCTGGTCCGGGGCGACATGGTGCAGCACGTCGATCAGGGTCACGACGTCGCAAGGCTCGGTCGGCCAGGGGTCCGCCGCTTTCACGCAGAGAAACTCGATGCCACTTTCGCCGCTGTTGGCTTTGCACGCCGTCGCGATTGCCCCCGGTGATAGATCGACGCCCACGCCGCGGGAAATTTGCCCGCATCGGGCCAGGTACGAAAGCAGCAGCCCGCTGCCACAGCCGATATCAAGCACGCTCGAACCGCGCGGAATGGCCTGGACCACCAGGTCCAGCGGGCAGATCGCCGGGCGGAAGCGGTTGAGCACCCGCGCGGTCGAACAGCCGCGATAACGCTGCCACGCGAAGTCAGCGATCTGTTTTGACGTCAGGGACATAACTTCCAGCCTGCCCGGCAAGGCGACGGCTATCCAATGGCCAGAATCGCCGCGATAGCGCCGCGGCGCCCGACCGCGATGATCAGGGCGCACAGCAGCGCAAAAAGAATTACCACGATCCAGATCACGCGGTCTCGCATGAGGATTTCGACGACGTCGCCCAGGATCATGCGACGGCTGAGCCGCTCGTAGCGGAAGACGCCGTACATGACCAGCGGGATCGTCCAGATCAGATGCCCCGAGCCGACGTGGGCGATGGTGCTGGGCGCCAGGCAGTACAAGCTGTACGTCATGATCGCCAGGGCGGCCGACACCGTCAGCAGGCGGTCGAGTTCCTCGCTGGTGTAGCCCTTCAGGGCCGGGCGCGTCAGGGCGCCGGCGTTCTGGTCGTAGAGCTGGTGCTCGACGCGCCGCTTGGTCACCGCCAGGAACAGGCACAGCATGAACGTGCAGACGACCAGCCACGGGCTGATGGGCACGGCGATGGCGGCGGCGCCGCCGCCGGCGCGCAGCACGAACCCGGACGCCACCGCCAGCACGTCGATGATGGTGTGATGCTTGAGCCACAGCGAGTACATCACGTTGAGCAGCAGGTATCCGCCGGCGAAGATGAAGGTTCCCGGCAGGGCCCAGGGGGCGTCGAGGCCCATCGCCGGCAGCGCCGCCAGGATCAGTCCCATCGCCGCCAGCAGGGCCGCCAACAAACCCGCAGCCGCAACGCTCACCTCGCCCGAGGCGATGGGACGATTGCGTTTTTCCTCATGCTGGCGGTCATAGTTGCGGTCGACGATGTCGTTGAACAGATAAGTGGCGCTCGACAGGAGGCAGAAGCCCGCTGTTGCCATCAGGGCCCGCCACCAGGACGAGGCCCAAACGAACTGGCCCGAGAAGATCAGCGGCGCCAGGACGAAGGCGTTCTTGATCCAGTGCGTCGGCCGCAGCGCCACAATGACCGCCCGCAGAGACGACCGCTGTGGAGGAAGCATCAACTGTTCACCATCGCCTGCCAATTGAGAACTCCGCCGGCACCAGAGGCCAGTATAGCATACCCTCTTTATCGGACAGAAATCGCACTGACGCGCGGGAAAGATATCGGCGGGAGTCTTCAGCGGGAGGACATCCTCTACGACCTCCGCGGTGAGATTACCGCCGCACGGTCGCACGAGCTTCGAGATCCAGATCTGAAATCACGCCGGCGCTCAGATAGTGATAGGCCAGGCCGCCGATCATGGCGGCGTTATCGACGCAGTACGCCATTGGCGGCAGGCGGAGGGTGCAGCCCAGCGAGGCCGCCAGTTCGGCGGCGGCGGCGCGCAGGCCGCTGTTGGCGGCCACGCCGCCGCCTAGCACCAGCGTGCGGGCGCCGGTGAGTTCGGCGGCGCGGCGGAGCTTGAGTCGCAGGACGTCGACGACGGCCCCCTGGAAGCTGGCGCACAGGTCGTCGATCTCCTGCGGCGTGAAGTTCTCGATGCCGGTCTTGCCGGCCGGTCGCTGGGGCGTGGCCGTGCGGCGTCGCCGCGGACGAGTGGACGGTTCGCGCCGCCCGCCCGGCGTGCCCATCACGTGATAGAGCACGGCCGTCTTGAGGCCGCTGAATGAAAAGTCCAGCGACTGTCCATGCAGCAGCGTGCGGGGCAGCTTCACCGCCGACGGGTCGCCGCGCCGCGCGGCCTTGTCGATGGCCGGCCCGCCCGGATAGGGCAGCTTGAGGATGGAGGCGACCTTGTCGTACGCCTCGCCGGCGGCGTCGTCGATCGTCGAGCCCAGCAGCGTCATGTCGATGGGGCTGCGGCAGTGGTACAACGCCGTGTGGCCGCCCGAGCAGATCAGCGCGGCCGCAGGATACTCGATGCCCTCGGCGTCCAGCGCCGCGGCGTACGCGTGGGCGTAGATGTGGTTAACGCCCACCAGCGGGCGGCCGTAGATCCACGCGAGGGTCTTGGCGGCCATCACGCCGATCAGCAGCGAGCCGATGAGCCCGGGTTCGTTGGTGACGGCCACGGCCGAGAGGTCGCCCGGGGCCAGGCCGGAAGCGTCAAGCGCCTGGGCAATGACGGTGTTGATGGCTTCGATGTGCGCCCGCGAGGCGATCTCGGGCACGACGCCGCCGTAGCGGGCGTGCAGGTCGATCTGGCTGGCGACGACGTTGGACAGCACGCGCCGTCCGCCGACGACGACGGCCGCCGACGTCTCGTCGCAGCTCGATTCGACAGCCAGGATGTTCACGGGCTCGGTCACGGAGCAGTTGGCCGGCTCTCTGCGGCGGCCGAGGCGGGTGCGAGGGCCCGCTTTTCGAGGACGGCATGGATGGCGGCGGGATCGGCCGCCAGGGCCATCGCGCGGGCCAGTTGGCGGTCGGTCTTGAGCAGTTGATCGTAGAGGGAGGCCCCGGCCGTCGAGGCCGGTCGCGTGGCGGCGCCGAGCGGACGGGGCACCACGGACCCCTGCCGCCGCAGGCGCGTCAAGGCCTGGTCGGCCCAGTGCTGCGAAACGGCGACGTCGGGATCGATCCCCCACCGCGTAGAGCCCGGGCGGCGCATGATCGGTTGCGAGCCGCCGGCCAGAAACTCCGCCGTCGTCAGGTTGACCTGCCCGAGGCCCTCGCCGAGATCGTACATGGTCTGCACGCAGCCCTTGCCCCGCGTGCGGGCGCCCACCAGCACGGCCCGGCGGTGCACGCGGAGGGTTCCGGCGACGATCTCGGCAGCCGAGGCGGTGCGCTCGTCGATCAGCACTACCAGCGGAATGTTCGACGCCCCCTCGGGATGCGCCTTGTACCGCTGGCCGGGCCCGTAGCGATCGTGGACCACCAGGATGTCGCCGCTGCTCTGGAAGTAGCTGGCCACGCCGACGGCCGAAGGCAGCAGCCCGCCGGGGTTGCCTCGCAGGTCCAGCACCAGCGCGCCGGCGCCTTCCACCAGGCGCAGGATGCGCTGAAACTCCGCAGCCGTGCCCTGGATGAACTCCTGCACGCGGATGTACGCCACGCCGCGCCCGATGTCAAAGCGATGCTGCCATTGCCCGCCGGCCGTGCGATACAGCCCCACGACCGTTTCAATGGCTCGATCGGCGGGGGCGAGCGTGACCTCTCGCGGGGCCGGCGAACCGGCCGAGAGGATCGTCAACGTGACCGGCGAAAGCTGCGCCGCCAGAACGCTCTCGACGTCCGGACCGATCTCGCGCACGTCGCGCCCGTTGACGGCGACAATCTCGTCGCCGCCATAAATGCCCGCGATCTGGGCTGGCGAATCAGGCAGCGGGCCTACCACCAGCGCCTTGCCGGCGGTGGTGTCAACCAGCAGGCCCAGGCCTCGCGTGCGCCCGTCCAGGCGCTGCTGAAAACCCGGCTGCTGTTGCGGCGAGACGTAACTGGAAAACTCGTCGAGTCCCGAAACCAGGCCGGAGATGGCGCCCTGCGTCAGCCGCGACTCATCGATCGTGCCGCAATAGTTGCTCTGGATAAGTTCGAGGGCCTTGTTGGCGCCCTTGAGGGCAGCGGGAATCGTCTGCACGGGCGGCGGGCTGGAACGCTGGCGGGCAAACCACAGTGCCGCTGCCAGCGCCAGAATCATCGCGATCCAGATCACGTTTCGCTTGGGCATGGGCACCCCGAAATTGCCGTGGCACAGGCTTTCCAGCCTGTGCCACCAGAATCACAGCCTGGAAAGGCTGTGCCACTGAATAAATGGCTAGGACTGGAGTCGAACCAGCGACGCCGGCCTTTTCAGGGCCGCGCTCTACCACCTGAGCTACCTAGCCATGCGGTTAGTCTTCCACTGTATCCAGTGGCGAGGAATTGTCAACGGGCAACCGCCCTTCCTGATCCTTGAAATCGGTCCGCTTGACGAGATTATTATAGGCGAACCAATCCCGCAGCGCGAGGCTGGCCTGTTCCATGGCCAGATTCCTCTGCAGTTCGCCGGAGAAGGCCTCGAACTGGGACCGCTGGGCGGGCGTGTAGCCCACGCGCTGGATGACGTAAACCGACTGCCTCAGGGGCATCTCCAGCAGCGTTGTCGCCTCGGGCGTCTGGGCGTTCGGCAGCTCGACATTCTTGGGGGCCAAGGCGAATATCTGCTGGTGGATCTTCGCCAGGCATTCCCGCTTGGTCTGGGCAGGCATCGACGGCAGGTCCATGCCCGGCACCGGCGCCGGGACAAAAACGAATGTCCTGCCATTGTACATCGGCGACAGGCGGCTGATGGGCTGCGGCGTGGTTGTGGTCGTGATCTTCATGCCGGCGGCGGCTTTTTCAAGCCCTTCGCGTTTGGCCTCGCTCGTCAGGGCTCTGCCGCGCTCGAGCGCCACGGCGTAGGCCTGCTGGATCTTCCAGTCATGCACGATCTGCGAGCGGATCTCGGGGCTGATTTTGTCGGGTTCGTGGGCGGGCTCGACGCGCGCCAGCGTCCACAGCAACCGCCCACTGACAGCGCCGTCGGAAGTGTGCAGGTACATCTCCGGACCCGCGCGCCCCACGTCCACCAGCGGCACGTTCTTGCCTTCGTGCTTGAACTCCTTGGCCGTAAAGGCCACCTGAACCAGCGGCGTGCCGCCTTCGCCGATTCCGGTCGTGGCACTGCCCAGCACCGGGTCGGTCGCCAGCGCCATCAGGTCGATCAGACCGCTCTGGTACGCCTTGACGGGGAACGTGTCGGCCGCCGCCGGACCCTTGGCCCACAGGACGGCGCCTAACCCGCGGCACATGGTCCACTCGATCTTGGGCGCCTTGAGCTGGGTCTGGATCTGGTCCAGCGCCTCGCCCAGGGTGATGTCCTTGCCTTTGACGGTGACGGGCGTCTGGCCGCGAAGCACCTTGTCGTCGGTCGTCTTGAGCCCCAGCGGATAGCTGATGGCCGAAATACCAGCGGAGCGGGCCAACTCGCCCAGCGCGTCGGCCAGCGGGCGATCGGCGATGTCCACCGAGGCCAGCTTCGCCTTCAGCACATCGCGGGCCGGACCGTCGAGCACCATGTCCGCCCGCACCTGCGCGTAGGCCGCACCACCCTTGGCGGTGGATTTCGACAGCAGGTTCTGGATCTCCAGGACGACCTTGCTCATCTGCCGGTCGGCCTCGAGATCGGCCAGGCGCTTGTGGATTTCCGGCAAGGCCTCGATCAGAGTCATCTGCACCGCCTGCGACTGCGGCGCCGAGGCCGTAGCGGCGGAGGTGGTCGCTACGGAGGTCGAGGCCGGCTTGGTGCTGGCCGTGGCGGGCGTCTGGACCGGCACGAGCTTGGTGAACTGCTCGGCGTTGCGGCGGTAGTAAGCCCGCGCCTCGGCCTCATCGACCTGCACGGTCTTTTCGATTGCGTCCTTCGAGACCAGCAGGTAGTCCATTTCCAGGCGATTGGGCTGAGAGTAGCCAAAGCCCATCGAGTCGCAGGAGGCGAAGCGTCCCGGCGCCGTGGAGCGGTACTTCTGGAAGAACTCCTGCACCTGCGCCTCGGTCGGGTCCTTCATGGACGATTCAAATTTCGAGGCCGGGATCTCCGCCATCCGAAGATCGATCTTTTCCATCACGGCGGCGAAGAGGTGCTCTACCGCCGGCAGGCTCGGGACCGTCTGGGGCGAGCCGGCGATGGCGGCCTTGCGGACAAGCAGCCAGTCGGCGATCGACGCATTGAGCATATCTCCGGCGGCACTGAAGGAATATCCCAGGCGGCGGAGCATGGCCTTGTAGTTTTCCGAGTCCGGCGCCAGACCCAGAGCCGTCAGGAATGAACTGACCTCGTCGGGGGTGACTTGCACGCCCATGTGGCGTGCCTCGGCGATCAGGACGGCGTAGACGCGGTCCATCTCGTGCTCGTCGAGGGACTGGCTGGCCAGAGGCCCAAAGAGCGGGTCGACCACCGCCATCCTGCCGTCGGGCGTGCTACGCACCAGCACGCCGTCTTGAAGAACTTTCAGTTCGTTCGCGGCTTGGACCATCGCGTTTTGGGTGATCTTTTCCTTGCCGCCGTACATCGTGCCGATAGTCGTCTTGCCGGCGCTGGGGGCCAGGAGCGTCGAAAATCCCTGAAAGCCGACCAGGAACGCCACCATCAACACTGCCATGATGATGATGACCATCTTCTGCCGGCGTCTGAAGAACGCGAATGCCATGGATGCTCCTCGGGTTCGGGGCCTGACCGTCCGGCCAGGCCCTGCTGGCACGACCGTCGCGGTCATGCTCCAGCGGCGTCAAACGAGCCGCTTATTCTAATTCGTCATATTGACAATGCAAGTTCAACTCTGCCCATCGCCGGGAGGTTGCTGCTCGCCGGGGGCGGGGGCCTCGGGCGGCGCAGGAGGCGCCGGCCAGCCGTGAACCACGGCCGTGCGCCCCACCATGTCGCCCAGGTGCTGCCGATGGCGGGTCATGAAGACGATCCCGAGCAGCAGTTGCAGCGGCGGGGAGATCAGGAGCATCACCTTGATCAAGTTGCGCATCAGGACGCCGCGGAAGTCCGGGCGCCGCCCGCCGTCGCCGACGACGCGAATGTGCATCATGATCTTGCCCACCGTGGCGCCCAGGAGCATTTCCATGGCCGTGCAATAGATGATATAGGCGGTCAGGGTGGCCACGATGGCATAGCCCATCGTCGGACTGTTCTGCACTTCCTGCATGATCGTGCGAACGACTTCCTGCGACAGCGGCATCGGCTCATCCTCGGTGAACCGCTGCGTCAGCGGCGAGAGCACCAGCATGAAGGGCAGCGTGTCGATCACGAACGCCACCAGCCGCTTGCCCAAGCGGGCCGGAACGTTTTCCATGGGCAGTTCAAACTGCCCCGGCGGCGTGGACGGGCGGATCATCAGCGACGCCAGCACCATCGCCACCAGAAGGGCATAGAGGAAGTACTGGATGATCTCCGCGCCGCCGCCGGGCACGATCGGACCGGCCAGGGGCGTCGATTCAAAGGGCCCGATCAGCCCCGACGTGTCCGCCGTCACCAGCGACACCGCCCCCTCGTGCCAGGCGATGATCGCCAGCCGCTGCGCCACCCGCGACACCAGCGGCGTCGCGCCCGCGGGCCAGGCCAAAACGCCCTGCTCGCTGCGAAGGCTCTGGCGGCGCACGACCGCGCCGGCGTCGTCGAGCGTGACGATCTCCACGCTCGCCAGACCGCCCGATACCGCTCGCTCAACGGCCACCACCACGCCGCGGGTGAACGTCATCATGGCCAAAACCCGCTGGGACGCCGCCACCGGCGGGGCGACCTCGCGCCATTTCAGATCCTCAAGAATTCCCAACCGGCTGCCGTTGATGCCGCTGGCCAACACCAGCACCTTGTTGCCCGCGGCTGTCATGTGATAGGCCGTGGCGCCGGCTGTCAGGCCGGCGGGCAGTTCGCTCAGCACCGACCACTGCCCCTGACTGAAGCGGTAAAGCCGGACAGGCGCAGCGTCCGCCGTGGCGGGCCGGCTCGCGGCCTTGGCCGGGGACGCCGCCAGCGCCAGCAGCGACTCGCCGGGAACGCCGGCGAACTCTCTCGCCCCGCAGGCGGCCAGAGGCGCCGTGCCGGCGGGCCAGTCGTGCTGACTGGGAAAGCTCAGCGGCTGCGGCGCCTGCTCCACGCCCATCGGCAGCAGCATCAAGGCCGGCGGCTGGCCCGAGAGCAGATAGAGCTGGCCGTTGAGCGGGACGATGGCCTGCGGCGGACACAGGGCATTCTGCGTGACCCAGATCCATTTTTTTCGCGAGACCGGCTTGGCGGCGACATCGAAAGTCTTGGCGGCGGGGTTCTTGTCCGGGCCCTTGCCCAGACCCTTGTCGTTGAGGCGAACCAGCCACAGGCCCTCGTCATTGCCAGCCAGCAAGAGCGTTCGCTCCAGCGGCGAGAGGCCCTTGGGCAGGGGCGGCTGCGAAACGACGGGAGCGGCGGGGCTGGAGGCGGCCGCGGTCGCAGCGGCGGTCGCGGGTGCGGAAACGGTCGCGGGCGCAGTTGCGGGCCCCGTCGCCGGAAGGGTCTGGCCAGGGGCCGCGGGCCCCGTCGCCATCAGGAGAATGAGGCCGACCCAGGCCGGCACGGAAACACGCGTCATTGTTGATCCTTTTGCGTGCGGATGTTTTTGTCCAGTTGAACCACGTCCACGATGCTCTGAGGCAGATTCTCGACGAACAGCAGCGACGAGCGGTCCCACTTGTCCTCGGTCGTCATTTCCGACAGCGAGAAGTGGATGCGGCGAATCGCGCTGGCAGGCTGCCCCCCCCACGAGATCGTGGTCAGCGTGATGTCCGTGGGCATGACGGCCGAGGCGGTGCCCGCGATAGGCATATAGGCCTTCAGGTCCGCCCTGAGCGTGCGGCGCCCATCGGCGGCGAAGAAGTCGATCCGGTACGGGCGCAACGGTTCCTGGTCCTTCTTCCAATCGATGTGCGCTTCGCGCCGGAAGAGGACGTTGCCGGAGACCGGCTGGCGGTCGATGTAGCTGACCACGTATGCGCAGGGGCTGCTGCTCATGCTCATTACTACGGCGGGCAGGCCCGAGCCGTCTTTGGGAAGTTCGTTAATTCCCAGCACGGCCAGGAGCTGGTACGGGTCGAGGGGGATGGCGTCGAGCCCCGGCGCCCCGGCAAGGGCGGTGCGCCCCCAGACGGCCTGGCCGCTGCCGCCGAACTGGTACCAGAAGTAATACGCGCCTTCATCGGGGCTGGAACCGATACGGAAGATGTCGTGGCCGAGTTCTCGCCCGATCAGCGCGAATCCCGGCGGAGTCTGCGGGTTCTTGTTCTTGGCCAGCAGCAGCAACCCGTCGGTCGACAGCGGGACCAGCAGCCCGCCGCGGGCAACGGTCAGGTCGATCTTCGCCCGCGCCCACAGCAGGGGGACCTGCGCGGCGTTGGCGTTGTGCTCGGCCACCAGCGCCGACAGCGGGGCGTGCTGGTCGGGACAAGGCACAAAGACGCAACCGTTCGCCGCCAGGCAGGACAGCACGATGACGCCCAAAGCCACAGTTCGTTGCGAGTTCATAGCTCCCCCTCGATAATGTCGCTCAGGCTTTGGCTGACCTGCGCGATGCGGTCCTCGTCGAGCTTGGGATCGATCACCTCGTACGGCTCGCCGGTTTTGCGCAGATGCACCGACCAGATTTCGCCTCCGCCCTCGACGCGGCGGCTGCGATCGTACGCCAGTAGTTTCTTGCGCATCAGCACCAGCGCCAGCACGTAGCGAAAATCGATCTTCACCGGATCGTCGCTGCCGTCAAGACGCTGGAAAAAACTCAGCAACACCGAATCATCCACCAGCAGCCGTTTCTTCTTCTCCGTCGCGGCGGGCACCTTCGTGCGCCACACCGCGTAGACGTCCGGCTGCGGCGCCGAGGGAACCGCGTCCAGGCACTTGAGACAGTAGTCCTCACGGAGGAACTCGCCGTCCTGCTCGCGCACGGCCGCCACCAACTCTTCGCCGGGTCCGATGGCCGCCTGGCAGTTGCGGCAAAGGGCCTCGGTCTTGGCAATTTTATATTCTCTAGCCATCGCGGCGGCGGTCCGTCAGGGAAGATATTCCTTGGAAGCGGCTTCGATCTCGTCAAGCAAATGCTGGGCGCGCGAGAGGTCGGCTGCGGATGTCTGGGCAATCTCGGCGGCCGCGCGGCGGTCGGCGAGGTTGGGCACGTTGATGCGGACGTTGTAATCGCTCAGGCGCGCGGCGGCCACGGCCAGCACCGCCGCAGCCAGCAGGTCGGTGATCAGGTACGAGTTGACTCGATCGACGAGCCCTTTGAGATCTTCCAGCAAGGCCAGGGCGACCTTGGTGGCCTCGCGCGGAACGTCGATCGCCGCGGCCGTCGCCAACGCCATCGCCTCGGTCTTCTCGGGCGAATCGTCCATCCTGGCGGCGGACTGGTAGAGCGTGTAGGCCGAAATGTCGTCAGCCACGAGGTCCTCAAACATGCCCCGGGCCATCTCCAGCCGCCGCTGGAGCTGGGCGTAATACACCTCGTGCTGGGCGAACTTCTTCTTGCCGCGCGTGAAGGCCAGCGACATCTCCCCCAGCGCCGCCCCCAGCGCCCCCACCACCCCGGCCACGCTCCCACCGCCGGGCGTGGGCGTCTTGGCAGCCGCCGCGGCCACAAACTCCCGCACCGGCAACGCCAACATATCCTGCTGCGATGATTGTTCCGTCACGCCTGGCTCCTTTCCAACCGCTGCAACAGTATAGACGGACAGCCCCACAGCGACAATGCCCCACCTTGGAACTGCGGTAGCCGGTAGCCAGTAGCCGGGATAGTTGCACGACTGCAATTCATGCGTCCCGGCATGGGTGCCGTGGCGGGAGGGCTTCAGCCCGACAGCCACGACAGGGTCAGCGAGAACCATCCACCTGCATCGACAAGCGCCCGGAAATATCCACCATTCCACCCCCCTCTTCCATTGTCCCCCCCGGCGTCGCCCTGCCGATAGAGGGGGTATGTCTCTGCTGCATGGAACAACATCCCGCCATCTGTCTGCCGTCACGCGATGGGCGCTGATCAGCGTCATCGTGGCCGCGATGCTCGGCTGGTGGTGGCCCAGTCTTCGCGCCTGGGCCGCGCTGATCGGCGGACTGATGGTCGTCTTTACTTTCTGGCTGGCCTGGCGGATCACCCTGGGCGACCGCCGCGTCAACGCTCATCCCATGTACCTGGCGCTGCTGGGTCCTGCGGCGGTGCTGGCCTGGCACACGGCACAGAGCGGAATGACCCGCCTGCCCCCCGGCCAAGCCAGCCTCTACGGCGGGCTGGACATCTCGATGCTCTTCCAGATCAGCCTTGCCGTGCTGGGGCTGCTGCTGTCGGGCAGCCTGCTCGACCGCTTCGTGCACAACCCGGTCATCCCGCTGCTCATCGGCCTGGCGATGGTCATCGGCCCCGCCGCCGGGGCCGTCGGCGCCCTGGGCCGAGGGTGCCTCGCCGGACAATCGCTGGCGCTGCTGGCTTGGGCCGGTCTGGCCGTGCTGCTGCAGACGCGATGGAACGCCCTCTATGGCGAGACCCTCCGCGAAACCGAACCCCGCCAACGCCGCAGGATGGCCCTGGCGGTCTGGGCTCTGGCGGCCGCGATCGGCCTGCTGTTCATCGTCCTCCTGCCCCGCCCGGCGGTGCTGGCCGCCATGCTGGCTGGGGGCACGCTCCTGCTGGCCGGGCTGATTCTGCCTGCACGCCGCAAGATCACCCTGGGCATCGGTTTGGCGCTGCTGGTCGGAACAATCGCCGCCGCCACGGTCGCTCCGCCGTCCTGGCCCGCTTTGCTGCAAGGAGTTCCCACAACGCTGGGGCAGGGCGAGCAGGCGGCCAGGGAGGTCTACTCGCTCTCGGGCGCTGCGGCGATCCTGGCGGCCGCTACCGGCTGGGTCGGATTCGCGTGGATGGCTATCGGCGCCGTCGGGAGCCTGGTCGTGCTGCTGTGGCGGGCCAGGACGGCTGCGGTGCAGGTACAGACCCGCTGCAGCGTCTGGGCGGTGGCAGTGGTGCTGGCCAGCGCCGCCGCGTGCGCGCCGGGCGGGCTTTCCATCCCGGCCGTCACGCTGGCCGCGGCAGTGCTATGGGGCCTTCTGCCGAGGATGGCCGCCCGCGAGGGACGGTTGCTCCCGGGCGTGCTGGTGATGCTGGGACTCTGCGCGGTGCTGCTGGCGATGGGCCTGGTGCGAGACCCAGGACTGCTGGAATACGCCTGGCTGGCCTTTGGCCTGGACCCCAACGTGCTGCACGCCCCGACCGGGTTTTTTGTGGCGCTCTGCGCCGCCTGGATCACCGGCGCCCGCCGCGTGTGGCTGGGCCTGCTGGGCGTTGCCGCCGTCGCGGCCGTCGGCTGGGGCGGCGAGATGTTGCAGTCGTCTTTCTCGACCCGGCGCTACGCCGAGTTGCAGGACTGGTATCTTCATATTGCGGGGTGCATGCTGGCGCTGATACCCTATCTGCTGGCGATGGGCTCGCGGCTGTGCGAACTGGAGCCCCTGCCCGAGAGCGTGCTGCGGCGGCTGCGCAAGAAGCAGCAGATGTGACCGCCCGGCGGCGCAACTGGAGGCCCGATGAAGATCCTGCGATGGCTGATTGTGTTACCGCTGCTGTGCGTGGTGTCGGGATGCCCCGTGACGCAGCCCCAGCCCACCAGCGGCAAACTGCTCAAGCTCAAAGTCTCGACCAACAAGGAAGACTACGAACTCTTTCTGCCCAGCGAATACACGCCCGACAAGCAGTGGCCGCTGGTCATCACGCTGCACGGCACGCACGGGTGGGACGACTACCAGCCGCAGATGCGAGAGTGGAAATACCTGGGCGAGAAGAAGGGCCTCATCATCGCCGCGCCGTACCTCAAGAGCCCCCAGGGCATCCTGCCGGTGCTGCACAGCATCCGCGACAAGCAACTGCAGGAAGACGAGAAGACGATCCTGGGCATCATCGACGACGTCGTCGCCAACTACCACGTCGACCCTAAAGCTGTCTTGCTGTCGGGATTCTCGGCCGGCGGATATGCAATGTACTACGTCGGCCTGCGGCACCCGGACAGGTTCAACATGCTCATCGCCCGCGCGTGCAACAGCAGCGAGCCGGTATTCGAGTCGATCAAGCTGACAGACCAGGCCCGCAGTCTGCCCATCGCGATTTTCTGGGGCGGCGACGACCTCAAGCCGATCCAGGACCAGTCCTGGGCGGCCTTCGAGTACCTGCGAACCCACAAGTGCTACAACACGCGCAAGATGGAGATCAAGGGCGGACACCTCCGCCGCCCCGAAGTGGCATACGATCTCTGGCTCAAGCACATGCCCCCCCAATACGCCCGCGAACCGGCCACGGAAAAGTGACGCCCTCTACTTCGAGCTGCGAGTGAGGGCGGCGGCGGTGAACTGCGGGGTCTCGATCATCGTCTGGGCGGCTTTGCCCGTCACGATCTTGGGCGCCGGCGCGACGGCGGCGCGGCGGAACGCCATGTATGCCGGGGGGTCGTCCTTGTCGGGCTTCATGGCGAAGACCCAGTCGATCACGAGCCAGTCGCCCTTGCCGTCAAAGCGGCGGTCGACGCTCAATTCGCCGCGGCTGTAGCGCTCGGGGCGAGGCTGCTCCTTGTTCAACGGCTCGGGGCCGATGAAGAGCCAATCCTGGGGCTTGGGCCAGTTGTGGCGGCGAGCCTCCTTGACGGAGTTCTCCAGGTCGTCGCTCGAACGGTACGTCAAGTAGCCCAGCGGGTAATAGTTGTTGCCCTTCTCGGTCACCAGGCGGAAGTGCGGCAGGGGCAGTATCCACCAATCCAGCGCCGGGCTGCTTTCCATTTCCCGCGCGTAACGCGAGACCTTCACGCGAACCACGTAGAGCTTTTCCTTGCGCTTGGCCGCCTCGGCCAGCAGCGGATGACGCTGGTCGGCCGGCTGCCAGTTCGCGATAAACTCCTCGGGGCATTCGATGACGGCCGCCACTTCCAGGTCGCCCCTGCGCGCGTCGATGCGCCCGTAGCGGTTGGTGACTTCTTCGACGACGTTGCCGGTCTCGATCCTGCCGCTACGTTCGATGCGGTACCGCGCGCAGTACAGTTCGCGCAGCAGGTCCTTGTGGGCGCGGTCGAAGTTCCAGTCGTCATCGCTCTTGAGGGCCCCGCCCGAAAGCCCCTTGGTCAGGCCCAGGACGAACTCGTCGCAGTAGAACGGCGCCAGGCGGTCCTGGCGGTCGTCGTAGCCGCTCTCGACGCTGCCCTGCTGATCGATGCTGGCATCATACGGCGTGTAGCCCACGACGGTAGGTCCCCAGGGCAGCATCTGAAGGGCGATGAACAGCACGCCAAAGGCCAGCATCCCCGTCAAGGCGCCCATCACGGCCCCGCCGACGCCGTCAACCCAGGAATTGAGCACGACGCTGCGAGAGATCAGGCGGTCCATGATGATCCGAAGCACCAGCAGCGGCAGCACGAACAGGCCCACCAGGCACAGCGCGTCGGCGTATTCCATGTGCGAGTCGTACAGCGTCGCCCGCGCCAGCGGTTCGTACCACCCCAGCGCCACCGCCGCGCACAGCAGCGACAGCAGCGCCATGATCCCCGAACTGAACAGGCCCTGGCGCCAATGAAAGGCGGCACTGCCGGCGATAAGCGCGAAAGCCACTATGATCAGAAACATCGTTCACTCTACTTTCTGCTTTCTCCAGCTCTCCTGCTCCAGCTGCGTGCCTGCACGCGGCTAGCCCTTACCGTTCTTCTGCGTGGCGCGGATGACTTCCTTGACGTCGATGACGCCCTGAACCACTTTGTGCAACGCCTGTTCCTGCAGGTACAGCATCTTGTGCTTGCGGGCGCAGGCCTTGATCTGCGCCACCGGCGCGCCGCCGGCTACCAGGTGACGCACCTCGTCGGTCACGTCGAGCATCTCGAAGGCGGCCGTGCGCCCGAGGTATCCCGTCCCGCCGCAGGTGGGGCAGACGATGGCCTGCGCCGGGTCGGGCGAGTCGGTCTTGGGCACGTGCGCGCGGTAGAACTGGTCGATGTCCATCCCCGTCAGGTTGGCCTTGACCAGCATCTGCTTGTCGGGAATGTAGCCTTCCTTGCAGTCGTTGCAGAGCTTGCGCAGCAGCACCTGGCAGATGATGGCCCGCAGGTCCTTGACGGCCGTGACGGCCGAGCCGCACAGCTTGACCCACTTGGCCATGGCCACGAAGGTGTCGCCGGCGTGCAGGCCCAGCAGCGTGGGGCGCTCCGACGCCGATCGCAGGATCAGCTCGCTGGCCTCGGTATCGTTGCAGCGGTCCACCAGCAGCACGTCGGGGTGGCGTCGCATCACGGCCGCCAGCGTCGCGTTGAACTGCTTGGGGTCCTTGTACTCGTTCTGGGTGATGTTCTCCAGATCGATGCGCGGGTGCATCTCGACGGTCACCAGTTGCTTGACGAACGGGTCGTACTGGCGCAGGATCGAGTACATCGTGCTGGTGATGCCGCTGCGCGGCAGGCCCGAGACGATGATCAGGCCGTTGGGCTCGTTGACGAGTTCCTTGATCCGCATGAGCACCTCGTTGCTCATGCCCACCTCGTCCATGTTGGTCCGCAGCGCCTCCTGCACGACCAGGAAACTCATGCGCTGCCCGCCGGTGGTCCCGGCGCACGAGACGCGCACGTCCATGCGCCCGACGGTCCCGTCCACCGAGATCGCCCCGTCCTGCGGGCGGCGGCGGTCCTCGACGTTCATGCCCGCGGCGCTTTTGAGGAACTGGATGACCGCTTCGCTGGCGGCGACGTCCATGAGCAACTGCTTGGAGAGATCGACGACCTCGCCGTCGACGACGAGCCGGACGACGGCCTGGCGCCCTCCGGAGGTGATATCGGCCTCGCTGGCGCGGCGGCGGACGATTTCCGCCATGAACTGCTGAACGAGATTGTAGGTCTGGGCGTAGGCGGGCGGCTGGTCGTCGCGCGGGACGACAAGATGGTCCGCCGAGTCGTAGATGTTGACGTACTGGAGCAAGGGGATGGCGTGCACGACGCTGTGGCTGGTCTTGCCGCCGCTGCGCAGGCGAGCGGCCAGCGTGCTCCAGGTGATCTGGTGCTCCTCGCTGACGCGGCCGTTGTGCCAGAACGTGTAGGCCAGCATGACGCTGGCGGCGATGACGACGTAGACGACCATCCCGGCCAGGAAGAACGGGACGGTCAGCCAGATGATCAGGCCGGCGCCGCCGGCGGCCAGCGAGGTCGGCGCCCAGTACCATCCCTCGCCGTAGAAGCGCCGGGTGTCGTGGTCGATCCACGGCAGCGTCCACAACCAGGGCAGGACCAGGATCAGCATGACGCCGACCTTGAGCAGCGAGATGTAGGCAACGTCGGGGATCGCTGAAATTACCGCTCCCATCGCAGTCTCCGCTATCGTGACGCCAAGCCGCCGTTGCTGCGGTTGGAGATGCCTCGCACCATCATCCGCAGCTCCTCGGGATTGGGCGCCACCAGGTACGCCTCGTCCGGGGCCACCAGGTCCGCGTCGATCATTTCCAGCAGGCTGGTGCTGAAGCTGCGCATGCCTTCGCGCTCCAGCGTCCGCACCGCCTCGGTCAGTTCGTTCTCGCGCCCCTCCTGAATGTACTTGCGCACCACGGCGTGGTCGAGCATGATCTCCACCGCAGGAACCACCCGGAACTCGCGCGACAGGCTCGTCAGCAGTTTCTGGCAGATCACCGCGTGCAGGTTCTGCGACAACGCCGAACGGATCAGCACCCGATTCTCCCCCGAAAACAGGCTCAATACGCGCCCGATCGTCTGGGCGGCCGTCGCGGCGTGAACCGTCCCGAAGACCAGGTGCCCCGTCTCGGCCGCGTGCAGCGCCGCCTGGAACGAATCCAGGTCCCGCAACTCGCCGATGAGGATCACGTCGGGATTCTGCCGCATCAGGTCCCGCTGGGCCGTATGATAGTCCGGAACGTCGATGCCCACCTCGCGCTGGCTGATGACGGCCTTCTTGTCCTCGAAGACGTACTCGATGGGGTCCTCGATCGTCAGGATGTGGCACTGGCGGCGTTGATTGATGTAGTCCAGCATCGAGGCGATGGTGGTGCTCTTGCCGCAGCCGGTGGGGCCGCTGACGAGGACCAGGCCGGTCTCGGCCTCGCAGATCTTCGCCAGTTCCGGCGGCAGGTTGAGGCTCTTGAAGTTGGGAATCTCGCGCGTCACGCGCCGCACCGCGATCGACATCAGCCCCCGCTGGCGGTACATGTTGATGCGGAACCGATCGGCCCCGGGGTTCTCGTACGCCAGGTCGACGCTGCCCTGCCCGGCCAGCACCAGGCGCTGATCCGAGCTGAGCATCTCCTGGGCGAGGCTCTCGACCTCCTCTGCCGTCAAGGCCTTGCCCTTGGCGGGAACCAGCGCCCGCGCGGTGCGAAAATGCGGACGAAGATTCGCCTTGATGTGCAGGTCCGACGCCCTGATCTGAGTCATCGCGTCGAGAAACTGCACCAGCCTGCCCTTGGGCTTGCCCTGCGGGGCTGCATTCGATTCATCCGTGGTCATAGCGCCTTCCCTCCGCCGGCCCGCGCGATGCGCACGTTCACGCCGCGCTGAGCCAGGTACGTCTTGGTTGCCGCGATAGTGTGCGTCCCGAAGTGAAAGATGCTCGCCGCCAGCGCCGCGTCGGCCTTGCCCGCAGTCAGCACGTCGAAGATGTGCTCGGGGCTGCCCGCCCCGCCCGAGGCGATCACCGGAATGTCCACCGCCTCGGCCACCGCCCGCGTGATCTCGATGTCATAGCCGCTCTGCATGCCGTCGGCGTCCATCACCGTCAGGAGGATCTCGCCGGCCCCGCGACGCTCAACCTCCTGCGCCCACGCCACCGCCTCCAGGCCCGTGCCGATCCGCCCGCCGTTGACGTGTACCTCCCACGTCTCGCTGCCATTCTTGATCACGCGCTTGGGGTCGATCGCCACCACCACGCACTGGGCGCCGAACCGCCGCGAGGCCGCCGTGATGAACTCCGGGTCGCGCACGGCCGCCGAGTTGATCGACACCTTGTCCGCTCCCGCATTGAGCATGTCACGGCAGTCCTGGATCGTGCGGATGCCCCCGCCCACCGTCAGGGGCATGAAGACCTGCTCGGCCGTCGAGTGAACCACGTCGACGATGATATTTCGCGCCTCGTGGCTGGCGGTGATATCCAGAAACACCAGTTCGTCGGCCCCCTCGGACTCGTAACGCCGCGCGACCTCGACGGGATCCCCCGCGTCGCGCAGGTTAAGGAAGTTGACGCCCTTAACCACGCGGCCGCAGTTGACATCCAGGCAGGGAATAATCCGTTTGGCCAGCATCCATCTCTCCCGTAAGGCCCCATTCTAAAGCCCCGCCCCTCTTGACGCAATGGTAGCCCGCGCAGCGAAGGCGGATTATGCCCCCGCCCGGCCGCTTGCGGCATCGCGACGACGCTTTGGCCTGAGCAAACAACTTTGCCACAAAGGACACGAAGACCACTAAGGTAAGAAACAAACCGCTCGCCCGCCCGCTCGTTACCGGCCACCGGCGATCGGCTTACTGGCTACGTCACTCTGTGCCCTCGGTGATCTCTGTGGCAAAAATCCCCGTCCCCCGTATTGAACAACTTTGCCACAAAGCACACGAAGAACCTCGACGCCATTCTTGCCGTCGGCTTTCGCGTGAAATCGCCCGTCGCCGTACCGCCGCTACGACGCCTTCGCCCAGCGCCGCCGCCTGGAGGCCGAAACCCGGGCGGAGGCTCGGTATGTCGAGGATCTGAAACAGTCCGACAAGGCACTGGACAAGCAGCGCAAACGTCCGACCACACCCAAAGCCAATTGGCAATTGGAAATCGGAAATTGGAAATTGCTCGACGCCGGCCGAGGTGGATAACTACTGTAACATACTGTAAAATAACGATTTATATGCTTACCCGGATTTTGAATCGCTCAAAACTAGACAAGAAAAGACAATAGAAAGTCTATTGTGGGATAGGTGCTACCAGTTTGTGGTACGCACGAAAGCCTTCGCAAAAAGACGCTCTACACGCCTTCGACATGCGCACCAATCCGCAGTCTCTGCGGCAAGGTTGTTTGCCGTTTGCGGCTAGAGAATCCACTTTCGGCGGATGTTCTTGATGCTCATGGCGAACAGGATGGCGCTGAAGATGCCCAGGATGGCGAAGTCCATCGCCAGAGGCATGGCGGCTGGGCGGTGGATTGCCGCGTGCAGGATGTCGGCGCCGTAGGTCAGCGGCAGGAAGTACGACAGCGGCCGCAACCACAGGGGCAACTGCTCGATGGGGAAAAACAGCCCGCACAGGAACAGCATCGGGAATCGGAAGAAGTTCGAGAACGCCTGGGCCTCGAAGACTTCCTTGACCGAAACGGCGACGAAGAGGCCCAGGAAGGTCGAGCTGATGGCGATCAGCAGCACGGCTGGGATGAGCGTGCCCCAGGCGACGGCCGACAGGTCCGTCAGGAACGCGGCGATGGCCACCGGGACGAAGGCGTTGGCCACGCCGAAGAGAATCGCCCCGGCCGTCTTGGCGAGCATCAGCAGTTCCAGCGGGATCGGCGCCAGCAGCATGCGGTCGAAGGAGCGGCCTTTCTTCTCGAAGGTCACCGTCACGGCTAACAGGCTCGTCGTGCCGAACAGGACCGAGACGGCCATCACGCCCGGCAGCAGCGAGGCGACGCTGCCGATGCCCGCGCCCGAGCGGATGAAGAACATGCCCGCCCACGCCAGCGGAAAGATGAGGCCCCAACTGACATTGGGCGGCTTGAGGTAGTACGTCCGCACGTCCTTGAGCATGATGTTCCAGAATGCGATCCAGGCCTTCATGCGGAGCCCCCCGCTTTCTCCTTCTCGCGTTTCATGGCGTCGGCCTCAATGCCCGTGACAGCCACGAAGACCTCCTCGAGCGAGGGCTGAACCTTGCGGGCCTCGGACACCTCCGCCCCGCGGTCTTCCAGGAATCGCACCAGCGGGCCCACGCGCACGGGCTGGCCCGACTCGACGCGGATCCCGCCGTCGGCAGAGAGTCGGCACGTGACGGCGGGGAACTCGCCCGCGATGGCCTCGCACAGCGCCGCCGCGCCGGCGCCGACAGCGAACTGCACCACGTGGCGGCCGTCGGCTTGGCGCATCAGGTCCTCGACGGTATCGGTGCGGACGACGCGGCCCTTGACGATAAACGCGATGCGCCGGCAGAGGCGCTGGGCCTCCTCGATGTAGTGCGTCGTCAGGAAGATCGTCGTGCCGGCGGCGTTGAGGGCGGCGATGAGCTGGCGAATCTGCCGCGCGCTGGCGACGTCGATGCCGGTGGTCGGTTCGTCCAGGAAGAGGATCTGCGGCTGATGGATGATGCCGGCCGCGATGGTGAGCTTTCGCTTCATGCCCTTGGAATACCCGGCGAAGCTGCGAGCGGCGGCGTCGGCAAGATCGAACTGTTCGAGCAGCTCGGCTGCCCGCTTCTGGCGGGCGGGCTTGCTCATGCCGTACAGCGCCCCGCAAAAGCAGAGGTTGTCGTAGCCGGACAGCTCGGGGTAGAGGTTGCTCTCGTCGGGCACGATGCCCATCAGGTGTTGGGCGGCCTTGGGGTGCATCGAGCAATCGACGCCGGCGATGCGGATCGTCCCCGCGTCGGGCCGCGCAAGCCCGGTGAGCATGTTGATGGTGGTGGTCTTGCCGGCGCCGTTGGGTCCGAGAAAGCCGAACAGCTCGCCCTGGTCCACGTCGAAATCAACGTCGGCGACTGCCTGCACGTCGTCGAATTGTTTGGCCAGGGCGCGGACCTCGATGATCATCTTGGACACGCGGTCCATTCTATCTCCTGGCCAAATGCCGGCAAGCCTAAACCTGTCAGTGGGCAGCGCAAGTACGCCGCGATAATTCAAGAACACCCTACTAGGATTAATTGAGGGAGGAATGATCATGAACGGTTCATCGGAGAAGAAGCTGCCCTGGCCGAAGGCGCTGCGATTGGCGTTGGCCTTTGGGATTGTCTGGGGCGGAGCGATGTTCCTGACCGGCGTCGTGGCGACCTACACGCAGTGGTATGCCCACGAGATGGTTCGAGTTTTCGCCAGCGTCTATTACGGTTTCGGGGCCAGTTGGCCGGGGGCGTTTCTGGGCCTGATGTGGGGATTTCTCGATGCCTTCATCGGCACGCTGGTGATCGTCGCCATCTATAACGTATTGGGCGGCCCCTGCAGAGAATCCTGAGACGGGATCGGCTAATCGCGATGGGTTACGACGACGGCGGGAGCATGCCTGAGCAGACTGCCAATCCGGGGCCCGGCGCCGACGAGCGAACCGGCACTCTCGATGCCGATTCGTCGTCGCAGATTCGGCCGGGCGTGATCGGGCCGTTTCGCTTTGCATTACTGTCGTTGCTGGTGGGAGTGGTGGCCGGTCTGGGGGCAGTCGTGTTCCGCGGGATGATCGCCGTCATCCACAACCTCTTCTTCCTGGGGCGCCTGTCCTGGACGTATGACGCCAACGTCCACACGCCGGCCAATCCCTGGGGCGCGGCGGTTATCTTTGTGCCGATACTGGGCGCGATTGGGGTGGCATTCCTGGTAAAGAATTTCGCGCCCGAGGCCAAAGGGCATGGCGTTCCGGAGGTCATGGACGCGATCTATTACTCCAAGGGCATCATCCGTCCGGTTGTGGCGCTGATCAAGTCGGTGGCCTCGGCGCTGTCGATCGGCACCGGCGGGTCGGTCGGACGCGAAGGGCCGATCATTCAGATCGGGGCATCCTTCGGGTCTACGCTAGGCCAGCTCATCCGCATGCCCATGTGGGAGCGAAACGCCCTGATCGCTGCCGGCGCTGGAGGCGGCATCGCCGCCACCTTCAACACGCCGGTGGGCGGTATTCTCTTTGCCCTGGAGCTGATGATGGTTGAAATGAGCGTGCGAACGCTCGTGCCGGTAACCATCGCCACAGTGACAGCTACCTACGTCGGGCAATTATTCTTCGGTTCCCATCCGTCGTTCGTCATCCCGGCGTTTGAGCGGCCGTACTTTCAACTGAGCAGCCCGTGGGTCCTGGCGTCCTACGTCGGGCTGGGCCTGGCCGCCGGAGTCCTGTCGGCGCTGTTTATCAAGTCGATCTACCGCTTCGAGGACCTCTTCGAAAGGCGGGTTCCCGGAAGCTATTACGTGCGTCACGCCCTGGGCATGCTGCTGGTGGGCGTCATGATGTACGCCTTCCTGGTTGCATCGGGGCACTATTACATCGAAGGGGTCGGGTACGCGACGATCCAGGACGTGCTGGGCGGGGCGTCGCTGTCGGTGCCGTTCCTGCTGATACTGTTGACGGCCAAACTTGTGACCACCTCGTTGACGCTGGGCAGCGGCGCCAGCGGCGGCGTGTTCTCGCCGTCGCTGTTCATGGGCGCCTGCCTGGGCGCCGCGTATGGCCTGGTGTTGAACTGGATCGTGCCGCAAATGAACATTAGTCCGGCGGCGTTCGCCGTGGCGGGAATGGCCGGCGTGGTCGGCGGAGCGACCGGGGCGGCGTTGGCGGCCATCGTCATGATCTTCGAGATGACCCTCGACTACAGCGTCATCATGCCCATGACCATTACCGTGGCTGTCAGTTATGGCACGCGAATCCTGCTGTTGCCCGACAGCATCTACACGCTCAAGCTGACTCGTCGCGGCCGGCGAATCCCCCAGGCCCTGCTAGCCAGCATCCCGTATGTTCGAAACGCCAAGGAATTAATGGATACGCATCTTGTGCGCATGGAAGTTTCCGACCTGCTGGCCGCTGCCGCGCGAGCCCTGAAGGAAGATCGCAGGCTGCATGTTCTGATCACCGATGGCAATGCGATCGTAGGCGTGCTGGGGCCGATGGGAATAATGACGGCCATGGAAACGCGGGGTCCCGGGACGCCGTTGGGCGAGTTGGCTGGCAAGGACTTCGTTGTGGTGAGCGAGGACACCACCGTCTTTGACGTTCTGTCGGAAATGCATCGCACCAAGGTGAGGATGGCGCTGGTCCAGCACCGGGGCGCCCCCTTGCCCGCCGGGATCATCGGCACGCTCAGCCAGCAGCAACTGGGCAACGCCATGGCCGAGGCCGCCGAGTTGTACTCGCCATAATCGCTCAGCATCGCCAGCGGGGTCTATAATTCTTCGCGTTCAGAAACATCTGGAGTCTGGACAGCACACAGCGGGGTTGGGATGATCTGCGCATTGCCGATTCCCGTCGAACGCCCGCAAAGGAGAGTACGAGCATGGGAGCACCTACAGCGACCGAACAAAGAACGTTGACGCCGGAGATGCTTCAGAAGATCGACGCGTATTGGCGGGCGGCCAACTATCTGTCCGTCGGGCAGATCTATCTCTATGACAATCCGCTGCTGAAGCGCCCTCTGGAGCCGTCCGACATCAAGCACATGCTGCTGGGACACTGGGGCACGACGCCCGGACAAAACTTCATCTACGCGCACCTGAACCGGGTCATCAAGGAATACGATCTGAACATGATTTACGTTTCCGGGCCCGGCCACGGCGGACCGGCCGTCGTGGGCAACACGTACCTGGAAGGCACCTACAGCGAGATCTATCCCGATATCAGCCAGGACGAAGAGGGGCTTCGCAAGCTTTTCGTGCAGTTCTCGTTTCCCGGTGGAATCCCCAGCCACGTTTCGCCGGAGTGCCCCGGCTCGATCCACGAAGGCGGCGAGCTGGGGTACTCGCTGAGCCACTCGTTCGGGGCGGCCTTCGACAACCCGGACCTGATCGTCGCCTGCGTCGTCGGCGACGGCGAGGCGGAGACCGGTCCGCTGGCGGCGGCCTGGCAGTCGAACAAGTTCCTCAACCCCGCCACCGACGGGGCGGTGCTTCCGATCCTGCACCTCAACGGATACAAGATCGCCAACCCGACGATCTTCGCGCGGATCAGCCACGAGGAACTCGAGCAGTTCTTCCGAGGGTGCGGCTGGACGCCGTATTTCGTCGAGGGCAGCGAGCCGCGGGAGATGCACGAGGCGATGGCCGCGGCGATGGAGGTGGTGGTCGAGGAGATCAGGAAGATCCAGCAGCGGGCGCGAGCGGGCGGCCGCGTCGAGCGCCCGCGCTGGCCGATGATCGTGCTCAGGTCGCCCAAGGGATGGACCGGACCCAAGGAGGTGGACGGCAAGCCCATCGAGGGCACGTTCCGCTCGCACCAGGTCCCGCTGTCCGACGCGGAAAGCAACCCCCAGCACCTGCGGCAGCTCGAGCACTGGCTGCGCAGCTACAAGCCCGAGGAACTGTTCGATGAAAGCGGCCGCCTCCGCGGCGACTTGGCCGAGCTTGCTCCCAAGGGCAACCGCCGGATGGGCGCCAACCCCCACGCCAACGGCGGACGGCTGCTGCGCGACCTGAGGATGCCCGACTTCCGCGACTACGCGGTCGACGTGCCCCAGCCGGGCTGCACGCGGGCCGAGGACACCCGCGTGCTGGGCACGTTCCTTCGCGACGTGACGAAGCTCAACATGCAGCCCCGCAACTTCCGCATCTTCGGCCCCGACGAGACGCTCTCTAACCGGCTCAACGCCGTCTTCGAGGTCACCAATCGCCAGTGGCAGGCCCAGACCCTCGCCGGCGACGAGTTCCTCGCCCCCGATGGCCGCGTCGTCGAGATCCTCAGCGAGCACCAATGCCAGGGCTGGCTGGAGGGCTATCTGCTGACGGGCCGGCACGGGCTGTTCAACAGCTACGAGGCGTTCATCCACATCATCGACTCGATGTTCAACCAGCACGCCAAGTGGCTCAAGGTCACGTCCGACCTGCCCTGGCGGGCAAGGCTGGCGTCGCTGAACTACCTGCTGGCCTCGCACGTCTGGCGGCAGGACCACAACGGCTTCACGCACCAGGACCCCGGGTTTATCGATCACGTGGCCAACAAAAAGGCCAAGATCGTGCGGATCTATCTGCCGCCCGACGCCAACTGCCTGCTGTCGGTGATGGACCATTGCCTGCGCAGCCGGCATTACGTCAACGTGGTGGTCGCGGGCAAGCACGCGGCCCCGCAGTGGCTCTCGATGGACGCCGCGATCGCCCACTGCACGCAGGGGATCGGCATCTGGGGATGGGCCGGCAATGACCGAGGCTCCGAGCCCGACGTGGTCATGGCCTGCTGCGGCGACGTGCCGACGCTGGAGACGCTGGCGGCCGTGTCGATCCTTCGCCAGCGCCTGCCCGATCTCAAGGTGCGAGTGGTCAACGTGGTCGACCTGTTCCGGCTGCAGGACCCCACCGAGCATCCGCACGGGTTGACCGACGGCGATTTCGACGCGCTGTTCACCACGAACAAGCCGGTGATTTTCGCCTTCCACGGGTACCCCTGGCTCATTCACCGGCTGACGTATCGCCGCGCCAACCACGCCAACATCCACGTCCGCGGGTACAAGGAAGAGGGCACGATCACCACGCCCTTCGACATGACGGTGCTGAACGACCTCGACCGCTTCCACCTCGTGATGGACGCCATCCACCGCCTGCCGCAACTGGGCGCCAAGGGCGCCTACCTCAAGCAGGACCTCCAGGACAAGCTCGTCGAGCACCGCCAGCACATTCGCAAGCACGGCCAGGACATGCCCGAGATCCGCGACTGGAAATGGGAGAACTAAGAAACTATCTCAGAAGTGGCATGGGCATCTTGCCCATGAGTAGCACGGGCGTCCCGCCCGTGTAAATCGCCGGGACATGGCCGAGACGGCCATGCTACTCACGGGCGAGACGCCCGTGCTACGGGAGGATCCAGGCGCCTTAGGACCGTGTGGACGCATGGGGGGATGCACACGATGACGGAACCTGAACCCAAGGCCAAAGAGACGGTCCATGAACCGCCCGAGCAGACTCCGCCGGAGGGTCTGAGCGAGCAGGAGGTGGCCTCGCGGCGGCAGAAGTACGGCTACAACGAATTGCCCCAGAAAGAGGAAAACCTCTTCCTCAAGTTCCTCTCTTACTTCTGGGGGCCCATCGCGTGGATGATCGAGGCGGCGGCAATCCTTTCGGCCGTCGTGGGACATTGGACCGACTTCGTCATCATCATGATCCTGCTGCTGGGCAATGCGCTGGTGGGGTTCTGGGAAGAGCATCAGGCCGGCAATGCGATTGCGGCGTTGCGAAAGAGGCTGGCCATCACCGCGCGGGTCAAGCGCGGCGGCAAATGGGGCGAGGCGCCCGCGCGGGAACTTGTCCCCGGCGACCGGATCAGACTTCGCCTGGGGGACATCATTCCCGCCGACTGCCGCCTGGAGGCGGGCGATCCCGTCGAGGTCGACCAATCGGCCCTGACGGGCGAGTCGCTGCCGGTGGAACGCAGCGGCGGCCAGACCGTCTACTCCGGGTCCGTGATGAAACGCGGCGAGAGCGACGCGACCGTCACGGCCATCGGTACCAGGACGTATTTCGGCAAGACGGCCCACCTGGTGGAGACCGCCAAGACGATCAGCCACTTTCAGCGGGCCGTTCTCAAGATCGGAAATTATCTCATCGCCATGGCGCTGGCGCTGGTGACGCTGATCCTGATCGTGGCGGTGCTCCGCGGGGACAGCGTCCTGACAACGCTTCGTTTCGCCCTGGTGCTGACGGTGGCGGCCGTTCCCGTGGCCATGCCGACCGTCTTGTCGGTGACGATGGCCGTGGGCGCGCGGCTGCTGTCGCAGAAAGAGGCGATCGTCACGCGCCTGGCGTCGGTGGAGGAGCTTGCCGGCGTCGACGTGCTATGCTCGGACAAGACCGGAACGCTGACGCAGAATCAACTGACGCTGGCGGAGGCCTTCGCCGTCGAAGGCGTCGAGAAAGATGAGGTCCTCCTCGCTGCCGCCCTGGCCTCGCGGGCGGAAAACAAGGATCCCATCGACCTGGCGGTGCTGGGCGGCGTGAACAATCTCCAGTCGCTTTCCGGCTACACCGTGACGCACTTCCAGCCCTTCGACCCGGTCCACAAGCGCACCGAGGCCGCCGTTACAGCCGCCGACGGCAGGACGTTCAAGACGACCAAGGGCGCCCCGCAGGTCATTCTGGCGCTGGCCGCCAACGCGCCTGACGTGAAGGAGGCCGTGGACGGCACGGTGATGCAATTTGCGGCCCGCGGGTTTCGCTCGCTGGGCGTCGCGCGGACGCAGGAGGACGGCGCCTGGCGTTTCCTGGGCGTGCTGCCGCTGTTTGACCCGCCGCGCGAGGACTCCAAGGCCACCATCGCCGACGCCCGCAAGATGGGCATCGACGTCAAGATGGTCACCGGCGACCAGTTGGCCATCGCCAGGGAAATCGCCGGGCAGGTCGGCCTGGGCAAGAACATCCTCGACGCCGGCATGTTCGACGAGACCCAGCAGCGGGAAGAAGGCGAAATGTCCGAGGCCATCGACAAGGCCGAAGGCTTTGCCCAGGTCTTCCCCGAGCACAAGTACCACATCGTCGAAGCGCTGCAGCAGCGACGCCATATCGTCGGCATGACCGGCGACGGGGTCAACGACGCCCCGGCGCTGAAGAAGGCCGACGCCGGCGTCGCCGTCTCCGGCGCCACCGACGCCGCGCGGGCAGCGGCCAGCATCGTCCTGCTGGCGCCGGGTCTTTCCGTCATCATCGACGCCATCCGCGAGAGCCGCCGGATCTTTCAGCGGATGCAGAGCTACGCCATCTACCGCATCGCCGAGACCATTCGCGTCCTGCTGTTCATGACGCTGTCGATCCTCGTGTTCAACTTCTATCCGGTGACGGCCGTGATGATCGTGCTGCTGGCGCTGCTCAATGACGGGGCGATCCTCAGCATCGCCTACGACCGAACGACCATATCCGACACGCCCGAGGCCTGGAACATGAGGCGCGTTCTGGGCCTGGCGACGGTGCTGGGAATAGCGGGCGTGATGGCCTCATTCGGACTGTTCTACCTGGGCCAGCGGGTGTTCCATCTCAATCGCGAGACGATCCAGACGCTGATGTACCTCAAGCTCTCCGTGGCCGGCCACCTCACGATCTTCGTCACACGGACGCGCGGACCGTTCTGGTCGTCGCGGCCGGCGACGATCCTGCTGCTGGCGGTGATCGGAACGCAGGTCCTGGCCACGTTGATCGCGGCGTACGGGCTGCTGATGCCGCCCATCGGCTGGGGCTGGTCGGCACTGGTGTGGGGATATGCGTTGGCGTGGTTCCTCTTCAACGACCGGGTCAAACTCCTGGCATACCGGATACTCGACGGCAGAAAGAGGAAGCCCGCTGCCGAGATGGGGGGCAAGTAGACGCCTCAACCTGTCAGGAACCGGCCGGAGCCGCCGGGCGCGGGCGAGCGGACCGGGGCCGCCTGGGGCTTTTCATGGACGGCCGCAACAGATTATTTCGGCCGCGGACTCGACGCGGTTCCGCCCGGCACGCTTGGCGCGGTACATGGCGGAATCCGCAAGCTCGACCAGCGTGGTCTCGGTCGGATTGTCGATCTGCGACGTGCTGGCAATGCCCACGCTGATGGTCACCGGGATGTTCGAGGCGGCCACGGCGACCGGCTGCATCGCCACCGCCCGGCGCAGGCGCTCGCCCATGACGGCCGCCCCGTCGGCAGCGCAGCCGCTCAGGACCACCAGGAACTCTTCGCCGCCAATGCGCCCGATGTATTCATAGGAGCGCATGGTCATGGCCATTTGCCTGGCCACAGCCGCCAGCACCGCGTCGCCGGCGGCATGGCCGTAGTCGTCGTTAATGGCTTTGAAATGGTCGATATCGGCCATCGCGACGCTGACGTAATCCTGCTGTCGCGGGGCGCGGGCAAACTCGCGGCTGAGAACATCCAGGATGGTCGCGCGGTTTGGCAGTCCGGTGAGGTAGTCGTGGGAGGCTTGTTTTCGCAGGGCCTCCATGATCGTCAGCGACTCGATCTGCAATTCGACGATCCGCTGTCCGGCGAGGATGCGCACGCGCAGCTCGTCCGGGTCGAAGGGCTTGGCGATAAAATCGTCGGCCCCCATGCTGATGCCTTCCACCAGGTCGCACTTCTGGTTGCGCCCGGTCAGCAGGATGACGTAAGGGCGGATCTTCCTGGGCAGTTGGCGCAGGGCGTGGCAGATCGCCGGCCCGTCCATGCCGGGCATCATCCAGTCCAGCACGACCATGCTCGGCGCGTCGTCTTGCTGGAGCATCTGCCAGGCCTGCCTCCCCTCGCACGCGACGACCACTTCGTGGTTCCACTTGCGAAGAAGGTTCTCCAGCACCTTTCGTGAAACACAATCGTCTTCTGCAATCATGATCCGCATTCTACTTCTCCTGCGATTTCTCGAAGCGCTGCGCTAAGCCGCTGGACCTCTATATTCAGGACCGCGAAGGCCTGCTGCGATTGGGCGAGATCTCCCGCTCGCGCCATCGACTCCAGGTTGCGAGCGGCCTCATAGGAGGGCTTGGCCATGAAGTTGCTGACGGTTCCCTTGATCGAGTGCGACGCGCGGGCCAGTTCCTGCGCATCGCAGTTCGACAAGGCCCGGTGGATCTGGGCCATCTGCTGACCGCAGTTTGAAAGGAACAGCTCGGCGATCTGGTGAAACAGATCGCGATCCCCGTCGAGGTTCTTCATGACCGCCTCGACGTCGAGCGGGGGCAGATCCTGCGCGGCGCCGTCCGCCGGGACCGTCGCGGGGTGAATCTCCTGAACCGGACCCGCCGCCCTCGCAACGGCGGGTTGAACCGCCGGGACGGCCTGCGGGTTGTGGCGGCTGCGGGCAACCTGCTTGAGAAGCGACAGGAGTTCCTCGCGCCGGATGGGCTTGGAGACGTAGTCGTCCATCCCGGATTGCAGGCACAACTCGCGGTCGCGCGTGGTGGCGTGAGCCGTCAACGCGATGATGGGAACGTGCCTGCCGCCGGCCTTTTCCGCCTCGCGAATGCGCTTGGTAGCGCTGAGACCGTCCAGCCGGGGCATCTGGATATCCATGAGGACGACGTCGAAGGCGTTCTCGGCCGCGGCCGTGACTGCGGCGAGCCCGTCGGAAACGACGGACACCTGGTGTCCCCAGTTTTGAAGCAGGCGTCTGGCGAGTTCCTGATTGACCTGGTTGTCTTCGGCCAGCAGGATTCGCAGGGACACGGCGCTGGCGTCGCTGAGGGCCGAATGGTTCTGAGCCACCGCGCGCTGCGGCGCCAGGCCCACGGATGTGACGATGGCGTCGAACAGCGAGGACTGGCTGACGGGCTTGTCCACATGGACCAGGCCGGTCTTGGCGCATTTCTGCATGGCGCCGCCGTCGCCGGTCGAGGTGAGCATGATGATTTTGCAGCAGCGAAGCTCGCGGCTGGTGCGGATGGCGTCGGCCAGGACAAACCCGTCCACCTCGGGCATACGCGCGTCGATGATGACCAGTGGAAGGGGCTGCCCGGCCTGGGCCTGCGCGGTCAGGGCTCCCAGCGCGTCCCGGCCGGTCTGCTGGGTCTGCGGGCTCGCCTGCCAGGCGGACAGCATTTCGCTCAGGATAGCCAGGCTCGATGCGTTGTCGTCCACGAGCAGCACGGGCAAGCCCGCCAGCGGCGAGGAATCCGTCTGGACGGCATCGGGGCTCTTCTTCAGGCTCGCGGTGAAATGGAAGGTGCTTCCGCTGCCGGGGCAGCTCTGCGCCCAGAGGCGGCCTCCCATCATCTCGGCCAATTGCCGCGAGATCGACAGCCCCAACCCGGTCCCACCGTGGGTGCGGGTGATGTAGCCGTCGGCCTGGGCGAAGGCGTCGAAGATGATCTCCAGCTTGTCGGGTTTGATGCCGCAGCCGGTGTCGCGCACGGCGATGTGCAGGAGGAGCCCCTGCTCGTCCTGCCGCTGCGCGTCGACCTCGACGATGATCTCGCCGGCGGCGGTGAACTTGATCGCGTTGCCGACGAGATTGACGACGATCTGCCGCAGCCGCACGGGGTCGCCGATGAGGGCGTCGGGCACGTCGGGCGCCACGCGGCAGGCCAGCTCGAGATTCTTGGCGTGGGCCCTGATGGCCAGCGACGCCACCGCGCTGTGCAGGGTGTCGCGCAGGGCCAGGGGCACGGGGTCCAGTTGCAGCTTTCCCGCTTCGATCTTCGAGAAGTCCAGCACGTCGTTGATCAACGCCAACAGCTCGTCGGCGGACGATTTGACGGTTTCGAGATACCCCCGCTGCTCGGGCGTCATCTCCGTGTCCAGCGCCAGTTCGGTCATGCCGAGGATGGCGTTCATCGGCGTGCGGATCTCGTGGCTCATCTTGGCCAGGAACTCGCTCTTGGCAGCGCTGGCCTGCTCGGCTGCCTCGGCCATCATGTTGGCCCGCGCGATGGCCTCTTCGAGCTGGCGGTTGGTCTCCTGGAGCTCGATGGCGTAGAGATCGCCCCCGCGGGGGCGGTCGCCGCTTCGGTGGTCGTCGTTTTTCGCATTACTCATGGAACGTTCCCTATCGGTGTCATCTCCGCAGCGTGGCCGCTGCCGCCGGCCAGCGACCGCAGAATCTCGTTGGCCATCTGGTCGACCGGTGCGATCGTTCTGACCGCTCCGGCGGCGATGGCCTCCTTGGGCATGCCGAAGACCACGCACGAGGCTTCATCCTGCGCCAGCGTGCAGGCGCCCGCCTCTTTCATCGCCAGCAGGCCTTGGGCGCCGTCGCTGCCCATCCCGGTCAGGATCACGCCCGTGGCCGCCGCCCCCGCCTGCTGGGCCACGGAGTGAAAGAGCACATCGACGCTGGGGCGCTGGTGGTGCACCATCGGCCCGTCCTTGACCTGCACCACAAAGCCCGACCCGCGGCGGCGAACCGACATGTGCCGGTTGCCCGGAGCGATCAAGGCCGTCCCCTGCTCGACCGGCTCGCCGTCGAGGGCCTCGCGAACATTCATCAGGCACAACTGGTCGAGCCGCTTGGCGAAGGCGGCGGTAAAGGCCGCGGGCATGTGTTGGACAACCACCGTTGCCGGCGCGTTGGCGGGCAGTCCCAGCAGCACGCGCTTGATGGCGTCGGTGCCCCCGGTCGAGGCGCCGATGGCGATCAGGCGATTGTGCAGCCCCGACAGCGTCAGCGGCTGCGGGGGCTTGGGCGTCCCGGCTTCTACGGTTTGCAGTCTGGCCGGGCGCGCCGCCGCGGCCGCTCGAATTCGATCCACCAGCATGGCCGAGATCGCCGGCAGAGCGTCCGAACCGGCCGGTTTAGCGACGACGTCGACCGCGCCGGCCTCGAGGGCGCGCATGGCGGCCTCGGAGCCCTGCGGCGTCAGCGAACTGACGACCACCACCGGCAGCGGGAAATACTTCATCAGCTTGGACAGGAACGCCAGGCCGCCCATGCGCGGCATCTCCAGGTCGAGCGTGACGACGTCGGGGCGGAGCTTCAACAGCTTCTCGCGCGCCACAAAGGGATCCACCGCCGTGCCGACAACGTGGATGTCGGCGGCTTTGGACAATTCGTCCGACAGCACGCGCCGCACCACGGCCGAGTCATCAACGATGAGTACTTTGATCATCGCGCGTTCCTTGAGATTCTTCTAGGCCTCGACGGTTTCCGGCATGGGCGCGTCCGTCAGCAGGACCACGTTGACCTCGCCCGCCTCGGTGCAGACGGCCGCCACGGCGGCAAGACCGTCCCGGCGTGCATCGAGGGCCTGCTGCGGCGTCAACAGGCGTGGCGCGTCGATGTGAAACACCGGCGTCGGGCCCGCCAGCACGGGAAGCAGATTGCCGCAGATGACGTTGACCAGTTCCTTCAGGGCGTCCTGCTCCTGCTGCTCAGTGGGCACGGCGTCCGATTCGAGCCCGAGCATGTTGGCGGCCAGTTGCGACTGCACCGCGCCGCACGTCTCGACGATCACGCTGCCGCCGAAGGGGCCGGTAAAGGCCACCGCCGCGGCTCGCGATCCGGTCGCGGGTCCCTGGAGGCTCGCCTCCTCGGGAGAGAGCAGGAACATCATCGCCAGCGACTCGACAGTGTCGGCGGCCACGCCGGCGAGGGCTTCATCGAACGTTCGGGTGCTCATAGCGCGGCTCCTATCATCGGCGTGACGACGTCGCGAATCTGTTCGGGACTGAAGGGCTTGTGGATGAACTTGGCGCCCTTTTGCCGCAGGCGATCGATGCGGGTCTGGCTGCCTTCGGTGGAGATGACCACCACCGGCAGGTCGGCCCAGACGGGATTGGCCCGCATGCGGTCGATCATCTCCTCACCGTTGACCTCGGGCATGTTCAAGTCGGCGAAGACCAGATCGACCCACTTGTCCTGGAGGGTCTCGATGCCTTCGCGGCCGTTGCCGGCCTCGAACACCTCGCCCAGGTCCACGCCCGCCATGCGGAGCGTCTTGATGATCATGGCCCGCACGACCGCGCTGTCATCCACTACCAGTACATTTGTCGACATTTCACGATCTCCAGCCGGTTACAGCAGCCACTGCTTACCGGCATTGCTGACGATCACGCGTCCGTCCGAAAGATCCAGGCACATCGTGCGCGCGGCACTGCCGCCGACATCCTGCGCTTCGATCAGCACGCCGGCCTTCCACAGCACGCTCTTCATGGCGATGCAGTTCTTGCGACCGATGGCAAAATGGTCGTTGCTGTTGATCGCGGCCCCGCCGGCGATCTTCACCCGCAGGCGCCGGCGCTCGGCCCCGGCGGCTACCATCGCCGCGAAGAAGGCCGGAATTCCCGTGTCCACGAACATGTACGGGTTGCTTCGCGCCTTGTCGGGGTTGGCCGACGAGACCGGCATCATCACGTGCAGCAGGCCGCCGACCTTGCTGAGCGGATCGTACGCCGATACGCCCAGGCAACTGCCCAGGGCATGCGTCACGACCTGGTCGGCCTGGCCGCGTGCCAGCTTCATCTCAGCGACTCCGACGATATACCTCACGCCATCCTCCGAACCCTGTCTCAGCGTTTCTGATAAACTGTGGGTTCCACGTACCCAAAGCGGTGCTCGATACCGGCCAGACTTTCCGAATGCCCGATGAACAGCAGCCCGCCGTCGCAGAGCTGGTTCCAGAACCGCTGGATCAGCCGCTGCTGCGTGGCCTTGTCGAAATAGATCATCACGTTTCGACAGAAGATCACATCGAAGGTCCCCGTCATCGGCCAGGCGTCCATGAGGTTGAGCCTGGCGAAAGTCACCAGGCGTCTCAGAGGCTCCTTGAGCCGGTAGCGCCGCACGCCGCCGCAGTCGTGGGCGGTAAAGTGCTCCAGAATCGCCGACGGGCCCATCTGCCGCAGGCGGTCGGGCGTGTACAGGGCCTCCATCGCCATCCGCAGCACCTGCGTGGACAAGTCGGTCCCCAGGATGCCGACGTCCCAGCCGGGGCAGCCGCCCATCACCTCGTGCAGCGTCATCGCGATCGAGTAGGCCTCTTCGCCCGAGGAACACCCGGCGCTCCAGAGGCGGACGCGCCGGTCGCGCTTGTGCCGCGCCAGCATCGCCGGAATCGCCGTCCGGCGCAGCACCTGGAAATGATGCTCCTCGCGGAAAAAGTACGTCAGGTTCGTCGACAGCGCCTCGAGCATCGCCCGCACTTCGCCGCCGTTGGCGTCGTCGCGGATCCGGTCCATGTACTGACCGAAGCTCGTGAGCCCCAACTGCCTCAGCCGCTTGCTCAGCCGGGCCTTGACCAGCATCATCTTGCCCTGGTGCAGATTGATGCCGCACAGTTCCTTGACCAGTTGGCTGATCGAGGCAAACTGCGACGTTGTCAACTCCGCGCCTGGAAGCAAGCTGTTCATCGTTCCTGCCTGTCACTCAAGTAAGGGCGTCATGGCGGCCGTCGTCCAGCCGCCATGGCGCCAGGGCATCGCTCTAGAACTTTCCGAGCACCTTCTCATCCTCCAGCGGAATCACGTCTTTGGCGGCGACCCGGGAGGCCCCGTCAGCGCCTTCACGAGCCTGCGATCCGCCGCGCCACGTGCCGCCCTGCGGATGCATCCCCTTGACGCCGGTCCGGACGGCAGCCAGCGGGTGGTGCATGATCGGCGCCACGTGAGCGACGCCGGCCGTTGAGCCGGCCCCGCTGCCGACCATGCTGCCCAGACTGCTGACCATGCTGTTGAGCGCCTCGGCCTGACTGCTCAGCTCCTCGGCTGCGGCTGCGGACTCTTCGGCCGTAGCGGCGTTCTGCTGAATGACCGAGTCCATCTGGCCCACGGCCTTGTTGATCTGATCGATGCCCTGAGCCTGCTCGGTCGAGGCGGCGGCGATCTCGCCGACCAGGTCGTTGACCTTTCGCGAGCCGTCGGAAATTTCCTTCAGGGCCTCGCCCACTTCCTTGGCGATCTCCGCCCCGCCGGCGGCGTTGGTGACGGCCTGTTCGATCAGGGCGGCGGTATTCTTGGCGGCCTCGGCGCTGCGCTGGGCGAGGTTGCGGACCTCTTCGGCCACCACGGCAAAGCTCTTGCCCGCATCGCCGGCGCGGGCGGCTTCGACCGCGGCGTTCAGCGCCAGCAGGTTTGTCTGGAAGGCGATCTCGTCGATGGTCTTGACGATCTTGGAGGTATCGTCGGAGGACTTCTTGATGTCGCCGATGGCCTTGGCCATGCGCTCCATCGCCGCGGTGCCCTTGTCGGCGCTGCCGCGCGCCGACTCGGCGAGGCGCTTGGCCTCGGCGGCGTTGCCGGCGTTCTGGCGCGTCATCGAGGACATCTCCTCCACCGTGCTGGTGGTCTCCTCGACGGAGGCCGCCTGCTCGCTCGAACCCTGGGCCAGCGTCTGGCTGGCGGCCGACACCTGTCCGGCGGCCGAGGCGGTCTGCTGCGCCCCTTCCAGCAGCGAATCGATCACGTTCTTCAGCGCCACCACGATGCCGCGGGCGATCCACGTTCCCAGCAGCGCTCCGGCGATCACGGCTGCGGCGCCCAGCCCCATCATGAGGATCATGCCGACATGAGAGGCGTCGGTGGCATTGGTGGCAACCGTGTTGATCTCGGTATCGTTGCGAGCCAGCAGCGAGTCGATCTTGCCCATGCAGGCCTGATATGCCTTCTCCGCTTCATCGGCCGCGGCCAGCGAGGTCTTGTTGTCTTCGCCGGTGGTCCTGGCGACCACATCCATCAGTGCCTTGGCCTTGGCGCCGAAGAGGTCATGCGATTTGTCGATCTCGTCGAGCATGCCCAGCAGGCCTTTGTTGACCAGATCGGTGTCTGAGCGGATCGCCGTCTTGGCCAGTTCCAGCTGCTTGTCCACCTCGGATTCACTCTTTCGGAATTGGTCCGTCTGCGATTGTTCCTTGCGCACGACATATATATTCGCCACGAGGTTTTGCTCTGTCGCCGCCGCATCGATGCCATGCAAGGCGTCGCTGAGAGGCACATGAACATTGGCCAGATCGTCGACGGCGCCCTTGACGCCGATCATCTGGAACGTGCCTACCAGCGCCAGGATGGCGGTGATGGACAAGACCAATGCCAGCAACAACCCGATCTTCTTTCCAACCGTGATCTTCATGATGTTCTCCGTCAATTTCGCAATATTGACTTCGTGAAAAGAATCCGCTCTTCGGGGCTCCGATGCCCCGTCTAGCTCGTCTGCAACTGCGCCACGGCATCGCTGCTGAGCACCGTGTTCAGGTCCAGCAGCAGCGTCACGTGCCCGCCGACCATGCCGATGCCGCTGACGAACTTCACGTCAACGCTTTGACCGAACGAGGGGGCTTCCTCGATCTGACCGGCCGGCATGTCCAGAACCTCCACCACCTGGTCCACCACCAGGCCCATCTCCAGTTCGCCCGCGCGCACGACGATGATGCAACTGCTCGCCGTCGCCTGCGAGGCTTCCATCCCGAACCGAAGCCGCAAGTCCGTCACCGGAATGACGCGCCCGCGGAGGTTGATCACGCCCCTGATGAAGTCCGGCATCCGCGGCACCGGCGTAACGGCCATGAAACCGATGATCTCGCGGACCTGAAGAATTTCCAGGCCGTACGTTTCAGGGCCGAGTCTGAACGTAAGGTACTTGCCGGCCTTGGCTGCCGGCAGCGTCGATGAAGCGGTCTGTTGCGTCATATCCGATCTCCTCTATGCTCGCGGCGGTCACGCCGCCGCTCGCGCCTTTTCGTGAGCCAACTGAACGATCCCGCCGATATCCAGGATCAACCCGACTTTGCCGTCGCCGAGAATCGCCCCACCCGAAATGCCCAGCAGATTCTCAAAAGCCTTGCCCAGCGACTTGATCACCACCTGCTGCTGCGCCACCAGTTCGTCCACCATCAGAACGCAGCGCCGGTCGCGGTCAGCCACCACCATCAGAAGCGCCTTGGTCGGATCGCCCGCGGCGTCACGCACCTCGAAAAGCCGGCTGAGTCGGAAAATCGGCAGGAGCTTGCCGCGGTGCGAAACCATTTCGCCGCGCCCGGCAACGGTGCTGATGGCCTCGGCCGCCGGGCGGAACACGTGTTCGATGGCAATGGAGGGCACCAGGTAGCGATTACCGCCGACGCGAACGAGCATCGCCTCGGCCAGCGCCATCGTCAGGGGCAGGCGCAGCGTGAACGTGCAGCCCTGGCCGCTGCGGCTGGACACCTCCACTCGCCCGCGCAGCGCCTCGATATTGCGTTTCACCACGTCCATCCCCACGCCTCGCCCGGAGACGTCCGTCACCTTCTGGGCGGTGCTCAGGCCCGGGTGGAAGATCAACTCGTGCACCTGCTCGTCGCTGACCGCCGCGCCGGGCTCGATCAGGCCGCATTCGACGGCCTTGGCCAGGATGCGCGGGCGATTGAGCCCGCAGCCGTCGTCGCTCATCTCGATGATGACGTTGCCGCTGGAGTGGCAGGCCCGCAGGGTTATCGTGCCGATGGGATCCTTGCCGGCAGCCTTGCGCTGCGGCGGCGGTTCGATGGCATGATCGACGGCGTTGCGGATCATGTGCACCAGCGGGTCGGCGATCGTCTCGACCATCGTGCGGTCGATCTCGGTTTCTTCGCCGAGGGTCTCCAGGCGGATCTGCTTGCCGTTCTTGTTGGCCAGGTCCCGCACCAGGCGCGACATCTTCTGGAACGTCCCCTTCAGCGGCACCATGCGCAGGCCCATCGCCAGGTCCTGCAATTGGCGGATGATCTTTGACACGTGCACGACGCTGCCCGCTGCCGCGCTGCCCAGGTCCGGCGCCTGGGCGACGATCGAATGCGAAATGACCAGCTCGCCCACCATGTCCACCAGCGCGTCGAGCCGCTGAATAGAGACTCTGGCGGTGGCGTCGATGCCGCTGTCGCCGGAGGGCTGGTTTTTTTCGCTGTCCGACGCGGTCTCGGCAGTCGCAGGGGCTTGCGCCGCGACCGCGGCCGCGGCAACCTGGGAACCGTCATCGGAAATGCTTTCCAGGGCGCTCTCCAAGTCGCCCGGGGCCACGGCGACATCGTTCAGATTCCCCGCACGCAACGAACCGATCATGTCTTTTAACGTGTCGCACGACCGCAGCGCCATGTCGGCATTTCGCCCGGTAATGACCAGCCGCCCTTCACGAGCACAGATCAGCAGGTTCTCCGACAGGTGCGCCAAACGCTCGATCGAAGCGATCCCCAGAAAACCCGCGGCCCCTTTGATGGTGTGAAACGCCCGCAAAACGGTGTTGATCTGTTCGCTGTCGGCCGGGCGCTTCTCCAGCGCCAACAGCGCCGCCTCGGCGCCGGCAAGGCGGTCGCGCGATTCGGCGGCGAACTCGTTGAGCAGATCCGCGTCGATCTCCAGCCCCAGAGGCGTCGGCGCCTGGGCGGCCGCAACGGTGACACGTTCTTCCGCAGGGGCCGCCGAGGGGGAACGAACGTCCTCGCTTCGGAGCAACTGCCGCAGCCGCGAGGCCGCCTTACGGATCGCTGCCGCATCGATCGCGGCGTCTGGAATCAGGCAATCGCGCGACACTGAGACGACCCACGCGACGGCTTCCAGAATCTCGCCGGCGTGGCTTGAAGAGTTCTGTTGAAGAACGGCCAGTCCCGTCATCGCCATCTTCAGCAGCCCCTCGGCGGGACTCTTGTCCGGACAGACGTCCAGCGCCTGCCTGAGGGCATGCATGAACTCCTCTGCAGGGACATCCTGAGCGGGATCCGTGGCGAGGATCCTGGCGCTGAGGTCTGCAAGTTCCTGCGGGATGTCGTGCGGGTCTGCCATAGTGGCCATCGTTGCGGTCGGAATATGGGCGTGCGTGACGCCCAACTCATAGCAGGGACGACAATGCGGCCCGATTGCTGCGAGATTTCCGACCAGGGGACAACAGCAATTCCTGCTTCTTGCTTGAGATATCGACTTGACGATCCTGGACTTTACTAACGCAATCGGAAAATGTTGATATGCCGCCACCACATCCAACGGAGAGGTCGGGATTCGAACCCGAGGTACGGGCATGACCCCGTACAACGGTTTAGCAAACCGTCGCTTTCAGCCACTCAGCCACCTCTCCAACGTTGCCGGCACCGTCGCAGTGGGTTGCCGACGATGGCATTCTATGTCATCGGCCTGTAATCGTCAATTGTGAACCTATATATAGCCGCTGAGGTCGCTGGGGACGCCGAGGGAAACGAGAATTGGAATATTGGAAGGGTGGAATAGAGGTGGATCTAATCCGCAATCCGAAATCACAAATCCCCAATCAACTTCTTCCTCAGCGACCTCAGCGACCTCAGCGGCTATCAATGATTGTAAGCGCGGGGCATTACTGGTACAGTGCGGCCCTTCAGAACCCTCCAGAACAAGAAACCCGATGCCCTCATGCCATTCAAAACGTTAGAGCTCATCCAGCCGCTACTGCTGGCTGTCGAGTCCGAAGGTTACACGATCGCCACCGACATTCAGAAGGAGGCGATTCCCCACGTTCTTAAAGGATGCGACCTGCTCGGCTGCGCCCAGACCGGCACGGGCAAGACTGCGGCCTTTGCATTGCCGATTCTCCAGCGCCTGCACTCGCACCGGCACGCCGAGAGCGGCGGGCAGCGGCGGCCGATCCGGGCGCTGGTCCTGACGCCGACGCGCGAGCTGGCGGCCCAGATCGGCGAGAGCTTCCGCGCATACGGCAAGAACCTCTCGCTGCGGCACACGGTCGTCTTCGGCGGCGTCAAGCAAGGCCCGCAGACCACCGCCCTGCACCGCGGGGTGGATATTCTCGTGGCTACGCCCGGGCGGCTGCTGGACCTGCTCAACCAGCGGGTGCTGACGCTCAAGGGCGTCGAGATCCTCGTGCTCGACGAGGCCGACCGCATGCTCGACATGGGCTTCATCCACGACATCCGCCGCGTGATCGCGCAGATCCCCGCCAAGCGCCAGACGCTGATGTTCTCGGCCACCATGCCCCGCGAAATTCGCGAACTCGCCAACACGCTGCTGAGCGACCCGGTGCACGTGAAGGTGGCCGCCGAGTCGCCCGCGGCCGACACCGTTGAGCAGGCCATCTACTTCGTCGAGCCGGCGACCAAGATTGCACTGCTGGAAAACCTGCTGGCCGACGCGGCCATCTCGCGGGCGCTGGTCTTTACCCGCACCAAGCACGGCGCCGACAAGGTCGTGCGAAAGCTCACGCGCGGCAATATTGCGGCCGAGGCCATTCACTCCAACAAGTCCCAAGGCGCCCGCCTGCGGGCGCTGGCGAACTTCAAAGCCGGCAAGACCCGCGTGCTGGTGGCCAGCGACATCGCCGCCCGCGGCCTGGACGTCGACGACATCTCGCACGTGTTCAACTACGACCTGCCCAACGTGGCCGAGACGTACGTGCACCGCATCGGCCGCACCGGCCGCGCGGGCGCGCGGGGCAAGGCGATCTCGTTCTGCTCGGAAGAGCAGCGCGACGACCTGCGGGAGATCGAGCGGCTGCTGGGCCGGCGCATCCCCGTACTGCAACATACGACCAAGGCCCCGCCCGTCGAGCCGCGCGAAAGCCGCCCCCCGCAGGGCCAGAGCCAGCACATGCGCCGCGAGCGCCCCGCAGCTAAAGAAGCTGCCCCTGCCGCAACCGGTTCGCCCGAGCAGCAGCGCAATGCATTCTGGCGCAGCCGCCAACGCCGCCCCAGCGGCGCCAGTCGCCGACGAAGAGGACGGTAAGATTGGAATGATGGATGGCATTAACGGCGGGACTTGCCACGCGCGTGGTTGCTCGAGCGAACAACCGTGCGGGGCAAGCCCCGCCGCTAAGAAGAACGAAGCCATCCTCGCATCCATTCATCCATTTCTTCTTCCGCCTATTCCGCATAGAATCTGCGTCCATGAACACCGCCATCGCTATCATTCCGGCGCGATATGCCTCGACACGCCTGCCGGGCAAGCCTTTGCTGACGCAGACGGGCAAGACCCTCATCCAGCACGTGGTCGAGGCCGTCGGCCAGGCAAAGCGCATTGCGCGCATCGTCGTGGCCACAGACGATGATCGAATACTGACGGCCGTGCGCGGCTTCGGCGCCGAGGCCGTCATGACCAGTCCCGACTGCCCCAGCGGGACCGACCGCCTCGCGCAGGCCGCCCGCACGCTGAACCTGGCCGACGACCAGATCGTCATCAACGTCCAGGGCGACGAACCGGACATGCCGGCCGACTGCATCGACCGCTTGGTCCAACTGCTGGAGCAATCCCCCGCCCCGATGGCCACACTGACGACTCCCATGACCGCAACGGCCGCGGAAGATCCCAATCGCGTCAAGGCGGTTCTGGCCGGCGACGGGCGGGCGATGTATTTCTCGCGGGCGAAGATCCCC